>CAYRJD010000011.1:0-12391 GCA_964424585.1 uncultured Acidimicrobiales bacterium | reverse complement strand
ACACTCGAGACGTCGCTCGACCTGCCGTCCGACGCGCCGTTGGACGTGTCGTCGTTCGCGTCGCCGGTCAGCGCGGCGAGCGCGTCGGCGGTCGTGTCGCTCACGGCTGCGGTGCCGCCGCCGACGGTCACCCGGTCGAAGCCACGCTCCGCGATGAACTCGGCCACCACCGCAGGCACCGCGTCGGTTGCGGTCAGCACAATCGCTGCGTCACGGCTCGCGGCAACCGACACCGCCGACACCGCGTCGACCAAGCTCTCACCAGACACGACGATGAGATCGTCGGTGCGGGCTTCGCCGGTGTCGAGCGGCACCTCGGCCAGCAGCACGGCGGTGGCGTAGCGGTCAGCGCCCGCCAGCAGACGCTCGCCCTGAGCGTTCGTCGCGCCTTCGGTGACGGTCGGCTGCGCGGGTAGCGGCGGCGCTGCTGGCGCGACCGCGGTGGTGCTGAGCGTGGTGCTGCCAACGAGGGTTACGGCTGCCTCAGACTGCGACACGGACAGGTGCGACGTGTGGGCGGCGGATGGCGTGCCCGCGGCCACGAGCGGCACGCTCCACGTCGCAACCACGCCGACCGCCGCAGCGAACAACAAGCGCGCCGGCCGCAGGCCGGCGCGCCAAACACGAGCGGCTGGGCGCAGCGCAGCCGCGCTCTTCATTTCAGTAGACAGGTTCATCAAGACACTCCTTGTGGTCGAAACGACAAACCGAACGTCAAGAGTAAGAGTGCGTCCGCAGCAGCGACCGAACCCGTCGGGACGCGCGCTGGCGGGCGTCGCACACAAAACATCAGCGACGCCCGTCGACAGCACACGAGGTGGTGCCACGCCCGGTCGCGTCTAGCGGCTGCGATGCGGGCCACCATGGCCGCTGGGACGAACGCACCGCGCCCCGGCGCGAGGCATCCATGAGTTGCATCGGCCACTCCGTGTTGGCTCACCGGCACGAAAAGATGCGTTCGGGGCAGCCGCAGAAAGCGCAGTGGTCTCTCGGTTCACGATGCGGTCGATCGCAGGCGGCCGTATCGGTGCATCCTCAATGCTGAACACATCGTTGAGATAGCTGAGCGTCAAACCGCTGCCAGCAGCTATGCTTCCTTGCTTCCTTCTATCAGACGCTCTTCGTAGATGCTGCTAGCAGTTTCAAGTGCCAATGTCACATCATCGGCGTGATAGCGCTACATCACGCCGGTGCTCCCATCTTGCAAGCAAGGTGACGCCGGTGACTAGTTGAAATAAGCCAGAGTGCGTCACTGTCTTTGACTGTGAACCAAACGTATACTCAACGCTAAACTGCGCGACGGACGGAATTGCGCCCATGTTCTTGAGCGCGATCACGGAGTTCGATGATAGCCGAAGTGCGCAGCATCGTCGCAGCGCCGGGCCAACCAGCAACAACATAGGGGCCACTGACAACAACGCAGGGCCCACCGGCAACTGTGCAGGCCGCTGGTGCTAGGTCAAGGTTGCGTCGCGAGTTCCGAGCGTCAGCGGCAGGCTCAGCAGCGAGCCGCCACGACAGACGTGCACGGTCACTTGGTCGCCTGGGTCGAACAGGCGGATGTCGCGCACCAGCTGGTTCATATGCTCGACGTGCTTGTCGTTGACAGCAACGATGAGGTCGTCGACTTCCAAGCCGGCGTCAGCAGCCGGACCGCCTGCCGTGACCGCAGTGATCTCCACTGCATTGCCGTAGCCGCACAAGTTCGCCTCGTGGTCGGCGTTCGTCCGGCCGTGAATGCCGATCCAGCCGTGCTGCGCCTCACCGGTCTCGATGATGTCCTGCGCGGAGTCTTGCGCGATTTCAACCGGCACGGCGAACCCCAGCCCCGCGAGCCCGAACTCGGTCCTGCGAACCAGCGTCGTGATGCCGATCAGTTGACCAGACTCATCAAACAACCCACCCCCTGAGGAGCCAGGCGAGATTTCGGCATCGGTCTGTAGCAGGTCGAGCAGCGGGCCGGAGTCCTCAGGAGCAAGCGCCCGGTTTCGGGCGCTGACCACCCCCACGCTCACGGTCGACTCGCCCTCGATTGAAGACGGGTAGCCGATGGCGATGGCGGTCTCGCCCTGTCGCAGGCCAACGGTGGTTCCGAACGTTGCGGGATGAAACTCTTGGCGCCGGCGGTCGCTGCCAAACTGCGGCACCGGGTCGACCTTGAGCACGGCGATGTCGGTGAGAGCGTCAAAGCCGACCAGCTCGGCTTCCAAGCGAATGCCATCGGCGGTCAGCACAGCGAACTCGTTCGCGTTCTCGACGACGTGGTGGTTGGTAATGGTGTGACCGTCGGCCGAGATGACCACGCCCGAGCCGCCGTTAACACTCAGCAGCCGCTGGCCGTCGTCGACGGTGCGCTGCACCATCACCTGCACCACGCTCGGCCGCAGCGTGTCGACGATGTCCGCGATAGACGGAGCAGGCACGATGAAGCCCGACTCATCGAGGAAGACGTCGTCGACAGCAACGTCGTCGACCGGAATGAACGTAGGCACGTCAGCAGCGACGTCGAGCACGGTGGCGACGCCGCGCGACGCAGGCGGCGGCCCGTCGACGACCACTACTGCCTCGGTGTTGTCATCTAGCAGCGTCCCCAGTCCGACCAACGTCGCCGCGAGCGCAAGGCCCAGCAGCAAGCCAGCCGCCACCAGGCCCCATCCGCGCGACCGTGTGTCACGGCCAACCGACGGGCGTCGTGAGGCATTGAACGGAGAGATAGGCACATCCGATGTCATGCGCCACAGGGTAGCTACGACGCGAAACGCGACCATTAGAAAAGCCTGAAATCTCTCGCCCAAGGCTCGCCCGGAGATAGAGCGCGAACGCGCGGCGTAACCTGATGCGTTCGTGGGCGAACCCTCTGCAACCCAAGCCGTCATGGCGAGCGCCGGCCGACGACCGGTCGAGCGCACAGGCGACACCGACTGGCTCGGCCTGCTGCACACGCCGCTGCCGATCGCAGCGGCGTACGAGCACTGCGTCGACGAAGCCTGCGGCGCGGTCGTGCTGTTCAGCGGCACCGTGCGCGACCACGCAGGCGAGCGCACCGGCGTGACCCTCATCGACTACGAGGCCTACGAAGAGCAGGTCGAACCCAAGCTCGCCGAGATCGCTGCGCAGATGCGCGCCCGCTGGCGCTCACTCGGCAAGCTCGTGCTGCTCCATCGCGTCGGCCCGGTTGCCCTCGGCGAGTCGTCGGTCGTCGTGGCGGCATCAGCGCCGCACCGAAAAGACGCGTTCGCCGCAGCCCGGTTCGGCATCGACACGCTCAAAGCGGCGGTGCCGATCTGGAAGCGCGAGCACCACGACGGCGGCACCGACTGGGGGCTCGCGGCAGCCGACATAGAGCCGGTCGCCGTCGCAGCGAGCGCGACGTGACCGCGCTGGCGTTCCTCTCTATCGTCGGCTTGTTCGCGCTGGCTGGGCTCATCTGGATAGGCATCCGCAGTCGCCTGGCGCGCCCACGCTGGAACCACGGCATCGAAGACTTCGCCAAACGCAAAGAGGCGCTCGCTGGCCCCAAAGACGCAGACGTCCCCCGAGGGCACGTCCGCGTGATCGAGCGACACCCGCACCACGCACATCACAGGGCTGACCGCTGGCACGCGACTTAGCCATTGATCTAGGCACCGCCAACACGCTCGTGTTTGAGCGCGGCCGCGGCATCGTGCTGAACGAGCCGTCGGTGCTGGCGATGAACCGGCTCAACAAGACGGTGCTCGCCATCGGCACCGAGGCCTGGCACATGATCGGACGCACCCCGGCGAACATCGTCGCCGACCGTCCGCTGCGTCACGGCGCCATCGAAGACTTCGACTCGACCCAGCAGATGATCCGCCTCATCCTGCGAGCCGTCGGCGTGGGCCGGTTCGGCAAGACGCGGCTCGCGGTGTGCGTGCCGTCGGTCATCACGCCGCTCGAACGTCGAGCGGTGGTCGACGCAGCGACCGGTGCGGGCGTCGCCGAAGTCCGCCTGATCGACCAGCCGCTGGCCGCTGCCATCGGATCGGGCCTGCCGATCAGCGAGCCGATCGGCACGATGGTGGTCGACGTCGGCGGCGGCACAGCCCAAGCCGCGATGGTGTCGCTGGGCGGCGTGGTTGCGTCGAAGGCGGAGCGGATCGGAAGTTTCGACATCGACGAGTCGCTCCAGCAACACATGAAGACGTACCGCAACCTCGCAGTAGGTGACCGCACCGCCGAGCAGGTCAAAATTCAGATCGGCTCGGCGTGGCCGATCAACGACGACCACGACTGCCTCGTGAAGGGACGCGACACTCAGAGCGGCCTGCCGCGCGAGGTGGTGCTGTCGCCCGACGAAGTGCGAGCCGCGATCTCCGGTCCGGTGCGAGTGATCGTCCGGTCGGTCGTCGAGTGCATCAGCCAGGCGCCACCCGAGCTGAGTCAAGACCTCATCAACGTCGGCATCCGACTCGTGGGCGGCGGCAGCTTGCTGCGCGGCTTCGACCGTCTGCTCGAAGAAGAGGTCGGCGTCCCCGTGGTGCGCACCGACTCGCCGCTCGAAACGGTCGTGCTGGGAGCCGGACGAGCGTTAGAAAATTGGTCGCGCCTGTGAGCCAGCACGGCCCGATCACCCAATGCCCGATCACCCAATGACCGCCTGCAGCATCACCAGCGCTGCGAACGCGAGCCCCAGCGCCACCAGCACCAGCAACGCTGCCCACACGGTGGTGATCGCTCCGAGCCCGAGCACGGCCCCCACGCGCCGCAGCACCGCGCGCAGCACGACCCACGCCGTGTGTGGCTGGCGGCGAGAGCGCGCCGAAGGTGCGACCATCGACGGCACGCTAAGCGACCTGTGATAGACGCAGCACCAACCCGTCGATGGCGGCTAAATGGAAACCAGTGGGCCACCCTCGCGGGGGTGGTCATGGCGATGGGGCTGTTCGCGTTCGGCGTGCTGTTCCGTCTCGAAGGTTGCGTGCTGACCTCGCCGGGCCAGGTCGCGCAGGCCAACCGATGGCTGGAGATAGAAGGCGGGGAGACCTACGAGGCGAGCGGCGAGGTCAACCTGGTGACGGTCCGCAGCAACTACGGGCCGTCGCTCGCGCGTCTCGTCTTCGGCTGGCTCGACAGCTCGGTTGAGGTGCGCAGCACCGAGCAAGTTCTGGGCGGGCTCACCCGAGACGATCGCATCGCGCTGGGGCGCCTGCAGATGTCGCAATCTGAAGAAGTCGCGGTGGCGGTCGCGCTCGACCGGCTGGGCTACGACGCGCTCGAACCGCAGGGCGCGCTGGTGAGGTCGGTCACACCCAACAGCCCAGCGGACGGGCTGATCGAGCGCGGCGACTTGATCTTGACGGTCGACGACCACGACGTGTACACAGCGGCACAACTGGCGCAGACGATTCGCAGCTACGAGCCAGGCACAACCGTCGAGATGGTGGTGTTTCCCGTCAACCAAGAAGACCTCGAGCCCGACCAGAGGTACGCCACCATCAGCGTGACGCTGGACGAAGACGACGGTGCCGGTTTTCTGGGCGTCTCGGTGTTCACCTTCGTCGACGTCGTCGCAGACTTGCCGATCAGTGTTTCGCTCAACCAGTCGAACATCGGCGGCCCGTCGGCCGGACTGGCGATGACGCTCGCAGTGCTCGAAGCGTTGACCCCCGGCGACGTCGTCGGCGACCTCAACGTGGTCGCGACCGGCGCCATCTCGGCCGAGGGGTGGGTGCTGCCGGTGGGCGGCGTCGCGATGAAGGCGCACACGGCGTTGCGCGCCGGCGCGGATTTGATGCTGGTGCCGCTCGGGCAGCTAGAAGAGGCGCAAGAGATCGTCGGCGACTACATCGAGGTGATCGAAGTGCTCGACGTCGACCAGGCCTTACTCGAACTCGCCGCTCGCGGAGGCGACCTTTCCGACCTCGCAGAGCCACCCACCTAGCCCTCGTTACCCTGGCGGACGGAAGGTTGCCAGAGCGGACGAATGGGACGGTCTCGAAAACCGTTGTGGCTCTCGTAGCCACCGTGGGTTCGAATCCCACACCTTCCGCAGTGGCGGCCCGCGAGTTGGCGCGCCTAACGGCGACCTCGCCTAGCGGCGGGCGCTGAAAAAGTTCGACAGCACGGCGCCGCACTCGCGCGCCAGCACGCCGCCGACCACCTCGCACTGATGGTTGAGCCGCGGGTCACTCAGCACGCCGTAGAGCGTCAGCGCCGCGCCCGCCTTCGGGTCGAACGCGCCGAACACGACGCGCTCGGCGCGGCTTGCCAAGATCGCTCCCGCGCACATCAGGCACGGCTCAAGCGTGGTGACGACGGTGGTGCCGTCGAGCCGCCAGGTGCCGATCGCCGCCGCCGCGTCGCGCAGCGCCAGCACCTCGGCGTGCGCGGTCGGGTCGCCGGTGCGCTGCCGCTCGTTGTGCCGGCTGGCGAGCAGCTCGCCGTGCTTGAGCACCACCGCGCCGACGGGCACCTCTTCGCCATCCTGCGCGACTCGCGCCTGCGCGAGCGCCAGGCGCATCGCGTCTTCGTCGGCGCTCACGCGGCTCGTTCGTCGGCTGTCACGCGGAGAGTGTGGGATTCGAACCCACGGAGGCCGCTAAGCCTCACACGCTTTCCAAGCGAGCCCATTCGTCCACTCTGGCAACTCTCCTCTTGTCTCCCTCTTTTTGAGGTGGCCGTCGCTCCACGAGGCGGTCAGGCTGTCTGCGGCACACGGCGGTTGCCGCTGAGGGCTGCTGCCTTCCGACCCTGACCCGGTTCACGGGCCGCTGTTGCACAGGACCCGACCGCCACGTGGAGCGACGACGAGCGAGAGGGTAACCGCGCCGGCAGACATGAACGAAAGCGGTGCGGCGGTGCCTGGCTAGTGTGCGCTGCGATGGCCTACCAGTCGCTCTACCGCCGCTTCCGTCCGCAGCGGTTCGCCGACGTCGTCGGACAAGAGCATCTGGTCGCGGCGCTGCGCAACGCGGTGGTCAACGACCGCGTCGGGCACGCCTATCTGCTGTCAGGGCCGCGCGGCACCGGCAAGACGTCGACCGCTCGAGTGCTGGCGAAGGCGCTCAACTGCACCGCGCTGGGCGCTGACGGCGAGCCGTGCGGCGAGTGCCAGCGATGCGTCGCAGTCGAAGACGGATCGTCGATGGACTTGATCGAGATCGACGCCGCCTCGCACAACTCGGTTAACGACGTTCGCGAGCTGGTCGAGCGGGCCGGTCTCGCGACCGGCGGGCGCCGCAAGGTGTACCTGCTCGATGAGGTGCACATGCTGACGATGGCGGCCTCCAACGCGCTGCTCAAGACGCTGGAAGAGCCGCCGCCGCACGTCGTGTTCATCTTGGCGACCACCGATCCGCAGAAGGTGCTCGACACCATCCGCAGCCGAACTCAGCACATCGAGCTGTCGCTCGTCGGCGCCGCGACGCTCGCCGAGCACCTGCGCGACGTAGCGCAGCGAGCCGAGCTAGATGTGTCAGATGAGCTGCTGGGCGCGGTCGTCGAGCGGGCGGCTGGTTCGGTGCGCGACGCGCTGTCGGGACTCGATCAAGCGATAACGGCTGGCGGGTTCATCGGCGACCGGCCAGACGCGCTTGGGTTGGTTGCGTCGATGGCAGGCGGCGACCTCGCTGGCTCGCTCGGCGCGATAGCCGAGGCGGTGGGCGCTGGCGGCGACCCGCGCGACTTAGCTGAGCGTGCGACGGCCCGGCTGCGAGACATGTACCTCGCGGCGCACGACGTGACTCCGCTGGGAATGCTGGCGGAGCAGGTAGGCGAGCTGCGCGAGCTTTCGACGCAGATGGGACTGCGGGCGAACGTGTTCGCGCTCGAGCGGTTGGGCGAAGCGTTGTCGCAGATGCCGCAGTCGACCGACCGCCGGTTGACGCTCGAGACCGCGGTGGTGTCGGTGCTGGCGCGCATGAGCGGTGAGACGTCTGCACCGAGCGCGGCGCCGAGCACAGCGCCGAGCACAGCTCAGGGCACCGCACCAGCCGCGGCGCCCGGCCCGCAACCGAACAGCTCGGCGGGAAGCTCAGTAGACACCGACTCAGGCGTAGCGGCTGCGGAGATCGCACGAGCGAGAAGCAAGCTCGGTCAGCCCACGTCGGCCAACCGGTCTGCGTCGCGTGAGCAGGCCACGGCGCCAGCGCAGCAGCCCGCGCCTGCGTCAGCCGAGCAACCCGTGCCAGCGCCCACCCAGCAACCCCCGCCAGCAGCCTTTGACGTCGAGGCGGTTCGGTCGCGCTGGAGTTCGGTGCTTGACAGGCTGCGACCGAGCGTGAAAGGGCTGTTCGCCGGTTCTTCCGTGGTCGGCCTGAGCGGCAGCCAGGTCACCGTGCAGCTCTCGGTGGGCCCGCCGCTCGCGAGCGCGCAGGCGAACGCGCCCGCGCTCGTCGCCGCGCTGAGCGACGAGTTCGACCGAGCGGCGACCGTCGAGGTCGTGTCGGCGAACGGCGCACCCGCGCAGGCCGCGCCAACGTCGGTTGCAGAAGAGCGGGCGGTCGACGAGCTCAAGCGAACTTTCCCGGGCGTCGTCGAGGTCGAGCACTAGAGCGCGGCCGTTGGCTACCTACGACGAACCCATCGAAGTCCTCATCGCCGAGCTGTCGAAGCTGCCCGGCATCGGTCCGAAGAGCGCGCAGCGCATCGCGTTCTACCTGCTGAACCAGTCAGCCGAACGGGTCAGTGCGCTCGTCGTCGCCATCAGCGGAGCGCGCGACGAAATCGGACGCTGCGGGGTGTGCTTCAACATCGCCGAGCGCAACCCGTGCTCGCTGTGCGCGAACCCGGCGCGCGCAACCGGCGTGATCTGCGTCGTTCAAGAGCCGCACGACGTCGCGGCGATTTCAAAAGTCGGCTTCGGCGGACGCTTCCACGTGCTAGGAGGCGCGCTCAACCCGCTGGACGGCATCGGCCCCGACCAGCTGCGCATCCGCGAGCTGCTCGCGCGCATCGAACCCGAGTCAGTCACCGAGCTTGTGCTCTGCACCAACCCGAACGTCGAAGGCGACACGACGGCCCTCTATCTGGCGCGGCAGTTCGAGCCGCTCGGGCTGACCATCACCCGGCTCGCGCGCGGCTTGCCCGCAGGTGGCGAGCTTGAGCACGCCGATGAAATCACCCTCGCGAACGCGTTTGAGAACCGCCAGCCGGTGTCAACGACGACCTGACAAAAACCCACTTGCTAATTGTCGCGATTTTTTGTTCCACTGGCATGACGACAACACAAGGAGGTCGTTATGTCATTCGAGGAATACCTCGAGCAGCGGCGGACCGAGGGTCCGCCACCCGAACCATCACGCGCGATCTGCGTGAGCTTGCCGCCGCAGAATCCGCCGGCGCTGGTGCGCAGCATCAGCCAGGCGGAGGTGCTGGCCCGCAAAGCGCAAGAAGACCTGCTGCGTCAGGTCGACGGCGCTGCCAGCACTAGCAGCTGGGCGCAGTACTCCTGTGACCGCGAGATCGCTGCCGTGTTCACCGACGCGAAGGGTCACGCCCTCGCGGTCGTCGGCGCGGGTCAGTCGGTCGTCGAGCTGCTCGCGCTCGAGGCGGAGCCCTTCATCCACCTCATCGACCTCGCGGCGGCAGACATCGTCTTTCTGCTGACCACCGAGCGATACCTGATTGACGTCGAGCTCACGCTGCGCGACGCGCTCAGCAAGCATTCTCGCCCGGTCGAGCTGACCTGCGCGGAGTTCGGCTCGACCTACTGAGCGGTAGCGTCCGTGCGGTGACAAACGGCATGGGCCACATTCTTGAAGCGATCGAAGGCGACGCCGACGCCGACACCATCGCCAACCTCGACATTCCCGAGTCGTTCCGGGCCGCATACGTGCAGCGCGACGACGAGCACATGTTCGAGGGCGTGGCGTCAGGCGATAAAGACCCGCGCAAGGCGGTCCACGTCGCCGAGGTAGCGACGCCGCAGCTCGCGCCCGATGAGGTCTACCTCGCGGTGATGGCAAGCTCGATCAACTTCAACACCGTGTGGACGTCGATCTTCGAGCCGCTGCCGACGTTCGGGTTTCTCGACCGTCTCGGCCGCGAGAGCACGTGGGGCGCGCGACACGCGCTCGACTACCACGTGCTCGGCTCTGACGCGTCGGGCGTCGTGCTCAAGTGCGGCTCGGCGGTGCGCAACGCGAAGCCCGGCGACCGTGTCGTCGTGCACTGCAACTACGTCGACGACCAAGACCCAGCCGGGCACGAAGACTCGATGCTGGCATCCAACCAGCGCATTTGGGGCTTCGAGACCAACTTCGGCGGCCTGGCCGACCTGTCGATCGTGCGAGCTAACCAGCTGATGCCCAAGCCCGCGCACCTCACCTGGGAAGAGGCCGCCGTCAACGCGCTGTGCGCGGCGACGTCGTACCGGATGCTGGCCGGCAACAACGCGGCGCGCATGCGTCAGGGCGAGGCGGTGCTGATCTGGGGCGCGACCGGCGGGTTGGGCGGCTACGCGTGCCAGCTCGTGCTGAACGGCGGCGGCGTGCCGGTCGGCGTGGTCAGCTCGCCCGACAAGGTCGAGCTGCTGGCTGAGCTGGGCGTCGAGCACGTCATCGATCGCTCGGCCGAGAACTACCGCTTCTGGAGCGACGAGCACACCCAAGACGAGAGCGAGTGGCGCCGGCTGGGCAAGAAGGTGCGGTCGATGATCGGGCAAGACCCCGACATCGTGTTCGAGCATCCGGGCCGGTCGACGATGGGCGCGTCGGTGTTCGTCACCAAGCGCGGCGGACGCATCGTGACGTGCGCGGCGACGACCGGCTACATGATCGAGTACGACAACCGGCACCTGTGGATGCGCCTCAAGCAGATCATCTCCAGCCACTTCGCGAACTACGCCGAGGCGTGGGCGATGAACCGGCTGATCGACTCCGGCGCGATCCACCCGATCTTGTCCCACACCTACACGCTCGACGACACCGGCGAGGCGGCGTGGCAGGTTCACAAGAACCTCCACGAAGGCAAGCTCGGCGTGCTGTGTTTGTCGCCCGAGCCGGGGCGAGGCATCACCGACGCCGACAAGCGCGAGCGCATCGGCGAAGACGGCATCACGCTGTTCGCTCGTCACGCCGCCCGGCGCGCCGCCGCCGCCCAATAGCCAACGACCAATGGCCCACATCCGATAGCCCACATCCGACAGAGGGAGAGCAAGCCGTGCTGTTGACCGAGATCGACCACGTCGCCATCGCCGTGCGCGACCTAGAGGCCGCCATCGCCTACTACGAGACCGCGTTCGGCGCGACCGTGACGCACCGCGAGGTTGTCGAGAGCGACGGCGTCGAAGAGGCGCTGCTGGCTGTCGCCGACAGCTACATCCAGCTGCTGACGCCGACGCGCGACTCATCGCCGGTCGCCAAGTCGCTTGAGACCCGCGGCGAGGGGCTGCACCATGTGGGCTACCGGGTCGACGACTGCGCGGAGGCGCTGCGCTCGATGGTCGCGGCGGGTGCTCGGGCGATAGACGTTGCGCCGCGGCCCGGCTCGCGCGGCACGACGGTTGCGTTCGTTCACCCGAAGGGCAGCTTCGGCACGCTGATCGAGCTGGTCGAAGAGTAGGAGCCAGCTAGCCAGCGAGCGTCCTAGCGGGTGGGCCTGCGACGCAACCGCAAAGAACGCTTGGCGTGCTTCGGCTAGAAACTAGGCTGGCCGCAACACACCAAGGAGGTGAGCCCCAATGAATAAGTCCACCAAGAACCGCTCGGTCCGTCAGTGGCTGCTACTGCCGCTGCTGCTCGCGGCGGTCGCGCTGATCGGTGCCGCGTGCGGCTCCGACGACGACACCGCCGACGACACGTCGAGCGACACCACGGTCGCACCGGCCGCGTCGAGTGACGACGACATGGACGACGGCGACATGGCTGACGACGACATGGGCGATCACGATGACGACATGGGCGATGACATGGCCGATGACGACATGGGCGACATGATGGCCCCGGCTGGCTTCAAGGTCGGCCTGGTGACCGACACTGGCAAAGTCGACGACAAGAGCTTCAACCAGTCGGCTTGGGAGGGCGTGCGCGAAGCGTCGCTCGATTGGGGTTTTGAGGCTGACTACATCGAAACCGAAGAGGCGAAGGATTACGAAGACAACATCAACCTGTTCTTAGACGACGGCTACGACGTGATCGTGACGGTCGGGTTCGGCTTGGCTGAGGCGACGCTGACGGCTGCCGCGGCGAACCCGGATGTGTTGTTCATCGGGGTCGATCAGTTCCAGGGTGAGACGCTGCCGAACGTGGCGGGGTTGATCTTCCCGGAGGATCAGTCGGGCTTTCTGGCGGGCGCGCTGGCTGGCTTGCTGACCGAGACGAACATCGTGGGTGCGGTGCTGGGCACCGATTTGGTGCCGCCGGTGGTGGCGTTCAAAGAGGGCTGGGAGAACGGCGCTCGCTACACGAACCCGGATGTTGAGACGATCTCG
>CAYRJD010000010.1:0-90960 GCA_964424585.1 uncultured Acidimicrobiales bacterium | reverse complement strand
CCGTCCTTGATTTCGTCGGTGGTCTTCTGGAGTGCCTCTAGCACGGGTGCGGTGGCTGCGGCGCCTTCTTTCAGGGTGCCGATGTCGCCTTTGACTTCGGAGACATCGTCCTTGACCTCCGACACGACCTCCAAGACCTTGTCGATGCGCTGGTTCGTGCGCTTCTCACTCTCGCGAATGAGGGTGGTGGTGCGCTTCTCACTCTTGCTGATTTGATGGGCCGTGCGCTTCTCGCTCTCGCTGATGAGGGTGGTGGTGCGCCGTTCGCTCTCGGTGGTGCGGCGTTCGGATCGCCGGTCGATCCGCCATGCGGCGCCGATTATGAGCAGGCCGAGGATGATGGTGTCTATGTGTTCCATGAATTCTTCCATGGGGTTTGCCTCCTTGTGAGGGTAGTCAACGGGGGAGTGCCGGTCGGGATGCCCGACGTTCGACGACGCCCAGTAGTGGCACGTTGCGACGAGGTTTGCAAGTGGGTTTCGCGTCGGCGCTGCTGGCGTGCCGAAACGCGGGCGAGCGCGCGGAAACTCCGGCGCTGGCGCGCGGCGGGTGTGCTAGTAGCCGACGACCGCCGACCCCGAAGCGCGCGGGTCTGACGCGCCAGCGAGCGCGCCCGTGCCGTCGGCGTCGACCGTCACCACGTGCGCGTGCCCGAACTCGGCGTCGAACGGCTCGACGGCCCGAGCGTCGTGGCCCAGTTCTCGCAGCGCCGACACCAAGTCGGCCGCGCCCGTCGATGCCCGCACCTCGGCGCCGTGACCCTCCACCAGCAGCTGCAGTCGTGAGGGGTCGCTCCACGTGCCGAAGCCGCCGGCATCAGGCACAGCCCAGCGCCATCTCGGAGCGGCGACCGCATCGGCGGGCGACTGCTTTGCAGCCAGCAGCCGCGCCAGCAGCTGCAGCACGACTTGCGGCTGAGCGTCGCCACCCATCGTGCCCAGCACGGCGGCGAGTTCGCCGCTCGGTCGCCGCACCAACGCCGGCGCAAGCGTGTGCGGCGGACGGCGCCCCGGTGCCAACTCGGCAGGGTGTCCCGACACCAAGTTGAAACCGATGCCCCGGTTGTGAAGAGAGATGCGGTGGGTCGGCGTGAACAGGCGAGCGCCCCAACCAGCAGCGTTGGATGCGATCAGCGACACGCCCATGCGGTTGGCGTCGACCGCCGCGAGGTAGCAGGTGTCGGGCGCATCGGTCGAACGACGAGCAGCCTCACTGACGTCGCCGTGCGCCTCGGGGCGTGCATGCGTGCCTGTGGCGCTCATCGCAGCCAGCCGGGCCTCTAGCTGATCGCCAGACAACAGCGCAGCAGGGTCGGCGACTTCAGACAGCACATCGGGGCGGTCGTATGCGGCTTGCCTCGCCGCCTCAGCCAACACGTGAACCCAGCGCGCGTCACCGGTGTCGCTTGCCTGCGACGGTTGGCCAGGCAAGCCCAGCCGCGCAGTCGGCTGCTCTGCTTGCTGCTCTGCCAACTGGGCCGACGCCAAGATCGCGTAGCCCTGTGAGTTCGGAGGAGTGGTGAACACCTCGTGCCTCCACGCCGTCGTGCTGATCGGCTCAACCCAGTCGGCTTGGGTGCGCGCCAGGTCGTCTGCGGTGAACAGCCCGTCGCCCAGCGCGATGACGTCTTCGCCGAAGTCGCCCCGATAGAACGCGTCGCGCCCGCCAGTGGCGACCTGCTCAAGCGCATCGGCGACGCCCAAGCGGCGCACCAACGTGCCGGGCACCGGCGCGCCAGCTTCTGCGGCAGCAGCCGTGTAGTCGTCGGAGTGCGCGACGCCAGCCAAGTCGGCGACCGCCGCAGCGCAGCCCACCGACAACGCGAACCCGTTGCGCGCCGCGTCAATCGCCGGAGCCAGCACCTCCGCCAGCGGCAGCACGCCGAACCTGCCGTGCAGCGTCGTCCACCCGTCGACGCAGCCGGGCACCGTCACCGACACCGGCTGACGGCCAGGCGTGTGACGCATCGGCATCGTCGTGCGGCCGCTCGTCCGCAGCGCGTCGGCGGAACTGCCCGACCCCGCCCGGCCCGACGCGTTCAGCGCAGCGGGCGGCACCGACCCGTCGACGTGCACCAGCGCCCACAGGTCGCCGCCCATCCCGCAGGTGTGCTGCGCCACCACCGCCAGCACCGCCGAGGCGCCCACCGCGGCGTCGACCGCGTTGCCGCCCGCTCGCATCAGCGCGACGCCGGCGCTGCTGGCGACCATGTCGATGCTGGCGACCATCCCGCTTCGGCTGCGCTGGGTGGCGAACGGAGCGAGCGGAGCCAGAGGCACGGCAGGCGCCATCAGGCGGGCGGCAGCAGCACGTTCGGGTTCAGCGTGCGGCGCGGGTCGAGCGCAGATTTGATGGCGCAGAACGCGGCGATCTCTTCGGAGCTACGAGCCAGGTGCAGGTGCGCCCGCTTGGCGGTGCCGATGCCGTGCTCGGCGGAGATGCTGCCGCCGCACTCGGCGGTCAGCCGCAACACCGCTTCGTCGACCGCATCAGGCAGGGGCGCAGACGACAACGCCGGCGCTAGCACGTTCACGTGAACGTTGCCGTCACCCAGATGGCCGAACAAGAAGGTGCGAGCGCCCGCACACACGTCTTCGACCACGGCGCACACCTGCTCGCTGAAGCGCGCCAGCGCGCCGGGCGGCAGCGTGACGTCGAGCTTGTGCGGCGTGCCAGCCGCGTTGACGGCCTCGGTCAGCGACTCGCGAAAGCGCCACAAGTTCTGCGCGGCGACGCTGTCGGTCGCCACCGCCACGCGCCCCGCGCCGTCGTCGAGCGCCAGGTCGTCGAGCGCGGCGCCCAGCGCCTCGGTCGGATCGTGGCTCGGCGAAGCGCACTCCACCAGCAGCCACACGCCGTCGGGCGAGGTGGCAGCAACCGGCGGGCGCGCACCCAGGTGCTCACACACCAGCTCCATGGCGCCACCGAAGATCGCCTCGATGGCGCAGATGTCGTCCAGACGCCGCAGCTGCGCCGCGACCGACACCGCGGCGTGCGCGTCGTCGACGGCCAACAGCGCGGTCGTCCGATGGCGCAGCATCGGGTGCAGCCGCAGCCGCACCGCAGTGATGACCGCCAGCGTGCCCTCGCTGCCGGTGAGCAGTCCGGCGAGGTCGTAGCCGGTGTTGTCCTTCTCTAGGCCCGCCAGGTGGCGCAGCACCGTGCCGTCCGCCAGCACCGCCTCGACGCCCGCGACCTGGGCGCGCATCGCGCCGTAGCGCACCACGTTGATGCCGCCCGCGTTGGTGGCGACCATGCCGCCGATGGTCGCCGAGCCGCGCGCCGTCAGGTCGACGCCCACCGCCAAGCCGGCGGCCGCGGCGTGCGCCTGCGCGTCGGCGAGCGTCACGCCCGCACCAAACGTCGCCTGCGCCGCCAGCGAATCGACATCGCCGAGGCTCGCCAGCCGTCGCAGCGACAGCACCACCTCGCCGTCCAGCGGCACGCCGCCGCCCACCAAGCCCGTGTTGCCGCCTTGCGGCACGACCGCGACGCCTGCGTCGCACAGCAGCGTCAGCACGGCGCTCACTTCGGCGCTGCTCGCGGGCCGCACCACGCAGCGGGTCGAGCCGACGAACCGGCCGGTCCAGTCGGTGGCGTAGCTGACGGTCGTGTCGGGCTCGACCAGCACGTGCGTGTCGCCGACGACTGCCCGCAGATCGGCGATCAGGCGGTCGAGCGTCTGGGCGCCCAGCGACGAAGTCACGACGCGGCGTGGTCGCCCAGCACGTCGAGCAGCACGTGCGGTCGGTCGGTGATGATGCCGTCGACGCCGCGCTCGCACAGCTCGCGCATCTCGGCGGGCTCGTCGATCGTCCACGCGACGGTGGCGACGCCGAGGCTGTGGGCGTAGTCGATCAGCCGGCGGGTGAGCAGCGGCACGCCGCTGTGGCGCGGCGGCAGCGACGCGACCTGCGAGCGAAACTGGCCCGTTCGTCGCCACGGCAGCGACGCCTCAAGGCGCAGCCGCGCAATTTCGAGCGGCCCCATCGACAGGCACACGGCGTCGCCGAACTCGTCTCGAAACCACCCGAGCCGGCGGTCTGAGAACGCCCCGACGCACACCCGATCGAGCAGGCCTCGCCGCCCCAGCGCACCGATGAGCGGACGAGCGGCGGCGTCGGCCTTCGGGTCGAGCCACAGTCGCACGTCCGGCCAGCTCGCCAGCACCTCATCGAGCAGACACACGGGCTCGACGCCCGCCACCTTCGCCGCCAGCACTTCGGCGGCAGACAGCTCGCCGACACGTCCGCTGCTCGACGTCACCGGCGACAGGTCGGGGTCGTGGAACACGACGAGCTTGCCATCGGCGGTCGCTCGCAGGTCGAGCTCGAGGTGCTCGCAGCCGAGAGCGACGGCGCCCGCGAACGCGGCCATCGTGTTCTCCGGCCACACGCCCGCGCCGCCTTTGTGCGCGATGGGCCACACTCGGTCGTCGGCGAGCATCGGATGCGCGAATGCCATTGCGAAAGTATCGCCAGCGCGCCCAGCCGCCGTCGCTACCTTGAACTCGTGGATAGTTGGCTGGCCGGCGGCGTCGAGACGTTCGCCCACGCGCTCGAGACCGAGCCGGTGCGTCTCGACCTGGGCGCGCTCGCCATCGCCACCCACGTCGGCGGGCGCTCGGCGCGCGACGTCGACGCCGCGCTCGACGTCCTCGACCGGCTCGGCGAGCGGGTGGCCGAGCCGAGCTTCGACGGCATCATCGCCCACGTCTTTCGTGAGCAAGGTTTCGTCGGCGAGCTGCCCAGCCGACACAACGTTGCCGCTTGCTACCTCGACACGACCCTCGCGCATCGCCGTGGCCTGCCGGTCGTCGTGTCGGTCGTGGCGATGGAGGTGGGGCGGCGAGCTGGCGTGGCCGTCGAGGGCATCGGCATGCCTGGGCTGTTCTTGATCCGCTCAAGCGACGGGAAGCTGTTCGACACCGTCGGACGTCGCACGCTCGACGAGCGCGACGCCGAGCAGATATTCGCTCGCATGCACCCCACCCGCAGCCTCGAGCCGCAGCACCTAGAGCCGGTCGGCAACGTCGCCATCTTGCGGCGGCTGCTGATGAACCTGCGGGCGCACCACACCAAGACGCTCTCGACGCTGGTGCCGCCGTACGGCTGGCTGGTTCGCCAGGCGGTGCGCCGGCGCGGCCCCGCGCGTTCGCCGCGCGTCCGTCGCGGCGCGGCGTTGCGTCGCAGCGCGGCGCGCCAGGTGGCACTCGACCCGCTCATCCGCGTGATGGAGCTGCTGGTGCGCTTTCCCGACGCGCCGCCGTCGCACTCGCACCACCTCGCGCAGATGCTGCTCGACGTCGGACGCGTCGACGACGCGGCGGCGTGCCTCGAAGCTGCCGCCGAGCGTGCGCTCGAGCGCGAAGCCGACACGTTTCTTACCGGCGCGCGGGCGTTGCGGGCCCGACTCAACTAGCGACGCGCAGCTCGCGGCAGGCCCGCTACAGCCCCTTCATCAGGTCGGGGCGGCCGCGCAGGTGCGTGCGCTCGTTCACCGACAGCACGCTGCGATGCCCCGCCGACGACGCGAACACCCGGCTGATCGACGTGTAGTCGACGTCGAAGCGCAGAAACTCGGTCGCGCCGAAACCCAGGCAGCTCGCCAGGTAGGCGTTGATGACGCCGCCGTGGCACACCACGCACGCTCGTGCGCCCGGGTGGTCGTCGACGATGCGCTCGACGTTTTGGCGGACACGCTCGACGAACCCGGCGACCACCGCGACGTCGTTCGAGAAGGTGCCGCTCGCGAGCTGATCCCACGCCGCTCGGTTGGTGACCTTCATCTCTTCCATTGGCACGTAGGAGGTGTCGTTGCGGTCGAACTCGCTCAGTCCTTCACGCACGACGACGGCGTCTGGCGCGCACCCGAGGCGTGCCGCGGCGTGCGTCGCCGTGCTGCGGGCGCGCCGCATCGGGCTCGAGTAGATGACGTCGGGCGGATGCTCGGCCAGCAGGTCGCCCAGCAGCTCGGCTTGAGTGACGCCGGTGGGCGAGAGGTCGGGGTCGGCGGGTGAGCCGTCGCGCGTCACGTGTGTCTCGGGCAGTCCGTGGCGAACCAGCAGCAGTTCCACAGCCGCCTAGCTTGCTGCCCCAAACCCCCCGCCGCTACTTCAGCCCACTACGAGAGCCATGGCACCGTCGACCGGTGCGGGCCTGCGTGCCCGAGCGCCAGCACGCAACGCTTTTTCGCGCGCGGCATGTACGCGTCGCACGACCTCGAAGCCGCGACCGCGTCTGGGCCAACGCCCGCGAGCGGGCCTGCTTCGTCGCTGGTGAGCGCGAGCTCCGCTACTGACTTGCGCAACTCTGTGCCTCGCATCACGCCAGCGCCCACGGCAGAGGTGAAGACCTCCAGCATCTGCGTCGTGGCCTCAGGCGACATCGCGAGCGGCGGAACAGAGTGAAAGTGGTTGAGCGCGTTGGCATACGCGACCTTGTTCTTGGCTAGATACGTGCTGAACGGCAGCGCCGAGTGACGAAACGCCAATCCGTGCTTGCCCCACAAGGCGTGCACCAGCGCTCGGCCCGTGCGTCCGTTGCCGTCGGGAAACGGGTGAATTTCCTCGAAGCGCGCGTGAACGATGGCGGCGTGGAAAATCGGGTTCAGGTCACGCCAGTCGCAGAACGCAACCAGGTCATCCAGCAGAGCGGGCACGCGGCGGTAACCGGGTGGGTTGAACCCGCCGACGAAGACCTGCCGGTCGCGCAGCGCGCCGGGTTCGTGTGGAAAGTTCGGCAGCTCGCTGGTGAGGGCGACGGATAGACCTCCTCGATCGTGCTCGAAGCAGCCGCGTCGGCGACGTGAAGCAGCCAGCCGCCCGTGAGGTCGGTGTCACCCACAAACTCGCGCATCTGGGATGTGCGAAGCTCTGCTGCTGCATCTTGAATGTCAGAGGTGAGCAACTGTAAGTCCGCGATCGCTTCGGGCACCCACGTCCGATACACGGCGTCGCTGATCTCGCTGGGTGTTTGCTCCCATCCGCCCACAGCAGATCTCCTTGCGTGGTCGTGCCCTGACTTGGGCGGCCGAGGCTAGCTCTTTACTGGCAGGTTGTCGCGCAATAAGGGTCGACAACTTGCCTGCAAATTGCGTTGGCTGGCACGATCCCGCGCAATAGGGGGCGACATCGTGCCGGTTGGTGTCGGTTGGTGGCAGGTTGTCGCGCAACAGGCCGCGCAATAGGTCGCGTGATAGAGGGTCGACATGTAGGCATTTGGGCGGAAGCGAAGAACGGGGCGAGTGGGTGATGAACGAAAGGGATGGACGAGCGGAGTTGGAGGTCAGTGAGCGGGGCGAGTGGGGTGACGCTGGGGGCGAGCGCCGCTTGTGTACCTTGGCTGGGCGTGACGAGGCGCACGAAGATCATTGCGAGCATCGGGCCGGCGTGTGGCGATCCGAAGACGCTGCGACGGATGTTCGAGGCGGGCGTCGACGTGGCGCGCATCGGTCTGGCGCACGGCACGCTGGATGAGCAGATCGCCACCTACCACACCGTGCGCGCCGTCGCCGAAGAAACCGAGCGCCGCGTCGGCGTGCTGGTCGACCTGCCCGGGCCGAAGGTGCGCTGCGCCACGTTCGAGCCGGGCGGCGTCGAGATCGTCCAGAACGACGTGATCGAAGCCGCCATCGCGACGAACGGCGACATGAGCACTTCTAGCCGCGTGTTCATCGAATACGAGCACCTGCTGCGCGACATTGGCCCCGGCGACCGCCTCGCGTTCGGCGACGGCAACGTCGTGCTCGAAGTGCAAGACAAGGGTGGCGACACGCTCAAGGTGCTGGTCGTCCACGGCGGACACCTAGAGGGACGCCCCGGGGTGCACATCGCGTCAGACCGGCTCTCGATGCCATCGCCGACCGACGACGACCTCCGACTCGCCGACGCGTTCATCGAACTCGGTGCCGACATGATCGCCGTGTCGTTCGTGCGCTCGGCTCACGACATGCGAAGGCTCGGCGTCGAACCGGTGCCGAAAGGGCCGCTGCTGGTCGCCAAGATCGAAACCAAAGCCGCCGTCGAAAACCTTGAAGGCATCATCGGCGCGTCGGGCGCGGTGATGGTCGCCCGCGGCGATCTCGGCTCTGAATGCGACATCGAAGAGCTGCCGCACCTGCAAAAGGCGATCATCTCTCAGTGCGTCGCGCTGGGACGCCCCGCCATCACCGCGACGCAGATGCTCGAGTCGCTGCTGCACGCGCCGGTGCCGACCCGCGCCGAAGCCTCCGACATCGCCAACGCCGTGTTCGACGGCACCTCAGCGGTGATGCTCTCTGGCGAGACCGCCATCGGGCACGACCCGGTGAACGCCGTCGCGACGATGGCGCGCATCACCGCCCGCGCCGACGAGCGCTTCGACTACGCCGCTTGGGCCGAGCACATCACCCGCCTGCGCCGCAGCTCGCCGCAAGAGGTCGAATACCAGCGCGTCACCGACGCGCTGTCTCGCGCCGCCGCTCGGGTTGCTAGCGACCTCGACGCCGCCGCGATCTTGTGCCTGAGCCGCTCCGGCTTCACCGCCCGCAGCATGGCCCGCTTCCGCCCGTCGATGCCGCTGCTCGGCATCACCGCCGAGCCGCGCACCGCGCAGCAGCTGTCGCTGTCGTGGGGCACCAGGCCTCTGCTGTTCAGCGAGACAGCGTCGTCGACCGAGAACGTCAAAAAGGCCGTCGAAGCGGCCAAAGCCGCCGGCGCGGTGCGCGCCGGCGACCGCATCGTCGTGGTGTCGGGCTCGATAGCTGAGCTACACGCGACGGACACGCTGCGGGCGATGACGGTGCCCTGAGCCGGGCCCTGAGCTGGGCCCTGAGCCGGGCCCTAGCCACAGCCCCAGTCGGCCGCCACGTCGGTGAGGTCGATCGTCTGGTTGAACACGGTGCAGCGGCACGTCTCGTGGCAGTCGGTCAGCGCCGGTATCTGAAATCCCAGCGCTACCACAGCCGCGGCGCCGATCAAGGCGATCACCACCACCCACAGCAGCTTGCGCAGCACACGCACCACCAAGATCGTGGCGACCGCCAGCAGCACCATCGCCACGACAACCACGACGCGATAGCCGCCGATGGGAATACCCAGCCACTCCACGGCGCGAAGAGTAGGTAGGTTCGCCCAGGTGACCCAGACACCCGTCAACCTGAGCCCCGGCGGCCCGCCCGAAACGGTCCTGCCCGACATCACGCCCGACGACGCCGAAGCGCTCATCACCGCGCAGAGCGCGCCCATCGTCGAGCGCAAGCAGCTGCTCAGCCAGCTCGCCGCGGCTCGCCCCAGAATGCTCGAAGTGTGGGCGTCGCTCGGCGAGACCACCGAAGAGCTGGCCTCAAGTCGCGGTGGTGCGGTCGACGACCAGCTCATCGACACCGCCTTGCTGATGGAGGCGTACGCCTACTTCCGCGTCGGCTACCACCGCGGGCTCGACGCGCTGCGAGCCGCTGGGTGGAGAGGCAGCGGCTACGTGCGCTCTGCGCACGTGGCCAACCGGGCGTTCCTCGGCTGCGTCACCGGCCTCGGTCGGTGCGCGTTCCAGATCGACGAGATCGACGAATACGAGCGCTGCATGCAGTTCCTCGGCCAGCTCGACCCCGACGGCACCAGTTCGCTGTGATGGGTTCGCTGTGACGGGCTCGCTGTGATCGGGGTGCCGTGATCGGGGCGCTGCTGTGCGGCGGCAACTCCAGCCGCATGGGGCGCGATAAGGCGACCGCCTCGCTCGCCGGCAAGCCGATGGGCATGTGGGTCGTCGAGGCGCTGTTGGCGGGCGGGCTGCGCGAGGTCGTCGCGCTGGGTGCGACCGAGCTGCCGCTCGACGTGATCGCCGATGTCCAGCCAAAAGCAGGTCCGCTCGGCGCGCTGATCGGCGCCATCGAGACGCTGGGCGAAGTGTTCGTCGCGCCGTGCGACGTGCCGCTGCTGCGCGGCGACGCCGTGCGCGACCTCATCGTCACCGCCAACCAGCAGCCACACGCCGACGCTGTGCTCGCGCGCACCGATCGCACAGAGCCGCTCGTCGGCATCTACCGGCCGGCCGCACTCGACGCGCTGCGCGCGCAACGAGATAGGCCCGATACGCGCGCCGGTCCCCGCCACGCGCTGGACAACCTCGAGGTGGTCACGGCTACCACCGGCGACCTGGCGAACGTCAACACCGCAGACGACCTCGCCGCAGCGAAACGGCAGCTGGCAGCCACCGCAGGCGCGGCTCGTTGAGCGACTTCGTCTGGGTCGATGAGCCCGCGCAGGTCGCGCAGGTAGCCCGCGAACTAACGGCCGCGCCCCGCTTCGCGGTCGACACCGAGTTTCACCGCGAAGGCTGCTACTGGCCCAAGCTGGCGCTCATCCAGATCGCCACCGAGCGCGACCTCTGGCTCATCGACACCGTCGCGCTCGACCCGTCGCCGCTCGCCGAGGCGTTCGCCAACGACGCGACCGTCGTGATGCACGCACCCGACCAAGACCTCATCGCGCTCTACGCGACCAGCGAGATCGTGGTTGCGCCGGTGTTCGACACTCAGCTCGCGGCGCGCTTTTTGGGAATGCCGACCCCGTCGCTCGACACGCTCGTCGACCGCTTCACCCAGCACCGGCTGCCCCGCAGCAGTCAGCTCGCGAACTGGCTGGAACGGCCCCTCGGTGCCGCCCAGCAGCACTATGCCGCGGCCGACGTCGCGCACCTGCTTGAGCTGGCAGACACCCTCGGCGACGCGCTCGCCGAGCGTGAGCGCACGGGCTGGCTCGCAGCAGAGATGGCAGCGACCCGAGACCCGCGCGAGCACTTCGACCCAGCCCTCGCCTGGCGGCGCGTCAAAGACGTGCGCAAGCTCAACGACGACGCGCGGGCGAGAGCGATGGCGGTGGCCGCCTGGCGCGAGACCGAAGCGCAGCGCCGCGACGCGCCCGTGCGCCACGTGCTCACCGACATCGCCGTCACCGCCATCGCGCAGCGCAACCCACGTGACGCGGCGCAGCTCGACAAGGTGCGGGGCTTGCGGGGCTCGCTCGGCAAGCGAAACGCCGCGGGCATCCTCGCGGCGCTCGCGGACGCTCACAGGTTTGAAGCCGACGCCGAAGCGTTCGCCGCCGACGCCCGCAGCCGCGCCCGCGTGCCGCCCGAACTGCGACCGCTGGTGACGCTCGCCAGCGCGTGGGTCGACGAGCTGGCGCGCCGCCAAGAGGTCGACGTCGCCCTGGTGGCGACCCGAGCCGAAGTCGAGACGCTGCTCGTCGGCCTCTACGCGGACGGCACGTCGCAGGGCCGACTCGGCGAAGGCTGGCGCGCCGCGCTGATCGGCGACAGCGTGCGACGCTTGCTCGAAGGCGACACCGCGCTGGGCTTTGAGCGTCGCTCGGGCCTCGTCGAGGTGCGAGTGCCGCGCGACGAACGCGCGCAGGCTGTAGATTGACGCAGCCGCACAGAGACGGCTCGTCATCATCGTCAAGAACACTCTTTGCAAGCGAGGGGCTGTGGTGAAGAAGGGCCGACACCGGCGATACGAAGAAGCTCGCAAGTTTCAGCGAGAGAGCGCGCAGCGCTTCGACGTTTCCGAATACGACTTCGACGACGACAGCAACTTCGGCCTGTCGTCGAAGGCAGACGGCGACGGCGACGGTCACTACGACGACCAGTACAGCGATCTAGCTGCCAAATACAACGTCGACGACGAAGCCGACCTTGAAGCCGACCACGACGAACGGACGAGCTAGCGACGCAGCGCTGATCGGCGAGCTGCGTGACGTGCTCGGAGCCGACGTGCGCTCGGGCGAAAGCGAGCTGGCGCTCTACGGACGAGACGGATCGGTGCTGCGCGGCGAAGCCGACGTCGTGTGCCTGCCGACGACCACCGAGCAGGTGCGACGCATCGTGACGATCTGCCGCAGGCACGGCGCGGCGTTTGTCGCACGCGGATCGGGAACGGGCCTCGCGGGCGGCGCGGTGCCGGTCGCTGGGTCGGTGGTGATCTCGACCGCGAAGATGAACCGCATCGGCGAGATCAACCTCGACGACCGCATCGCTTGGGTGCAGCCCGGCGTGCTCAACCTCGACCTGTCGCGCGCGCTCGCGCCGGTCGGCATGCACTTCGCGCCCGACCCGTCCAGCCAGCAGGTCTGCTCACTCGGCGGCAACGTCGCCAACAACTCAGGCGGCCCGCACTGCCTCGCATACGGCGTCACCACCGCGCACATCGCCGCGCTTGAGGTCGTGCTGCCGAACGGTGAGGTAACGGTGCTCGGCGGCGTCGAAGCCGACGCGCCCGGCTACGACCTGCGCGGCTTGTTCGTCGGGTCGGAGGGAACGCTCGGCATCGCCACCAACATCGCCGTGCGGCTCACGCCGAACCCGCCCGCCGTGTCGACGTTGCTCGCGGCGTTCGATGACGTGCGCGAAGGCGCTGCGGCGGTCGGCGCGATCATCGCGGCGGGCCTGGTGCCGGCCGCGCTCGAAATGATGGACCAGCGAGCCATCGAGGTGGTCGAGGCGTTCGCGCACGCCGGCTACCCGACCGACGCCGCCGCGGTGCTGCTGGTCGAACTCGACGGCCAGCCCGCTGGGGTGGCAGCCGCGACGCGAACCGTCACCGATGTCGCCAACGCTCATCACGCCCGCGAGGTGCGGGTAGCTGCCGACGACGCCGAGCGAGCGCTGCTCTGGAAGGGACGCAAGAACGCGTTCGGCGCGGTCGCTCGCATCAAGCCCGACTACTACCTCCACGACACGGTGGTGCCGCGCTCGAAGCTGGTCGACGTGCTCGACGCCGTCTACGCCGCAGCGCGAGCGCACGACCTCATCGTGGTCAACGTGTTCCACGCGGGCGACGGCAACCTCCACCCGATCCTGTCGTTCGACGCCCGCGAGCCTGGCGCGCTCGAACGTGTGCACGCAGCCGGCCGAGTCATCATCGCCGCGTCGATAGAAGCGGGCGGCGTGCTGTCAGGCGAGCACGGCATAGGCCTGGAAAAGCGCGACTACATGGGCATGATGTTCGGCGCGGTCGACATGGCAACCCAAGACGCGGTGCGCGAGGTGTTCGACCCCGACGGGTTCGCCAACCCGCTCAAGGTCATTCCCAGCGGCTCGCGCTGCAGCGACTCGTTTTCTCAGCAGGTGCCCGAAGGCGCCTGGGTGTGAGCGGTTGGTGAGCACGCCGGCGCAGCGACCCGACCGCGTGCCAGCGGAGGTGCTGAGCTTCGCTCGTGAGGTCGGCGCGAGCGGTCCGGTAGCGGTCGCCGGAAGTGGCACGCAGACGGGCGCGCCCCGCGCGTGCGACGCCGGCGCTCCCGCTCGTGCCGTGCGAGCGCCGGCGGGCGTGTGGGAGTACGAGCCGTCTGAGATGACCGTGCGCTGCGGTGCAGGCACCACGCTCGGCGAGCTCGACGCGGCGCTCGCCGCGGCGAGACAGATGGTGCCGTTCGACCAGCACCCCGACGCAACCGTCGGCGGTGTGCTGGCGGTCGGGCACAGCGGCTACCGGCGGCTGCGCTACGGCCACATCCGTGACTTCGTCTTACAGACCCGTCACGTCGACGCCGCCGGAGAGGTGGTGACCGCCGGCGGCCCGACCGTGAAGAACGTGTCGGGCTACGACCTGTGTCGGCTGCTGGTCGGCTCGCGCGGCACGCTCGGATTTGTGGCCGAAGTCATCTTGCGGTGCGTGCCCGTGCCTCCCGCGGCCCAGTGGTTCGCTGGCGCGGACGTCAACGGCTTTGACCTGCACGCCGAGCTGTATCGGCCCTCGGCGATCCTCGCTCGCGGCGACGACGTGTGGGTGCTGCTCGAAGGCCACCCCGACGACATCGCCGCCGAAGCCGCCACCGGCGCCATGCGCGCGCTCGCTCCGTGCGACGCGCCACCTTGGCTGCCGCCCGACGACCGCTACGTCGCTCGCAGCTCGCATCGCCCGAGCGAGCTGCGCAAGGTGCTGGCGAGCGACAGCGGCGCGCTCGGCGAGATCGGCGTTGGCGTGGCGCATCACGCGGCGACGCCTGCGGTCGTCAGCAGCCCGAAAACTGCCAGCATCGAAGCGTCGAGCGCGACCAACATTGCGCTGATGAAGAACATCAAGGCAAAGCTCGACCCGACCGGTCGGCTCAACCCGCAGGTGAGGCTGCCTTGAGCGCGCCGACCAGTGCGCGTTACGCGCTCACGCTCGACGTCAACGAAGACCACCTGGTGTCGTGCATCGCGTGCGGGATGTGCCTGCCGCACTGCCCGACCTACCGCGTCACCGGCGAAGAGTCGGCGTCGCCGCGCGGGCGCATCGCGCTGATGCGCGAGGTCTACGAAACCGGCAGCGCCGATGAGCAGTTCGGCTCGTTCATCGACGCCTGCATCGGGTGTCTGGGCTGTGAAACCGCGTGCCCGGCGGGCGTGCCGTACGGCGAGTTGCTGGAAGCCACTCGAACCGCCCTGGCACCTCGCACGGTCGGCCGGTGGCGTCGCTTGGGTTTCGGGCTGCTCGGCAAGAAGCGTTTGTTGGCTGCTGGCTCGCGCCTGCTCGCGGTCGCGCAGCGACTGCGCGTCGTGCCGCAACGGCTCGGCTTGCCGCTGGTGCCGCTGCGCCAGCCCAAGCTGGCCGCAACCGGCGACGACGCGTGGCTGTTCACCGGATGCGTGATGGACGCCTGGATGCGCGGCACACACGTTGCGGTCGCTGGCGTGCTCGATGCCTGCGGCGTTGGCGTCACGCCGACGCCGGCGGCTGCAGGTTGCTGCGGCGCGCTGGCGATGCACGCCGGCCTGGCCGACGACGCGCGCGAGCTCGCTCGCCGCGTGATCGCGGCGCTCGACGACGAGCGACCGGTGCTGGTCGACTCCGCCGGGTGCGGCGCGCAGCTGAAGAGCTACGGCGAGCTGCTGGGCACGCCGCAGGCTCGCGCGTTCAGCACCCGCGTCTTCGACGTGCACGAGTGGATGGCAGCCAACGACGTTGTGCCCCAGAAGTCAGCCAAGAAGCCAGCAACGATGCCAGCCGCGACGCCAGCCAGTTCGACCGACGAGCCTCGTCGCACGGTCGCGATCAGCGACCCGTGCCACCTGCGCCACGCCCAGGGCTGCCACCAAGCGGTGCGCATCGTGCTCGCGGGTGTCGTCGACGTGGTCGAACTCGACGACGAAGGCCTGTGCTGCGGCGCGGGCGGCGCCTACGCCACGACGCACCCGCAGACCGCCAACGCTGTGCGGGCGCGCAAGATCGCAGCGATCGACCGCGCCGGCGCGGCCGAGGTCGTCAGCGCCAACCCAGGCTGCGTGCTGCACCTGCGAGCTGGCGGCGTGAGCGCCGCGCATCCGCTAGAGGTCGTCGCCGAAGAGCTAGGCGTCGGGCCCGACACCCGCACGAAGGGAAGCCGCCGATGAGTGACGCAGCGCAGATCGCCGAGACGCTGGACGACCTAGCCGAGCAGGTCGCCGAGCTGGCGATGGAAGAGCTACGAGCCGAGATCGACCGAACGAGCGACCAGCCCACCGGTCGCCGCACAGCCTCGCCTCGCGAGCGCAAGCTCGCCAGCGCGCGACGCTCGATTCAAAAAGCAGCCCAGTCGCTGCGCGAGGCGAGCTAGAGGCCCGCTCGAGTCTGAGCGCCAGCTACACCCGGCTGCCGAGCTGAGCCAGCGGAATGAGCTTTTTGTCAGTCGCGTTGTCGACAGGTCGCGTGACGCGGCTGACGACCGCTGGCGCGCCGTCCGCGGTGCCGTAGCCGGTGGTGCGCTGACGTAGCCGTCGATCGAGCGGTTCGACCAGCTCGCCGATCTCCGCGGGCGTGAGGCCCTGGCCGTGCTGCGCGCCTGCCGCGCGGCTGATGTTCTCGTCCATCAGCGTGCCGCCGATGTCGTTGGCACCCGCCCGCAGAATTTGGCGGGCACCTTCCACGCCAATCTTGACCCACGACACCTGAATGTTGTCGATGAGGCCGTGGTACGCGATGCGGCCGATGGCGTGCATCAGCAGCGTCTCGCGGAACGTCGGGCCTCGCCGGGCGTTGCGCTGCAGGTAGATGGGGCTCGCCATGTGCACGAACGGCAGCGGCACGAACTCGGTGAACCCGCCGGTGCGGCGCTGCAGCTCGCGGGTGCGCACCAGGTGCGACGCCCAGTGCTCGGGTGCCTCGACCGCGCCGAACATGATCGTGACGTTCGAGTGAAGCCCCACCGAGTGCGCCGCTTCGTGGCATTCCAGCCACTCGTTGGTGTCGATCTTGTCGGGGCAGAGAACCGCTCGAATGTCGTCGTGCAGAATTTCAGCCGCGGTGCCCGGCAGCGACCGCAGCCCTGCGTCGCGCAGGCGCGTCAAGTATTCGGGCAGCGACTCGCCCAGCCGCTTGGCGCCTTCGATGACCTCCAGCGCGGTGAACCCGTGGAGGTGCATGTCGGGCACCACGTCGTGAACGGCTCGGCAGACGTCGATGTAGTAGTCGCCGTCGAAGCTCGGATGGATGCCGCCCTGCAGGGTCACCTCGGTCGCGCCCAGCTCGGCCGCCTCGATGACGCGCTCTTGGATGTCGGCGAGCGTCAGCATGTAGGGCGTGCCGCGCAGGTTGAGCGACAGCGGGCCCTTTGAGAAACCGCAGAACCGGCACTTGAAGGTGCACACGTTCGTGTAGTTGATGTTGCGGTTGTGCACCCAGGTGACCGTGTCGCCGACCGTGGCGCGACGCAGGTCATTCGCGAGCGCAGCCACGTCGCGCACCTGGGTGCCACGGGCGGAGAACAGCGTGACGATCTCTTCTTCGCCGACCTCGTGGCCTGACCTGACGCCTTCCAGTACACGGGCGACCGCGTCGCGGCCGCGCCCGCGCGACGGCTGACCCGTGGGCTGACTGGCTGGCTCGCCCTCTGGCTGACCGTCTGGCTGGCCCGCTGGCACCAGCGTCGGCGGGGTGAACGTGCCGCCCGAATACCACGCGGTGTTGGCTTCGTCGGCCACCAGCACGTCCGCGCCCGAGCCGGCGTCGACGTTCTCGACCGTGCGCTCCGGCAGCAACGAGCCCGGGTCGTCGCGACCCAAGCCTTCGGCGTCGCTGCGGTCGAGCACCGCGAACCGGTTGGCTTCATCGAGCCACCGCTTCGGGGCCAGTGCGAACTCCGGGTAGATCGTGAGCCTCGGCGCCAGCACGAAGCCCGCTGCTTGCGTCACCTCCGCCAGGCGGTCGAGCGCGGGCCACGGCCGCTCGGGGTTGACGTGATCGGCGGTGACGGGCGACACTCCGCCCCAGTCGTCGATGCCTGCTGCCAGCAGGCCGCCGAAGTCGTCCGACAGGTTGGGCGGAGCTTGCAGGTGAACGTCTGCCGGCAAGATCAGGCGCGCCAGCGCAATCGCCTGGAGGTAGTCGTCGGGTGGGCACGGCGGCGCGGCGTGCATCGCGGTGCCGATCTTCGGCAGGAAATTTTGCACGATGACCTCTTGGACGTGGCCGTGGCGAAGGTGCGACGCGGCGATGGCCTCTAGCGCGCAGATGCGGTCGGCGAGCGTCTCGCCGATGCCGACCAAGATGCCGGTGGTGAACGGAATGGCCAGCTCGCCTGCAGCTTCGAGCGTCGCCAGTCGGCGCGCCGCCGTCTTGTCGGGCGCGTTGGCGTGGCAGCTCAAGTCGTCGTTCAGCGACTCGAGCATCATTCCCTGGCTGGGGCTGGTGGCTCGCAGCTGCGCGAGTTCGTCGACGTAGAGCGCGCCCGCGTTCGCGTGGGGCAGCAAGCCGGTCTCGTCGCGCACGGCCTTCGTCGCGGCAGCCACGTAGTCGACGGTCGACTCATAGCCGTGCTGTGCCAGCCACTCGGCGGCGACTGGGTAGCGCAGCTCGGGCCGCTCGCCCAAGGTGAACAACGCTTCGTGACAACCCACCTGCGCTCCGGCGTGCGCGACCTCGAGCACTTCATCGAGGCTCATGTACGGGGCATCGAGCCGGGCGGGCGGCTGCGCGAACGTGCAGTAGCCGCAGCGATCGCGGCACAGCATCGTGAGCGGAATGAACACCTTCGGCGAGTAGGTGACGCGATTGCCGAATGCGGCGTCTCGCACTTGCTGGGCGCGAAACAGAAGCTCATCGAGCGGCAAGCTCGCCAGCTCGTGCGCCTGGCTGGTGGTGGTTGTCATTGGTGGCCTTTCTTGGTTTCTTGGTTGGCGATGAGAGTCGGCCCAGTGAGTCGGCCCAGTGAGACGGCCCTGTCAGCTGCCGGGTCGGCTGCGAATCTCGGTCGGCGCTACAAGGCAGTCGCACGACGGGCAGCGGGTGAGCTGCTCGAGGTCGGTGCCGCAGGCGGCGTGAATGAGCACGGTGGGCGGCTTGTCGTCGTGGCACCACCGGTCGCCCCAGCGCATCAGCGCGACGAGGCTGGGCGAGAGGTCGCGACCCTTGGCCGTCAGCACGTACTCGTTGCGCACCGGCCGCTGCTGGTACGGCACCCGCTCGACGATGCCGCCGGCACAGAGCCGGTTCAAGCGGTCGGTCAAGAGGTTGCGGGCGATGCTCAAGTCGGCTTGAAGCTGCCCGAAGCGGCGCACGCCTCTGAACAGGTCACGCAAGATGAGCAGCGTCCACCGGTCGCCGATCAGGTCGAGCGTGCGCTGGATGGAGCAGCTCTCGGTCACGGCGGGTGAGGCTAGAGGAGTAGGTTGCGAAACGCAACTGACTTAGGCTGCGAAATGCAACCCTCTACCTCATTGGGCTACCTCACTGGGCTACCTCATTGGGCTACCTCATTGGGCTAGCGCGCCGGGCTATTTCGTTTAGGGCTGCGCCTTGGCCTCTAGCGTCGAGAGCAGCTCGTCGAAGCTCTTGGTGAACGCCGCGACGCCTTCGGCTTCGAGCTGGTCGCAAACCGCAGCCAGGTCGACGTCCCGCTGCGCGATTGCGTCGAGCGTGGCGTGCGCGTCGTCGGCCGCGCCGGGCCCGTCGATGGTGCGAGCTAGCGGACGGTCGCTGGCGACGAACGCGTCGAGCGTCGCATCGGGCATCGTGTTGACGGTGTGCGGGCCGATCAGCTCATCGACGTACAGCGTCGAGCGGTAGTCGGGGTTTTTCGTCGACGTCGACGCCCACAGCAATCGCTGCGGCCTCGCACCTGCCGCGGCGAGCGGCGCCCAGCGGTCGCTCGCGTAGATCTCGCCGAACGCGGCGTAGGCGGCTCGCGCGTTCGCGATGGCGGCGCGCCCGCACAGCGCCGCGGCCTCGGCGCTCTCGGCCGCGAGCAGGCGTCGGTCGACCTCGGTGTCGATGCGGCTCACGAAGAACGAAGCCACGCTCGCGACGCTGCTCAGGTCGAGGTTCGCGCCCGATGCCCGCTGGCTGGCGAGCTGCGCCTCAAGCCCGCTCAGGTATGCATCGGCTACCTGCCGGTAGCGGTCGACAGAGAAGATCAGCGTGACGTTCACGCTCTTGCCCGCCGCGACGACCGCGCTGATGGCTTCGAGGCCAGCTTGCGTGCCAGGAATTTTCACCATCAGGTTCGCCGCGTCGATGCGCTGATGCAGCGCCAGCGCGGCGACGGTGGTCGCGGGTGCGTCGTAGGCGAGCGCCGGGTCGACCTCGACCGACACGAAGCCGTCTGCGCCGCCGCTCGCGTCGTAGACGGGCGCGAGCGCGCCGAGCGCGCCGGCGATGTCGGCGGTCACCAGCTCCCAGTAGGCATCGGCGACGCTCGCGCCGCTAGCGATCTCGTCGTTGAACTGCTCGTCGTAGTCCGCGCTCGACTCAATTGCCTTGGCGAAGATCGTGGGGTTGGAGGTCAGCCCACGGATGCCTCGTTCGACCCAGCTGGCGAGCGTGCCGCTGGTGATCCAGCCTCGACGCAGGTTGTCGAGCCACGGACTCTGGCCGTGGGATGCGTGCAGCTCGGCGAGCCGGCCGTAGTCGTTCGCGCTTGGCGTCACGCCAGCATCTCTCGCGCGACGGCTGCGACCCGCGAGCCGGTGAACCCAAACTTCGTCATCAGCTCACTCCCTGGTGCGCTCGCGCCGAACCGGTCGATGGTGATGGTGGCATCCGCGTAGCGCTCCCAGCCGAACGGCGACCCGGCCTCTACCGCCAGCACCTTCACGCCGGCGCGCAGCACGCCGTCGCGGTAAGCCGCAGGCTGTTCGGCGAACAGCTCCCAGCTCGGCATCGACACCACCGTCGTGCCGATGCCGTCTGCGGCCAGCAAGCCGGCCGCTTCGACGCAGTGCGCCAGCTCGCTGCCGGTGCCGAGCAGGCACAACGACGGCTCGGGCGTGTCGATCAACGTGTACGCGCCGGCCGCCACCTGGCCTGGGTGGTGCGTGCCTTCGAGCACCGGCACGTTCTGGCGGGTGAGGATCAGCGCGGTCGGGCCGTCTCGGGTGACGGCGACCTCCCACGCCTGGGTGGTTTCGTTCGCGTCGGCGGGACGGATGACGACCAGGTCGGGGATCGCCCGCAGCGACGCCAGATGCTCGACCGGCTGATGGGTGGGCCCGTCTTCGCCGACGCCGATCGAGTCGTGGCTCCAGACGAACACCGCTCGCGCGCCGCTCATCGCGGCGAGCCGCACCGCTGGCCGCATGTAGTCGGCGAACACCAGGAACGTGCCGACGACCGGCAGCACGCCGCCGTGACGCGCCATGCCGACCGCGATGGCACCCATCGCGTGCTCGCGCACGCCGTAGTGCAGCTTTTGGCCGCCGGGCGTTGCGGCGGTGAGACGCTCGACGTCGATGTCGGTGCCGGTGTTGCCGGTGAGGTCGGCGCCGCCGACGATCAGCGACGGCATCGAGCCGGCCATCGCGGCGAGCGTGCGGTTGCTGGCGACGCGGGTAGCCATCTGGCTGCCGACGTCGAAGTTGCCGAGTTGCGACGGCCAGTCGCTCGCGCCAGCGACGTCGAGATTGACGGCGAGGCCAGCGGCGCTGTGGCCGCTGGCGGCGACCCGCTCGTTCCACGCGGCCCGCTCGGTCGCGCCGCGCTTGCCGGCCGCCGCGTAGGCGAGCGCGACGTCGTCGGGCACGACGAACTGCCCTTGCGGGTCGAGCCCCATCGCGGCTTTGGCTTCGGCGATCTCGTCTGCGTCGGTGATCGCGCCGTGCGCGGCGGCGGTGTCGACCGAGCGGGGCAGCGGGTATCCGATGTGGCTGCGAACGACGATGAGGCTGGGACGGTCGTCGACCAGGCGGGCTCGGTCGAGCGCGCCGCGGAGCGCGTCTAGGTCTTCAGACGCCTCGCCCAGCTCTTCGGTGTGCCAGCCGTATGCCGCAAAGCGCGCCGCGGCGTCGTCGGACAGCGCGAGGTCGGTGGGGCCGTCGATGGTGATGCGGTTGTCGTCGTAGACGACGGTGAGCCGGCCGAGCTGCTGGTGTCCGGCGAGCGACGCGGCCTCGTGGCTGATGCCCTCCATCAGGTCGCCGTCGCCGGCGATGACGTAGGTGCGGTGGTCGACGAGGTCCGCGCCCAGGCGCGCCCGCAGGTTGCGTTCGGCGAGCGCCATGCCGACGGCGTTGGCGATGCCCTGACCGAGCGGCCCGGTGGTGACCTCGACCCCGGGGGTCACGCCCGCCTCGGGGTGCCCGGGCGTGCGCGAGCCAAGCTGGCGGAACCGCTTGATGTCGTCGAGGCTGACGTCGTAGCCGGTCAGCGAGAGGTACGCATACAGCAGCATCGACGCGTGACCGGCCGAGAGGATGAGACGGTCGCGGTCGGGCCACGACGGGTCGGCCGCGTCGTAGCGCAGCACGTCGGTGAACAGCACGTGTCCGAGCGGCGCGAGCGCGGTCGCGGTTCCGGTGTGCCCGCTGTTGGCGGCCATCACCGCGTCCAGCGCGAGGGCGCGAACGACGTTGATTTGCCGGGCGGCGCTAACGGTCACGGAACAGAGCCGCCGACGCGGTGAAGCTGTGGATGGCGCTGCGGCCGCCGATGGGGCCGATTTCGCCTGCGCTGAACATGCCTGCGATGGCGGTGGAGTCGATGCTGGTGGCGATGGTCTTCGCGTCGACGTCGGGGTAGCCGTACAGCTTGCGGCCTCGCCCGTTGCAGGTGAACAGCAACGCGCCGTCGGCGGGTTTGGCGTCGGCTAGCAGCTTGGTGAGGTCGTCTCTAGCGGAGTTCGCGTCTCGCAGGTGAAACTGCACCGTCGACCCGACCGGTGCTTCGTCGGTGATGATCAGCGCGCCGCTCTCGCGGTCGCCGCCCATCACCGACCGGATCAAGAAGTCGCCGGGGCCGAAATCGCTGTGGTGCTCGTCGATCACCCGGCCCATGAAGACGCCCTGGCTGAGCAGCTTGCGGTCGCCGTCGTCGAGCTGCTCGGCGATCTCGCGCAGCCGGTCGAGCGGCGAACGGTTGCCGAGGGTGTCGATGCGGTTGCCGTTCGACTCGGTGACGGTGAGCGGCTGACCGATCGGGCGGCAGCCCTGGCTCACCAGCGGCTGCACCTCGGTGTCGCCGCTCACCAGCAGCACCGAAGCGCCCGAGCGGTGCGCGACGTCGCCGCACGCCACCCGTTCGCCGTCGGGGCCGTTGCCCAGCGACGCCATCCCTCCGATCACCATCACCTCGGGGTGTCGGTCTGCCCAGTCGACGAGCGCCACGTCGGGCGGGAAGCTGTAAGGGTCGGCGAGCAGCACCGCGGTGTGCGCGCCGTCGGGTTCGAGGTCGCTCGCGGTCAGCGAGCCGTCGGAGTTGCGGGTCACCTCGATGCGGCGCAGACAGAAGCTGCCCTTCGCGTTGCCTGCCCAGACGCTCACAGCCGGCACTTCCTCGAACTCGCGGCCGCCGGCTACCACGCCGCACGCGGAGGCACCCAGCAGGCACTGAGGCGCGAGCAGCTCGGTGACCGAGGCCAACAACATGTCCATGTGCCTCACGTGTGCGCCCGACACGAACATCGCCGCGACTTGGGGTGCGGTGCCGACGCTGTTGAGGAGCTGGCTGATGGTTTCGCCGATGGCGGTGCGCGCGTCTGCGTGCTGCGACGATCCGACGGCGAACGGCATCGCTCAGCTGCCCTGCGACGGCTCGACGGACACCGGCGCGTTGACGGTGAGCGGCACCACGGTGGTCGGCCCGTCGCCGATGCGACAGTGCGCCTCGACGGTGCCAGCTTGGTCGAAGGTGAGCTGCGACTGCACCAGGTTGTAGCCGAACTTGCCCGGCTCGGCGCTGGCTGGCTGCACGTTGCGGGCGACCTCTTCGTCGTCTCGTATGAACGTGACCTCGAGCACGGCCGTCGGTTGGGCGTCGGGTGGGTTTTCGAGCAAGACGATGAGGTGCGGCGTGATCGTGACCGGAAACGCGCTCGGCGCAGCGAGCGAGAAGTGCACGCCGCCTAGGTCGATGCGCGCCGAGCCTCCCTCGGCTTGCCGCATGTCGATGCGCTCGATGAACAGCGCCGCGATTATTCGCACGCCCAAAATCTAGGGCGGCACTTGGCGCGACACGGGCGGGGTTTTCGGATCGCGCTCGCTGTACGGTTCGTGGCCGTGACACACGACCCAGCATTCGACGGCACCTACGAACCCAGCACCTGGGGGTGGGTCGCCGACCAAGCAGCCGCGTACGAGGCTTCGGGCGGCGCCGAAGCGAACACGCTGCGCGACACCGGCCTGCCGATCATCGTGATGACCACGGTGGGGCACAAGACCGGTTTGGTGCGCAAGGTGCCGCTCATGAAGGTCGAGCACGAGGGCGTCTACGCCATCGTCGGATCAAAAGGCGGCGCGCCCGAGCACCCCGGCTGGTATCACAACCTGATGGCGAAGCCGACCGTTCTCATCCAAGACGGCCCCGAGCCGTTCGAGACGCCGGTGCGGCTGATCAGCGGCGACGAGCGTGCGCAGTGGTGGGAGCGCTGCGTCGCGGCGTATCCGCCGTACGCCGAATATCAGGAAAAGACCGACCGCGAGATACCGGTCTTCTTGACTTCGCCCCAGTAGGAGCGTCGCTAGCGGCTGAGCAGCTGGACGTAGACCTGCGCCGCGAGTTCGAGCTGGTCTAGCTCGACCCACTCGGTTTCGCCGTGCGCCTGGTCTATCGAGCCCGGGCCGAACACGACCGTCTCGTTCGCGACGCCTGCGTAGTGGAGCGCGTTGGTGCCGTAGTCGGCGGTGGCAGGCGCTTGGCCCGACAGCTCGGCGATGACACGCACGAGGTCGCTGTCGGGGCTTTCGTAGAACGCGTCGCACATGAAGTCGTTGGCGAGCTGTGCGCGCATCGTCGCCGGCTGCGCGGCGCGCTCCATCAGCTCGATGAACTCGGCGGCCAGCTCGTCCGCGCTCTCGCCGGCCGCGACACGTCTGCCGACGTACAGCTCGCAGCGGTCGGGCACGATGTTGCGTGCCAGCCCGCCGCTGATCTCAGCGGCGGCGGCCGTGCCGTGGCCGAGCAGCCCCGGCGGCGGCCCGGCTTCGTGGTCGCGCTGATGCGCGTCGACTGCGGCGATCACGCGAGCTGCCGCGCTGATGGCGTTGATGCCGAGGTGGGGCTTTGACGAGTGCGCCGAACGTCCCACAAGCGTGACCTCGAGACCAAACCCTCCCTTGTGGCCGTGCACCGGCGCGCACATCGTCGGCTCGGCGACCACGAGCTGATCGAAGCGTTCGCCGGTCCGCTGGGTTCGGGCGGCGAGCGCCTTCGCGCCGATCATGCCGCCGCCTTCCTCACTCACCGTGCCGATCAGCCGCACGTTCGGCACCGGCTTCGCGCCTTGCGCGGCCATGCGTTCGAGCACGCACAGCACAACCGCGAAGGTCGCCTTCGCGTCGACCGCGCCGCGACCCCACACGCGTCCGTTGGCTAGGTGACCGTCGAACGGATCGCCGTCGTAGTGCTCGACGCCGACGGTGTCTAGGTGCGTGTCGATGGCGAGCGTGCGGTCGGCGGTGCCGGCGAAGGTGGCGTAGACGTTGGGGCGGCCAGGCTCGACCTCTTCTATTTCCACGCTCGCGCCCAGCTGCTCGCACCGGCGGGCGATGTCGGCCGCCATCGCCGCTTCGGCTCCGTCGCCCGAACGAGGGCCGACGTGGTTCGGGTTGACGCTGGGTATGGCGACCAGGTCGCACAGCAAAGCAGCGATGTCGCTCATCAAGATTCCCCCCGATAGAGATGCGCGCGAGTTGGGCGCACGAGCTGGTTACCCGATTTGGGCGCGGCAGTGGCAGCGCTTCACGGCGAGCGTAGCTTGGGCCGGTGAGTTCAATCTTGACGTCGTTGCCGGTCGGCGAGCGAGTCGGCATCGCGTTCTCAGGCGGCCTCGACACCTCCGCTGCCGTCGCGTGGATGCAGCGGGGCGGCGCAGATGTCTACGCCTACACCGCAGACCTGGGCCAGCCCGACGAAGACGACCTAGAGGCCGTCGTCGAGCGAGCCCAGCTCTACGGCGCGAAGCAGGCCCGTCTGGTCGACTGTCGCGCCGAGCTGGTGCGTGAAGGCTTGGTCGCGCTGCAGTGCGGCGCGTTTCACGTGACGACCGCCGGGAAGACGTACTTCAACACCACGCCGCTCGGCAGAGCCGTGACCGGCACGATGCTCGTCTCCGCGATGGTCGACGACGACGTTCACATCTGGGGCGACGGCTCGACGTACAAGGGCAACGACATCGAGCGGTTCTATCGCTACGGGTTGCTGGTCAACGCGAAGCTGCGCGTCTACAAGCCGTGGCTCGACCCCACGTTCGTCGATCAGCTCGGCGGGCGGGCGGGCATGAGCGAGTTTCTCACCCGCAACGACCTGCCCTATCGCGCTTCGGCGCAAAAGGCGTACTCGACCGACGCCAACATGCTGGGCGCCACCCACGAAGCCAAAGACCTAGAGCACCTAGACGTGTCGATGCGCGTCGTCGAGCCGCTGATGGGCGTGGCGCACTGGCGCGACGACGTCGAGATCGAGTCCGAGACGGTGGCGCTGCGCTTTCGCGCCGGCTGGCCGGTCGCCATCAACGGCACGCCGTATGCGAGCGCGGTCGACCTGGTCGCGAAGGCCAACCAGATCGCCGGGCGGCACGGCCTGGGCATGAGCGACCAGATCGAGAACCGCGTCATCGAAGCGAAGTCGCGCGGCGTCTACGAGAGCCCGGGGCTGGCGTTGCTGTGGATCGCGTACGAGCGCCTGGTGTCAGCCACGCACAACGCCCAGACGCTCGCCACCTACCGCCAGTGGGGAGCCGAGCTGGGGGCGATGCTGTACGCCGGTCGCTGGTTTGACCCGCAGGCGCTGATGCGGCGCGACGCGCTCGTCCGCTGGGTCGGCTCGATGGTCGACGGCGAGGTTCACGTCGAGCTGCGGCGAGGCGACGACTACACGGTGCTCGACACCCAGGGTGCGGCGCTCACCTACGCGCCCGACCGACTGTCGATGGAACGAGTGGAAGACGCGGCGTTCGGCCCGCTCGACCGCATCGGCCAGCTCACGATGCGCAACCTCGACATCGCCGATACGCGCGCGAAGCTCGCCGCCTACCGCGCCGACGAGAAGTTGTCGATCAGTTCGTTGAACGCGGCGCTGGGGCGCATCAGCGCGTCGACGAGCGCGTCGTCTAGCCAGTAGTAGCCGCCGGTGTCGGCGGGCTCGCCCTGACACGCGATCAGGTCGTCGAGAATCTGCGCTGAGCGTTCGTTCAGCGCGGCGGCGAGCGGAGCGAACGTGGCGGCTAGCTCGGCGTCTTGCGTCTGGCTGGCCAGCTCGTCAGCCCAGTAGGTCGCCAGCCAGTAGTGGCTCGTGCGGTTGTCGGGTTCGTTTACCCGGCGAGAGGGCGAGCGGCCTTGCGTCAGCCACTCTTCTATGGCTGCATCAAGCGTGCGCGCCAGCACGCCGGCTCGTTGGTGACCGGTCGCTCGTTCGACGTGTTCGAGCGATGCGCCCAACGCCAAGAACTCACCGAGGCTGTCCCACCGCAGGTGGTTTTCGGCTTGAAACTGCTGCACGTGCTTGGGCGCCGAGCCGCCCGCGCCGGTCTCGAACAGCCCGCCGCCAGCCAGCAGCGGCACCACCGACAGCATCTTCGCGGAGGTGCCCAGCTCGAGGATCGGAAACAGGTCGGTGTTGTAGTCACGCAGCACGTTGCCGGTGACCGAGATGGTGTCTTTGCCTTCGCGCAGGCGCGTCGCCGAGTAGGCGGCGGCTTCGGCCGGGGCCATGACGGCGGCTCGGCTCGCCGCTTGCGAGCCAGCTTCGGCTGCCGCGGCTAGCTGCGGCTCGACTTGTTTGAGTAGCTGCTCGTCGTGCGGGCGTGAGCGATCGAGCCAGAACAGCGCTTGGGCCGACGTGACAGTGGCGCGCTCGAGCGCAAGCTCGACCCAGTTCGCGATGACGGGCCCGTTCACCGTGCACATGCGCCAGATGTCGCCCGCGCGAACTTCGTGTGAGGTGAGCGTGGTGCCGTCGCCCGCTATCACCTCCATCAGCCCGTCGCGGTCGAGCTCGAACGTGCGGTCGTGGCTGCCGTACTCCTCTGCCTTCTGCGCCATCAGCCCGACGTTTGGCACCGAGCCCATCGTGGTCGGGTCGAACGCGCCGTTGGCGCGGCAGTCGTCGATTATCGCGGCGAACACGCCCGCGTAGCTGCTGTCGGGGATGACGGCGAGCGTGTCGTGCTGCTCGCCGTCGGGGCCCCACATCTGACCTGACGAGCGGATCATCGCGGGCATCGACGCGTCGATGATGATGTCGGATGGCACGTGCAAGTTGGTGATGCCGCGGTCGGAGTCGACCATCGCGAGCGCCGGGCGTTCCGCGAGCGCCGCGTCGAACGCGCCGCGCACCTCGGTGCGCAGTGGTTCGGCTAGCTGCTCGACGGCAGCCAGCACGTCCGCGAGGCCGTCGTTCGGGTTGGCGCCAGCGGCGGCGAGTTCGTCGCCGTAGCGGTCGAAGACGTCAGCGAAAAAGGCGCGCACGCAGTGTCCGAAGATGATCGGGTCGGACACCTTCATCATCGTCGCCTTCAAGTGCAGCGAGAACAGCAGTTCGTCGCTCGAAGCGCGGTCGATCTGCTCAGCCAGAAACTCGCGCAGCGCGTCGACCGACATGAACGTCGCGTCGACGACGGTGCCCGCGGCGACCTCGACGGTCAACTTGTCTTCGGCGCTGTCGCTCGTGTCGGTGAACCGGATGGTCAGCGTGTCGTCGTCGCTCACCGTCACCGACTGCTCGTTCGAGCAGAAGTCGCCTGCGGTCATCGTCGCGACCGCCGTCTTGCTGCTCGGCGACCACGCGCCCATCTGGTGCGGGAAGCGCTTGGCGTACGCCTTGACCGCGGCCGGCGCACGCCGGTCGGAGTTGCCTTGCCGCAGCACCGGGTTGACCGCCGATCCCTTCACCGAGTCGTAGCGAGCCCGGGCGTCGATCTCTGCGGGCGTGGCCGGCTCGTCGGGGTAGTCAGGGATGGCGGCGCCAGCTTGCTGCAGCTCCTTCGCCGCGGCCTTGAGCTGCGGCACCGAAGCCGAGATGTTGGGTAGCTTGATGATGTTGGCCTCAGGCGTGAGGGTGAGGTCGCCCAGGTCAGCGAGCACGTACGGCGGCTGCTGCTCTTTTGGCAGCTGATCTTTGAACGCAGCCATGATTCGTCCGCACAGCGAGATGTCACGCAGCTCGACGTCGATGTTCGCCGGCCGCGTGAACGCCTCGATGATCGGCAGCAGCGAGTGGGTCGCGAGCGCCGGAGCTTCGTCGGTGAACGTGTAGATGATGCGTGCCATGACGCGCTGACGCTAGCCCGCTGCGGATGGGCGTTTCTCTCGCGCCCAGGTTGTGGCGCTCGTGCCGGCGGTGCGTCCGATGACCGCGCCGGCAGCTAAGCCCGAGCCGCCCGGGTAGTTGCCGTAGAACAGGCCGCCCACCAGCTCGCCCGCCGCGAACAGGCCTGCTATGGGCCGCAGGTCGGTGTCGAGCACCGCGGCGTCAGTGTTGACGCGCAGGCCGCCGAACGTGAACGTCAGCCCGCAGGTGACGCAAAACGCGCTGAACGGCGGCTCGGTGAGCGGGTTTGCCCAGTTGGTCTTGTTTGGAGTGAGGCCGTGGGTGCGGCGGCCGTCGAGCACGTTGGGGTTGAACGGGGTGGCCGTGTCGACGGCGTCGTTGTAGGCGGTGAGCGTCGCCAGCGCGCGGTGCGCGTCGAAGCCGCCGTCGGTGGCGCGGATCTGCTCGCACAGCTCTTCGAGCGAACCGGCGGAGGATTTTGTCACCTGGCGGATGCGGTATTCGTCGCGCAGCAGGTGATCGACCTGCGCGTCGAATACCTGCCAGGCGACCTGTGAGTCTTGGGCGAGGATCTCTCGTCCGTAGCGGGCGTAGGTGTAGTTGCGAAAGTCGGCACCTTCGTCGATGAACCGCTCGCCGCGTCGGTTGAGCACCACGCCGAATGGGTAGCTGTGCTTTTGGAAGCCGTCGCCAACGGCGAGGTCGCCGAACTCGGGCGCGTTCGCGTCCCACGCCACCGCGTGGGCGCCGCTCCAGTTGCCGTGCGAGCTGGCGCCGACGGCCAGCGCCATCGCGATGCCGTCGCCGGTGTTCGCGTGCGTGCCGCGCACCTTCGCCATGTCCCACCCCGGACCTAGGTAGCGAGTGCGCCACTCGGTGTTGGCCTGAAACCCGCCGGCCGCCAGCACGACGCTGCTGGCCCGCACCTCGGTGGGCGTGCCGTCGCGCACCAGCTTCACGCCGACGACCCTGCCGTGCTCGACGCACAGCTCGGTGGCTCGGGCGTCGAGCCACAGCTCGGCGCCGGCTCTCGCGATCGCTGCTCGCAGCGCCGCGAACAGCCCCTCGCCGCCGCCAACCGCTTCGACGGTCAGCCCGCCCCAGAACTTGAACTTGCCGTCGACCTTGAACGCCTGACGTCCCCAGATCGGAGCGAACCGCACGCCGTGGCTGCGCATCCACAGCGCGGTGTCGAAGCTGGCGGTCGCGACCAGGTCGGCGAGATCGGCGTCTGTGCGATAGCCGCTGATGCGACACAGGTCGTCGTAGAACTGGTTCGCCGGGTAGCTGCCGAAGTCGGTCGATGCCATCTCGGCGTCGGTGAGGTCGTCCATCAGCTCGCGCAGCTGAGCTGCGTCGTCGTATGCCACTCGCACCGCGCCCGCGGTGAAGCGGGTGTTGCCGCCGGCGTGAGCCTGCGACGTTCGTTCGAGCACGAGCACCGAGGCGCCACGCTCGGCTGCGGCCAGCGCCGCGCACATCGCGGCGTTGCCCGCGCCGACGACGACGACGTCGTATTGGGAACTCATCTGGCCGCTGAACCTACGCTGGCGCGCATGGGAACTGCTGACCGAACGCAAGCCGATGGCGCGCCGGGCGAGGCGCCAGTCGAACCGGCAGTCGAGCTGGCAGCCGACGTGGTCGTGAGCGCCGACGACCTGCGCGCGCTCATAGGCGACGTGTTTTGTCGCTCTGGGTGCTCCGTCGAAGAGGCGGCTCGCATCGCACGGAGCTTGGTCGACGCCAACCTCACCGGCCACGACAGCCACGGCGTCATCCGGGTGGCGACGTATGTGCGCTGGCTGGCTGACGGCACCCAGCACGCCGATGCAGATATCTCCACGGTCGTCGACGCCGGATCGCTGCTGGTGATCGACGGTCACTACGGCATGGGTCAGACGGTCGGCCCGCTGGCGACGCGCGCCGGCATCGAGCGGGCTCAGCAGCTCGGCGTGGCGGTGGTGGCGCTGCGCAACGCGGGTCACTTGGGCCGCATCGGCGAGTACGCCGAGATGGCGGCCGACGCTGGGCTCGTGTCTGCGCACCTCGTGAACGTCGCCGCGAGCAGGTTGGTGGCGCCGTTCGGCGCGATCAGCCGGCGCATGGGCACCAACCCGGTCGCGTTCGGCGCGCCCGTCGCGGGGCGTGCGCCGATCATTCACGACTTCGCGACGTCGGTGGTCGCCGAGGGCAAGGCGACGGTCGCGCTGCACGGCGGCAAGCCGCTGCCCGCCGACGCGATGGTCGAACCCGACGGCACCGTGTCGGGCGAGCCGTCGGTGCTGTACGGCCCCGGCCCCGACGGCAGGCCGAACCCGATGCTGGGGCCCGGCGCGCTGCGGGCGATGGGCGAGCACAAGGGCTCGGGGCTGTCGGTGATGTGCGAGCTGCTGGCGGGCGCGCTGACCGGCACGGGCACCGCCGGGCCGAACAAGGTGCGCTTCGCGAACGGAATGCTGTCGCTGTACGTCGACCCAGCCGCGGCTAACCCTGACGACACTTACGGTCAGATGGCGAGCGACTACCTGAGCTGGTTTTACACCGCCGAACTGATCGACGCTCAAGCGCCGCTCAAGCTGCCGGGCGATGCTGAGCGTGAGCGACGCGAGGCTCGCGAGCGTGACGGCATCCCCATCGCAGGCGACGCGTGGGCGTCGATAGCCGCGACCGCCGTCGCCGCCGGCATCGCAGAAGATGACGTCAGCGCGCTCGTAGGCTGACCGCAACCACACCCGTCTGGAGCGACCGTGAGCCAGAAACCCGACCCCTTATCTGTGCCGTTCGGAACGGTGTTCTGCGACCACATGAGCACCGCCCGTTGGGATGGTGCCACCTACGACTACGCCGGCGAGGTCGAGGAGTACGGCGACTTCACCCTGAGCCCCGCCGCGCACGTGCTGCACTACGGCAGCGCCGTGTTTGAGGGGCTGAAGGCACACCGGCAGGTGAGCGGTGGCGTCGCGATTTTCCGGCTCGACGATCACGTCGAGAGGATGCGCTCTAGTGCCGAGCGGCTGCGGCTGCCCGTCCCGTCCGCCGAGGTGCTGCGCGCGATGATCGTCGACGCGACGCAAGCCAACGCGACAGAGACGCCCGAGCCGCCAGGGTCGCTCTACATCCGCCCGACGCTGATCGGCACCGAGCCGAACATCGGCGCCGCCGCGACGCCCAGCTCAGACGCGCTGCTGTACGTCGTCAACTGCCCCGTGGGCGACTACTTCAAGGGCGGCGTGCGCCCGCTGACGCTGCTGGTGGAAGAGCGCATTCCGCGCACGACGCCGCAGTTCGGAATGGTTAAGTCGGGCGCGAACTACGCGATGGCGCTGGCGCCGACGCTCGACGCGATGGCCGACAACCCGGAGGTCGACCAGATGCTGTTCGCGACGGACGGCGACATCACCGAGACGGGCGCGTCGAACTTCTTCTTGGTCGACGACGAGCGCATTGTGACGCGGCACCTAGACGAGTCGTTTCTCCACGGGGTGACCCGCGCCAGCGTTATCACGCTCGCGCAAGACTTGGGCTACGAAGTCGAGCAGCGCTCGATCAGTCCGGCTGAGCTAGTCGAGTGGGCGAAGCGCGGCGAGGCGTTTCTCTCGGGCACCGCCGCGCTGCTTGCGCCGGTCGGCACGATCATCGTCGACGGCGAAGCCCACGACGTCGGCGACGGCAAGCCCGGCCCCAACACGATGGCGCTGCGCGACGCGCTCGTCGACCTTCAGGTCGGCCGCGCCGACGACACCCATCGCTGGCGCACGCTCCTCGCCGACCCCGACCCCACCGACTAACCCGTCGTCCGCCGCTTTGTCGGCTAGTCGGTTATGTAGCCGGCTTGGCGGTCGTGGGTGATGGCTGCGGGGTCGCGCAGCGCTGGGTCGCCCCAGCCGGCGCCGCCGGGGAACTCGACGATGAGGCGACGTCCGGCGGGAATGGTCGAGCGGCCTTTCGAGTTGACAGCGGTGCCGTCGTCGAGGCGCACCCAGCCGGTCGCGCCGGGGCCGCCGCCGTGGCGTCCGCGGGCGGGGTGCTCGACCCGCTCGTAGGTGGCGCTGATGGTGAACGGGTCGCCCTGACGGTTTTCCAGCTCGATGACCTGGCCGAGCCCGCCTCGGTAGCGGCCGGCGCCGCCCGAGTCGGCGCGGAACTCCTTGCGCCAGAACACCAGCGGCGAGCCGATCTCGTTCACCTCGACCGGCATGTTGCGCACGCCCGACGGAAAAGCCGTCGCCGACAGGCCGTCGGCTTTGGGCCGCGCACCTGCGCCGCCGGAGTGGAAGCTCAACAAGATGAACCGATCGGCTGCTGGTTCGTCGTCTGTCTTGTGCGGCGGCACCCACTCACCTGATGCCAGCACGAACCACAGCGCGGACGTGCCTTCGGCGGGCACCCGCTCGGGCACTGCCTGAGCCAGACAGCCGAACACCGTGTCGGGCAGCATCTGACCCATCACGTGGCGCACCGCGACCGCCGCCGGATGCGGCGCGTTGAGGATGCTGCCAGCAGGTGCCGTCACCCGAATGACGTCGAGCGAGCCGGTGTTGTTGGGCACGTGCGGGCCGACGATGCAGCGCACGCCGAACGACGTGTAGGCGTCGGTGTACGCCATCGGCACGTTGATGCCGTACGGCGACTGGCCGCTGGTGCCCGTGTAGTCGACCTCTATGCCGTCGTTCGTCACGGTGAGCGAGCACACCAGATCGACGGGTTCGTCGATGCCGTCGACGGTCATCTGGTTGTGCCACGTGCCGCGCGGCAGGTCGCGTATCTCCGCCAGCATCGCGCTGCGAGAGCGACTGATGATGTGCTCCGCGAGCGCGTCTAGGTCGTCGAGCGCGTACTCGTCCATCATCGCCAGCAGGCGGCGAGCGCCGGTTTCGTTGCAGGCGGCGAGCGAGTAGATGTCGCCCACCACGGCTACGGGGTCGCGCACGTTGGCTTCGATGATCGCAACGACGTTGGGGTCGAACTGGCCCTCTTTCGCGAAGTGCATGAGCGGCAGGTAGAGGCCCTCGTGGAAGATTTCGTTTGAGTCGGTGGTGAAGCCCAGCCCGCCGATGTCGACGACGTGGCTGGTGCAGGCGAACAGCGCGACCAGCTTTTCGTCGCGGAACGCGGGGGTGACGACGACGATGTCGAACAGATGGCCGGTGCCCTTCCACGGGTCGTTGGTGAGGTAGATGTCGCCCGGGCGCATCTTGTCGGGCGGAAACTTGTCGAGAAAGTGCAGCACCGAATACGCCATCGAGTTGACGTGGCCGGGCGTGCCGGTGACCGACTGCGCCAGCATTCGCCCGCTCGTGTCGAAGATGCCCGCCGACAGGTCGCCCGCTTCTCTGGTGGAGGTGCTGAACGCTGCCTTGACGAGCGCTCGGGCTTGTTCTTCGACGACGCCGATGAGGCGGTTCCACTGGATGCCCATGCGCAACTCGGCTAACTCGTCGTTCGCGGCTGCGCCTAGGTCGGTGCCGCGAGGTGAGAGCGTGACCCTCAGGTGACCGCCGCCGATGACGCTGGCGGTCGCGCCGGGCGGAACGAGCGTCGTGGTTTGGTTTTCGACCACGAGCGCCGGGCCTATGAGGTGCGCGCCTGGCGGGAGTTCGGCGCGTTCAAACACCGCCCAGTCGCTGGCCTCGCCGGTGTCGGCGTCGATGACCGTGGCGGTGCTGGTGGGCTCGCTCGGTGCGGCGGCTGGCTCTGGCTCCGTGAAGTCGATCGCCGGGGTGGGCGTGCGCACGGTCAGCAGCCAGCTCAGCGCCTCGATCTCGCCGCCTTCGATGGGGCGGCTGTAGAGCTTGCGGTAGGCGGCGATGAAGCGCTGCGTCAGCTCGGCTCGAAGCTGGGCGTCGTCCGCGTGGCTGCGAAGCTGGGCGGCATCTACGTCGACCGTGATTTCGTGACCCTGGCCGCGGTAGCGCATCAGCACCCGCAACGTGGTGACGGTGGGATCGCCCGGCGCGGCCGCGGCGACGACCGCGGCGCTCTCTGTTTCCATCTCGTCGAGCAACGCCAGCAGCGATGCTGCGTCGAGGTCGGCCACCGCTGCGTGGCGGGTGCGCACCGACTCGTGAGCCGCCGGCGCCCGCAAGAAACCGACCGCCGAACCCACGCCGGCGTCTGCGGTGACGACGATGTCGGTGATGCCGAGTTTGGCGGCGACGGCTGCGGCGTGAACCGGCCCGGCGCCGCCGAACGCGATGAGCGTCGCGCCGGTGACGTCTGAGCCCTGCTCAGATGCGTGGGTGCGCGCCGCGTTCGACATGTGTTCGTCCACCACCGCGGCAACGCCGAGCGTGGCGACGCGCTCAGATAAGTCGCCGGGCTCCATCAGGTGCTGGCTGAGCGCGTGCTGCGCGGCGGTTACGTCCAGCACCAGTTCGCCGCCCGCGAAGCGGTGGGGGAGCAGTCGTCCCATCAGCACGTCGGCGTCGGTGACGGTCGGTGAGTCTCCGCCCAAGCCGTAGCAAGCCGGGCCGGGGTCGGCACCGGCGCTGCGAGGCCCGACCGCGATCTGGCCGAGCTGGTCGATGCGCGCGATGGAAGAGCCGCCGGCGCCGATTTCCACCATCTCGATCACCGGCAGGCGCAGCGGCAGCCCGCTGCCCGGCAGGTAGCGGTACTCGCGTCCGACCTCAAACTCGCGGCTCGTGCGCGGCACGCCGTCTTCGATGAGGCACAGCTTCGCGGTGGTGCCGCCCATGTCGAAGCTGAGCGCTCGGTCGACGTCGAGGTTCGACGCGACCTGCGCGGCTAACAGCGCGCCGCCCGCGGGGCCGCTCTCGATGAGGCGCACCGGCATCGCCAGCGCGTCGGCGAGGGTGCCGAGCCCCCCGCCGGAGTTCATCAGCAGCATTTGACAGCCGACGCCCATCTCGGCTAGCCGCTCGCTCAGATCGGTGAGGTAGCGACGCATCAGCGGCGCGACGTACGCGTTGGCGCAGACCGTCGAGAAGCGTTCGTACTCACGAATTTCGCCGCACACTTCGCTCGACAGCGACACCGGCACGTCGCCCCAGCACTCTTTGAGAAGCTCTCGGGTGCGGCGCTCGTGGTCGGCGTTGATGTAGGAGTGGAGGTAGCCCACCGCGACGCTCTCGACACCCTCCGCGCGCAGCGTGGCGGCGGCCTCACGGATGGCGTCTTCGTCGAGCGCCAGCAGCTCGGTGCCGTCAGCCGCGTGACGTTGGCCGATGCCGATGCGTCGATGCCGCGGCACGAGCGGCTCGGGCCTGCGCATGTAGAGGTCGTATTGCTCGAAGCGATTCTCGTGCGCCATCTCGACCGAGTCGCGCATGCCGGCTGTGGTGAGCAGCGCGGTCTTAGCGCCGCGCCGCTCGATGAGGGCGTTGGTGGCGAGCGTGGTGCCGTGAATGAACGCGCTCACGTCGGCCGGTGCGACCGCCGCGTCTGCCAGCACCTTGCCGACGCCGTCGATGACCGCGTCGGCGGGCGCCGATGGCGTGGTCAGCACCTTCGCCGTGCGCAGCCGTCCGTTGACCGTGAGCGCAACGTCGGTGAACGTGCCGCCGATGTCGGCCGCTAAGCGCGCCTGTGCCATGGCTTCACGCTAGCTAGCAGCGCTTAGGTGTAGCGGTGCGGCCCGTTGTGGCCGAGCGGGCGACGGCACTCGTGTCCGCTGCGGGCGCCGATGTGGTTGCACCGCGGTTTTTCTTGCTTGTGCCGTTCAATGGCCTCCGCCGCGCGTGCCGCTAACTCGGGCCCGTTGGGTGGAGCGACAGAGGAGCCGCTTATCATCTCGCCAACCACCAGATCGTCGGCGAGTGCCCGCTGTCGCACCCACTCGGCGATGAACGGCAGCGTGAACCGAAGGAGGCCGTGACCGGCAGGAACGACGAGGTTCTGGTTGATGAGCCGCGAGCGGTACACGGTGAACTGGTCAGACGACATGCCCAGTGCGTTTCGAGCATCGGCACAGCGAATCACGTCTGTCTTGCGAGTGGCTAGCGCAAACACGATCTCGCGGTCTCGTCTCGACAACCGGTTTCACGTCGTGGTCAGCAACGCTTTGCCGACCCGCGCGGAGATTTCAGGCAGGGACGCTGCGACGTCGGCCTCGGTGACGTGGCTGCCTGGCCCGCCAGCGCGCTCCAGCATGAAGTGCCCGACCACTTGCAGCACGTAGGGCCATCCCGCGGTGGCCTCCGCCGCGCGCCTCAGTGCCTCCGGTGAGATCGTCGAACCGACCGACGCAAGAGTTCGTTCGAGAGCGTCGGCAACCTCGTCGATTTCTAAGAAGCCGACTGGTTCCTCATACAGTCGTTCTAAGAAGGTCGGGAGCGCAACGTGGCGCAGCTGGTCTCTTATCTGCGGCAGTCCTGCCAGCACGATGGTGAGCGGACGAAGGCCGCCCTCTTGCGCATCTTGTAGCTGCTTACCGAGCGTCTCCATCTCTTCGGTTGTCATGTCGTGCGCTTCATCGACGCAAACGAGCACGCCAGCTGATGACACGTTGCCCAGAACCTTGAAGAGGAAGACGAGATCGATGACGTCCGGTGACACTTCTGGTAGCACCTGTGCATCGGGCACTGCTGGCTCGTCGCTCCCGAACCCCACGGCACGTGCTTGCGCGGGCGCAGCGGTTCAAAGGGCGATCTCCTGGAAGGTCCGTCTGGCTAGGACCTCCAGGGTCTCGTCGGTTTGAGCCGTGATGCGCACCGCAGCCCATCCCTTTCGCTCTGCTTCGGCGCACCACTGCCCAATCAAGGCCGTCTTGCCAGTTCCTTTGGCACCCGTGAGCAGAATCTGTGGTGTTGGTGTGCGCGCTCGCAGTGAGGTATCTGTGAGACGCAGAATGTCGTGACGGCCCGCCCACGCGATCGGGACCGCGCCGAACCCCAGGGTGAACGGGTTGATGGCCGCAGTGGGGGCAGTTGGCGCGGGTGAGCGATCGCTGACGTCAACCATGGCAGGTCTCACAATAGCGGCGCTGCGGCGTCAAGCGAAGCGCGATGACGCTCTAGTGTCGGTTTTCTATATAGATTCTGTAAAAGAAACCAGCACTTCGTGCTCTCATCGAGCTTCGCGCGTCTACGTGGGCGTCGCGAGCCTCGTCGAGGGTGACGAGCATTCCCTCGGCGTTGCGGCTGGCGGCGGTTAGCGTGGCGGTGTGGCGGAGAGAGACGCCAAGCCTGCGGCGTTGCCCGAGTTGGAGGGCCGAGAGGTGGCGCTGACGGTCGTGCGGGCGAGCTGGAACCCGGACATTGTGGACCGCTTGGCTGACGGGGTGCGGCAGGCGGCTGCCGACATGGGCGTGAAACTGCGCGACACCCACCACGTTCCCGGGTGCTACGAGCTGCCGCTGGGCTGTCGCAAGTTGGCGCAAGCCTGGCACGCCTCAACCAGCAGTGCCGCTGGCGCTAAGCACGTGTCGGCTGTCGTCGCGCTGGGCGTGGTGATTCGCGGCGAGACGAGCCACTACGAGCTGGTCGCCCGCGCCGCTGCCACTGGCGTGCTGCGCACCCAGCTCGACTACGGCATCGCCATCGGCTTTGGCGTGCTGGCGGTCGAGAACCGCGCCCAAGCGCTTGCGCGCAGCCAGCCCGACCCGCAGAACAACGCGGGCTACGACGCCGCAGTCGCCGCCGTCACGATGGCGCTGTTCGGCTAGCTACCATCGCTTAGGCGTAGCGGTGCTGGCCCGAGTGTCCGAGTGGCCTGACGCACTGGCGCTGGCTTCGTTTGCCGATCCATACGCACCGAGGCGACGCTTGTCGGTGCCGTTCGATCGAGCCTGCGGCGCGTTCAGCCAGCAACGCTCCGTCGCGTCGTCTGCGAGCCGTTGAGGCTGCCTCCACCTCCTCAACTAGCTCGTCGTGGTCGGCACGCTGTCTCACCCATTCAGCGATAAACGGCAAGGTGAATCGAAGCAGTCCTTGACCAGCCGATGCCAAGAGATTCTGTGAGATTAGCCGCGCTCGATAAACGCCAAACAAGCGCGTGGACATGTCGAGTGCTTGACGAACTTCGGCAACGCGCATGACGCTGGTGTTGGTGGCGGCCAGCGCCACCATCACGTCGCGGTCACGGTTCGAGAGGCGCTGCCACGTCGAACTCAGCAACGCGTCGCCGACACGCTCAGAGATCGCGGGCAGAGCCGCTCTGACGTCGGCATCAGAGACGTGACTGCCTGGGCCTCCCGCGCGACGAAGCATGAAGTGGCCCACCACCTGCAGTACGTACGGCCAACCTGCGATGACCTCAGTGGCCAGGCTGAGTGCCTCCGGTGAGATGGTAGATTCAACGGACGCGAGAGTTCGTTCGAGCGCGTCCGCGACATCATCGGCATCTACGAATCCCACGTGCACCTCATGCAGTCGCTCCAAGAAAGTAGGGAGCTTCGCATGTCGCACTTGGTCTCGCATCTGGGGCAGCCCTGCCAGCACAATGGTGAGCGCACGAAGGCCGCCCTCCTGCGAGTCCTGCAGCTGCGTGCCGAGAAGTTCCAGTTCGGCGGTCGTCATGTAGTGCGCCTCGTCGACACAGACCAGCACGCCCGCCGGCGACGCATTGCTCAGCATCTTGAGCAGAAAGACGAGGTCGACAGCTTCCGATGGCAGGTCCGGCAGGTCCGGCACGTCTGCTGACGTGGGCTCGGCACTCCCGAACCCCACCGGGCGCGCGTGGGTGGCCGCGGTGGCGCGAAGAGCGATTTCTTGGAGTGTTCGTCTCATGAGGACCTCGATGGTTTCGCCTGTCCGAGCGGTCACACGCACCCACGCCCAGCCCTTCTGTTGCGCCTCGGCGCACCATTGTCCGATGAGTGCCGTCTTGCCGGTGCCCTTCGCACCCGTCAGCAGTATCTGCGACGTCGGGGTGCGTTGATGCAGCGAGTCCGGGATGAGGCTCAATGCTTCATGTCGACCGGCCCATGCGGTCGGCAGCGCACCAAACCCGAGTACGAACGGATTTGGCGGCTGAGCGTCAGTCATGGCCTCGCATCCTTCACGAATAGCTGGTTTCTTATAGATATAATCTATAAGGGATCGACTAGTCGCGGGTTTCAGTGTGCTCGTGCGCTGGCTAGCGGCGCAACCCGATCAGGCGGGGTCGGGGCGGACTCGCAGCAGCACCTTGCCGACGGCTTCGCGCTCGTCGAGCAAGCGGTAGGCCTCCGCGGCCTCGCCGAAGTCGAGCACCTGACCGATGGGAGGGCGCACCGCGCCGGAGGAGATCATCGGCAGCAGGCGCTCGTGAATGCGCGCCGGAATAGACGGGTCGGCTGACACGGCCTCGCCCCACGCCGCGCCGACGACGCTGACGTTGCGCAGCAACAATCGGTTGACCTTGACCGTCGGAATCTCGCCCGCCGCGAAGCCCACCACGACCAGCCGTCCGAAGCGCGCCAGCGCGCGCAGCCCGTCTAAGAACCTGTCGCCGCCGACCGGGTCATACGTCATGTCGACGCCTCGGCCGCCGGTGAGCTCGCGCACCTCGTCTTTCCAGGTGTCGCTCACCAGCACGACCTCGTCCGCGCCAGCGTCGCGCGCCACCTCGCCCTTCGCTTCGCTCGACACCAGCCCGATCACGAGCGACGCGCCGACCGCTTTCGCGACCTGAATGCCGGAGGTGCCCACCCCGCCCGACGCGCCCATGATCAGCACCGACTCGCCAGCGGCGAGCTGCCCGCGGTCGACCATGCAGAAAACAGCCGTCTGGTAGTTCATCACCAGCGCTGCGCCTTGTTCGAACGTCAGCTCGCGCGGCAGATGAAAGAGGTCTTGAGGCCGCGACGCCACCACCTCCGCCAAGCACCCGCGCGTCGTCACGCACACCGGGTCTCCCGCGGCAAAGCCCGACCCGTCAGGCGCGCTGCGCACCACCCCGGACGCTTCGATGCCGGGCCGAAACGGCGGCTCGGGCCGATGCTGATAGAGGCCCTGGCTCTGCAGCAAGTCGGGAAACGACACGCCGCCGCACACGATGTCGACGATCGCGCGCTCGGCGTCGGCGACCGGCTCGTCGGCTTCGACGACCGCCACGCCGTTAGGGCCGGTGAGAGACTGAACTTCAACTGCTCGCATCCGGCGAGTTTGCCACGCACGCCTGCCCCGTCGTGTGAGTGGTAGTAGTTTGAACGCCACGCGACAGAAAGTGGAGATCACCATGCGCTACTACTCCTGCGACTCACACGTCGTCGAAGCCCGCGACATCTACGCCGGGCTGACCGACCGGTTCGGCGAGCACGCCCCGTTCATCGCCCAAGACCACGACGGCAAGAAGGGCACCTGGCTGGTGCTGCCGAACAACATGCGAGCGGTGCCGGTGGGCCGGCTCGGCATCGCCGGCGCGAGCTTGTCAGACCCGAAGACGCACGAGCGCATCGAGATGGGCTACGACGGCTTCAACCCCGGCGTGATGGACCCATCGGCCCGCCTCGACGAGCAAACCCAAGACGGCATCGTGGGCGAGGTGATGTACCCGAGCCTGTCGATGTTCACGTTCGCCATTCCCAACGACGAGGTGCGCGACGCGGCGTTCCGCAACCACAACGACTGGGTGCTCGACTACTGCTCGGTCGACCCGAACCGCCTCATCGGCGTGGGGTGCCTGCCGCTGCCAGACGTCGAGCGAGCCATCGCGGAGGTCGACCGCTCGGCCGCGAAGGGCGTGCGTGGCTTCGCCATTCCCGCGCACGTCGACCCGCAGCGCCCGTATAGCCACGCCGACTACGACCCGTTCTGGGAGCGGGTGGCCGCCTACAACGTGCCGCTCACCATGCACATCTTCACCGGCTCGTCGCTCGAAGGCGGGATGCCCGAGCACTGGGGCACCCCAGCGGGCAGCCTCAAGGGCTACACCTTGGCTCACACGACGGTCGCCAACACCATCATCGACTTGATTTGCGGGGGAGTGGTCGAGCGGTTTCCTGCGCTGCGGTTCGTCTGCGCCGAATACGAGACTGGCTGGGTCGGCCACTTCAAGCAGCGGCTCGACCACGCCGCCTACCGCACTCCGTGGGAGGTCGCAGACGGGCTCACGATGAAGCCGTCGGAGTACTTCGACCGCAACTTCTGGGTGACGTTTGAAGACGACGCCGAGGGCGTCGCCACTCGTCACTCCATCGGCGTGCCCAACTTGTTGTGGGGCAACGACTACCCGCACCACGATTCGATTTGGCCGAACTCACAGTCCATCCTGGAGCGCATTTTCGCCGACGTGCCGGAAGATGAGCGCGAGCAGATGGTGTGGAGCAACGTGATCGATCTCTACGGACTCGACCCCGACAAGCTGCCGGCGGCGGCCTAGCCCAGCAGTTCTGCGCGGATGCTCGCCGCTACCTGGGTGCCGTCTTCCATCGGGCCGAAGTGGCTCAAGCTGGCGAAGCTGACCAGCCGTCCGTCGCCGAGCGCGTCGGCTATCGGCTGGGCCAGCATCGGCGGCACCTCGTTGTTGGTGCCGACTCGGTCGCCGCGTGCGACCACCACCGGGCACTTCACCTCGGCAAGCCGCGCGAAGTCGACCAGCTCGCTGGTCTCGTAGATGCGGGCCTCGGTGTTGCCCGAGCACGACAGCCGCACCGCGCCGTCGAGGGTCGGGTAGCTGCCGGTTTCTAGGTAGGCGCGCACAGCGGCGGGTTCGCACGCCGAGAACGGCAGCTTCGACGTGAGCCGGTCGAACGCTTCGGCGACGTTGGCGAACCGGATGCGCCGACGCCGCGCCGCGACGACCAGCGGGTGCTCGCCGTGCGGGCGCTCGAACCCGTCGGGCGTGAGGACGGGTTCGTAGGCGAAAATCTTGCTGAACCGTCCTGGCCGTTCGATCTCCGACAGCAGCAAGCTCGCACCGCCGAGCGAGTGGCCGACCGCGGCGATCGGGTCGCCGCCGAGTGCGTCGACCGCGGCGCCCACCTCGGCGACGAAGCGCGCCCGGTCGACCGAGAACTCATCATGGGTCGGCCGAGCTGCGCCGTGGCCGCGGAAGTCGAGCCCCCAGCAGTGAAAGTCGCTCGCGAGGTGCGGCACGACCGTCGCCCACATCCCCGCGTTGAGGCCGTTGCCGTGGGTCAGCAGCAGCGGCGGGCCGTGGCCGCCCAAGTCGTGCAGCACGGCGTGCTCATTATCGGAGCCGGTTAGGCGGAGCATTGGGGCGCACAGGCTAGTGCCGCTTCGCTCGTAGGCTCTGCGCTCGCAACCGCTACCCAAGGCCGTTACCCAAGGCCGTTACCCGAGGAGGGCCAAACATGCCCACGTTCACCCGAGACACGCCCGACGGCACCGTCAACATCGCGTATGACGACACCGGCGGCGACGGCTTCCCAGTGTTGATGATCGCCGCCGGCGCGCTGCGGTCGTCGGCGCAGTACTGGCGTGAAGCGCCGTGGCATCCGGCGGACGAACTCGGCCCCCACTTCCGCTGCATCGTGATGGATCAGCGCAACGCCGGACGGTCGAGCGCGCCGATCACCGCTAGCCACGGCTGGGCGACCTACACGCAAGACCAGCTGGCGTTGATGAGCCACTTGGGCATCGACCGCTTCGCCGTGATGGGCATGTGCATCGGCGGCCCGTTCATCATGGGGCTCATCGAAGCGGCACCCGAGCGTGTGGCTTGCGGCGTCATCTTTCAGCCCATCGGCGTCGACGACAACCGCGAGCTGTTCTATGAGATGCAGGCCGGCTGGGCGACCGAGCTGCCGCCCGAGGCTGGCGACGTCAGCGAAGACACGTTGGCCGCGCTGCGCCGCAACTTGTGGGACGACGAGAGCAAGTTCATGTTCAACGTCGATGAGGTGTTCGTGTCGTCGGTCGCCACGCCGCTGCTGGTGCTGATGGGCAACGACCCGGCGCACCCGCCGGCGATCTCGCGCAAGGTCGTCGAGCTGGCGCAGAACGCCGAGCTGATCGAAGAGTGGAAGATCGAGCCGGGCCGCAGCGCGGCGATGGCGCGCAGCGCTGAGTTTCTGGCGCAGCACACGGCTAGCTGAGACGGGCGGCCGGGCGCTCGCCTCGCGACAGACGGTGCGCCACTTTTGGCGAACGGGCGCTGCGTGTGGCAGAGTGACCGGCCATGGAAATAGAAGAAGTGCTGCGCACGACGTTCTCGTGTCGCAGCTGGACAGATCAGCCGGTCGGCGACGACGTCGTCTACCGACTACTCGATCAGGCGCGCTTCGCGCCGAACGGCGGCAACCGGCAGGGTTGGCACGTCATCGTGGTGCGCGACCGCGCCACCCGCGAGGCGTTCGTTCCGCTCATCAAGCCGACTACTTCGGTGTACTTGGCGCAGATGGAAGCGGGCGAGGCGCCGTGGAACACCATCCACCCGACGTCGGTCGATGTCGAGGCGGCAGCGAAGACCAACCGAGACTTCCCAGGTTTGGCCGAGATGGTTGACGCGCCGGTCGTGCTGGTGGTTTCGGTCGACCTGTCGGTGGTGGCCAGCCTCGACTCTGGGCTCGACCGCATCGGCGTGATCAGCGGCGGTTCGGTGTATCCGTTCGTGTGGAGCGTCTTGCTGGCTGCCCGAGCCGAGGGGCTCGCGGGCGTGCTCACCACCTACCTGGCGGGCAGCGAGCCCGAGGTGCAGAAGCTGCTCGGGCTGCCTTCGCACCACGCGGTCGCGGCGATGGTGCCGCTCGGCTATCCGACCAAGCAGATCACCAAGCTGCGGCGAAAGTCGGTTGAGGAGTTCACCACCGTCAACACGTTCGACGGCGCGACGTTCACCGGTGCGACCGCTACGTGACACTGGGGAGTGAACAGCCGCTCGACCCGGCTGGCGTGCTCGACAGATTCAGACTTGACGACAAGATCGCGCTGGTCACCGGCGCGAGCCGGGGCATCGGCGAGGCGTGCGCGGTCGCGCTCGACGCGGCGGGCGCGCAGGTTGTGCTGACCGGCCGCACGGCAAACGACCTCGAGCGGGTCGCGAGCGGGCTCGCCAACTCGCCGGTGGTGGTGGTAAGCGACCTCGAGCCGGTGGGCGCGGGCGCGGAGCTGGCCCGTGACGTGCTGGCGGCGGTGCCTGGCGTCGACGTGTTGGTGAACAACGCGGGCATTCCGATGCGCCGCACGCCCGACCAGCTGACCGAGGCCGACTTCGATGAGGTGTTTTCGATCAACGTGCGCAGCCTGGTGATGCTCACCGCCGCGCTGGGCGAGCAGATGGCGGCCCGCGGCGGCGGATCGGTCATCAACATCAGCTCGATCGCCGCGGTGCGTGGCCCGCTGGGGCGGGTCGCCTATGCCGGCACCAAGGGCGCCGTCGACGGCATGACTCGCGCGCTCGCGGCCGACTGGGGCCCCAAGGGCATCCGCGTCAACTCGATTGCGCCCGGGCTCGTTGCGACCGCGATCTGGGAGCGCGCTCGAAGCGAAGTGCCGGGCCTGATTGAAGATCTGGCGGCGCAGGTCGCGCTCAAGCGGTGGGGCTTCGCCGATGACATCGCGGATGTCGTGCTGTTCTTCGCGAGCGATGCCGCCCGCTACGTCACCGGCGAGACGCTGGTGGTCGACGGCGGGCTCGCGAAGGTGTCGGCCGAGACGAAGCCGATGCCGCTGCCCGAGCTGGCCGACTGAGGCTGTCTCGCTAGCGCGCAGTCAGCCAGCCCGGACGTGTTGCGACGGGAGGCGCTGGGCGTCTCTAGGCGGCCGCCCTCGCTGCGTCGAGCCAGCCGTCGACGAGAGCGCGGTTGTCCGCGATCCACGTTGTGGCGAGTTGGGCCGGGTCGGCACCCTCGTCTTGTTCGACGTTGGCGAGCGACACCTCGATCACCGAGAGCTTGACCTGCTCGAACAGCTCTTCGGCAGCCGGGTTGTCGGCCAAGAACTCGTTGTTGGCGGTCACCTGGATGTCGGCCGCGACCCAGCCGATCTTGCACAGCCCGTCGGGGTCGTCTTCCGCAGACGGGCACAGCTCGGCTCTGATTGGTGCGCGTCCCGGGCGCTGGTCCCACTCGTGGCCGCCTTCCACGCCGAGCGGGTTGGAGTCATCCAGGGTGTTCTCGATGCCGACCCAGTAGACGTTTTCGCCCGGGATCAGCTGCGTGATGTAGGCCGAAGGCGTCCAGGTGTAGATGACGAAGGGCTCGCCGTCTGCGGCTTGGTTGACGGCCTGCGCGAACATCGCGTCGTAGCCAGCCTTGGTTTGTTGGATGTTCTCCCACCCAGCGAACGCGATGGTCGACTCGAGGATGTCGTCGCACGTCCAGCTTTCGGGGCAACCCAAAATGTCGGCGCTGCCGTTCCCCGGCGACGAGTCGAACTTGTCGAACTCCTCTATCGCCGCTGCGTTGGTGTCGAGATCGTCGATGGTGCGTATGTCGAACTCATCCGCGAAGCCCTTCTCGATCAGCATGCCCTGCAGGCCGCCCGCGATCATCTCTTCGCCGACAACTGACACGTGCTCACGCACCTGCGAGCCGTCGGTCAACTCGCCATCGAGCCAGCTCAGGTGCCCGGGATACCAGCTGTTCGCCCAGAAGTCGAAGTCTCCTTGAGCCATCGCCACGTACGCGTTCTGCGGGGCGAGTTCAAGCTCGGCGGGGTCGCTCACCTCGTAGCCCAACTCACCCAGCATCTGTCGGTAGAGCTCGGCCTGGAAGTAGCCGGTCGACCAGTTGGCCCGACCCATCGTGATGGTCGTGCCCTCGCCAGGCGTCATCGACATCTCGGTCGTATCGTCGCTGGCCGCTGACGTGTCATCGGCATCGTCGTCGCTGCTGCCGCAGGCGGCACCGACTAGAGCGACCGCCATCAGTGCTAGCAGCCATCGGGTAGTTGTTCGTGTCGACATGTGAAATCCTTTCCATAGTGCGCCCAACGACTTGCGGGGCATCAGTCAACGTCGGCGGCGAACCTAACCAGCCACTCGCGGCTCACTGGGGCGATTTCCTGCCAACCGCCGCCATCGGTAACAAATCCGTAACCTTGCGGCCTGTGCCTCAGCCGCGCCAAACGAGCCCGCAGACGGCCGAGCCGGCCCCGAAGATGGTCGCCGCCAACGGCACCGAAGTGGCGGTTCACGACTTGGGCGGCGGCGGCGAGACCGTGCTGTTCGTGCACGCCACCGGCTTCAACGCTCGCACGTACGGGCCGCTCACCGACCGCTTGGCCGAGCACTTTCGCGTGCTCGCGCTCGACCTGCGTGGCCACGGATGGAGCCCGCCCGCGCCCGACGGCGACTATCGCTGGACGACGCTCGCGGAAGACCTCTATCAGGCTGTCGGCCAGCTCGGCATCGCCCACGGCACCCTGCGGTGCGTCGGCCACTCCTTCGGCGCCGCATGTCTGCTGATAGCCGACGCGACCCACCCGGGGCTGATCGCCGCGATGTACGGATACGAGCCGGTCGTGTGGCGCCCGGCAGAGGTGTTCGGCCCAGATGAGAACCCGTTAATCGCGACGGCCGAGAAACGCCTAGCGCGCTTTGCCTCGCGCGGCGAGGCACACATGCGCTTCGCGACCCGACCGCCGTTCGCGCACGTGCGAGCCGACGCGCTCGCGAGCTACGTGGCCCACGGGTTGCGTGACGCACACGACGGAGCGGTCGAGCTGCGTTGTCACCCAGATATCGAGGCGGCGACCTACCGCGGCGAGCACACGTCCACGACCGACGTCATCGCCGGTGCGACCACGCCGGTCGTCATCGGACGCGGCACCGACGTCACCTTCGGCGACATCGGCGTGCCCGCCCACGAAGTGCTACCCAACTCACAGCTCATCGAATACCCGCGCCTCAGCCACTTCGGCCCTCTCCAGTCGCCCGACAAGATCGCCATCGACGCCATCGCCGCCCTCACTACCGGCACCGCCTAGCCCGCCGCCTGACGTCTCGCCTGCCGCGCCTGCCATGCTTGCCCCTGATGTCGCACACGCCCCCTGTTGGCTCCCAACACCTAGCCCATCCACTTGATCCCCAGCATCACAACCGCTCCTGCAAGTAGCAATGCGCCCAGCGAAGATGCCAAGAGTCGCTCCCAGCGAGGATCGTTCCAGGCGTGTAGTCGCAGCCTCCATCCACTCGGTTGCCCGTGCCGAATCTGAGCCCGCCAACTCACTTGGCGGAGCAGTCGAGAGTCAGCCTCTCGACGCTTGTCCCTTAGGTCAAACCCAAGGAACGTAAAGGCAACAGCAACTACCATTGAAGCCACATCGTGCGCCCATGCGGCAAAAGGAGCAGGAAACTTCAGCAACTCTTGCGCAGCCTCAGGACGAGCAAGTATCGCTAGAGCGCTAATGGTAGCAGCGAACATTGACAGGACTGCGAGTTCAGCGAAGTTACGTCCTTGCTGCCGTAGGTTCACCAGTGTCTCAGTCTCCGTTAGGAGCTCCGCCAGGACCTCTATGCGTTCCCTATTGGTGCTGGTCCGCATTTCCGACATCAACAATATACGCATGGGGAAATACGCCTTACGAAGTTCAGGCGGGGTGTCCGCGGTCTCAATTTCTTGAAACTGACCAGACCCTCCAGGAATCGGGCAGCACGTCCTCGCGCAGGAGCACCATGGTACCGCACGTCCATAGGGCCAATACAGCCGACGTGTAGCCGGATGCGACACCGCGCTCTTGTTCTGAGGCCACGGGATGGGGCCGGTCTTGACGGGTGCCGTAGTTCTCAGGAGTTGTGAGCCACTGGAAATAGCGACTGTATCTGTCGTCGGCACGCGGTTGTCGAATGCCCTCGGGGTCAAGATGTATCACCATATTGATGGCGAGGATGCCCGCCAGGCCCGCAATCAGCATGTTCCAGTAGAGTATGGTACTGTCGCCAAATCTCCAAAGCAGCACGATGCCGATGACTGGTGCTGCATAGAATATCCCATTGATTCGAGCAGATATCTGACCTTCATTGTCTCGTGCAAGATGGTTGGCTTGGTAAAACATCCAGTTCCCGCAGCAGGTCAAGGCTCCGGCAGCAATCGCATAGCCAACCCCAGCCTCACCGACTTGAAGAGATCCTCCGAGGAGAGTCCAGATGCTCGCCATTACTACTGCGGCGATTCCGTGTGCGCCATGAGCGATGGCGACGCCAGAGGTAGTTGTGGTAATGCGCTTTGTCTCGCTGTCTTCTCGAGTGCCAGATGCTCCAACAATGGCACCATCCATCGCTCGAAGAGCGACGTCCTCGCCTAGCATGGCAAATGAGGCGCTGCTGATCGCAGTTCCTGTGGCAGCCGCTAATGCGAGCAGGACACCGAGAAAGCTCTGGAGTCCCCACTCCGCCTCTGTGACACCTCTACTAGCGACAGCAAGGGCCACAGCAGTGCCGCCGAACACCAAGAGCAGTAGCGTATTGCTGGCAGCTGCACGATTCAGGCTACCTTGGCGCATTACGGTTCTCCACATGGTGGAGAGTCCCACTACTGAGTACAGAACGGGCCAGAATTCAAAGATGACTGTTGCGATCACTGGATCGAGTAGCGTGATCGCCGCGGCAAACAGAAACCAGTGTCCCATGGCGGCCGTGCCGACCAAGAAATATGAGCGCCTTGCGTCAGCTACATCTTGTAGTAGATTGGGCGTAGATCGTGCGGGGGGGGGTCACTGGAAGACTGGCGTTCCTCTTGGTGTGAAGCCAGTTGCTGACGAACAAGAGGGAAAAGCCAGCGGGCCAGTGCTTGGAACAGGCAGTATGAGGTCAACCACACGCCCGTGAACAACCACCAGGCGGTGTCAACGCTCCCCTTGTGTATTAGCAACGGCACGGGGGCAAAGCAGAGTGCGGAAAGGAGCATCATTAGCGATGGCAGGGCACGCCGATGTTGTTCCTGCTGTATAGCGTTCATGTTGCCTCCGTGGCTATGCTCGTCGGCGGAATGGGCCCAGGGCCCTGACCAGTGAGACGCGAGTGCCAGGCTCGCTGAGGCCAACTCAGAGGTCCGCATTTGGTGTGACAATCAGTCATTGGACCGCCTTTCCGAACGGATGTAAAGGTGACACCTGAGAGATACGCGCAAGGATCGCTCTCCGGAGGCGCCAGATGGCTAAGCCACAGCCTACAGCCTGTTGAGGAAGGTGGTGATGAGTGAGAGGGTGCGGTGGGGTTGGTCGCGGTGGACGATGTGGCCGCAGTTGGGCAGGAGTTCGCCGTGGGCGTGGGGGGCGCGGTCGGTGATTTCGGTGATCTGGGCAGCGGTACCGTAGGCGTCGTCGGTGCCCTGGAAGGCGAGCACGGGTGCGTCGATGGTGGCGAGCTGGTCGCGGATGTCCCAGTCAGCAAAGTCGGGCGAGAGCCAGGCGGCGCGCCAGCGGTCGAAGACCAGCTCGGGACGGTCGTGATGGCGGGCGAGGCCGTCGATGAGCTTGTCGCGGTGCGCATCGAGCGCGGCGATCTCGCGCAGGCAGACCAGCTCTAGGAACGTGTGCGGCGCGATGGCGACGACCGCCGCAGGCGCTACCGCGCCCGACGCAGCGGCCAGCAGGGCAATCGTCGCGCCGTCGGAGTGGCCCACGAACACCATGTCGTCGGGTTGGCCGCTCAAGCCAGAAGCGTCATCGTCCGCCAGTTTGTGCAGCAGTTCGGGCAGCACGACGACGGCTTCGTGCTCCATGAAGTCGGCGTCGTAGGTGGCGGGCTCGGGCGACGAGCGGCCGTAGCCGCTGCGGTCGTATGCGAGCACGGGTCGGCCGGTATGCGCGGCCAGGCGCTCGGGCAGGTCGCGCCACTGCGTGACGCAGCCCAGGCCTTCGTGCAGCATCACGATCGGCCCGCCGTCGCTACGTCTCGCTGGCTCCCAGTGTTGGTAGTTGAGCCGAGAGCCAGCGACGTCTGCCCAAGAGATGGCTACAGCCTGACGTAGGTGTAGTCGACCGGCTTGGTGTTGATGCCGCGCGCCGGCGGGGCGATCCAGCCAGCCATCTGGCCTGGCTCGACGCAGCGCTGCATCAGCGACGCCACGTGCGTGTGGTCGGCGTCGCTCGGCAGGTAGCGCGCCCGCTCGGCCTCCCAGGTGGCGTCGTCCACCACCTGGCCGTCGGGTGTCACGTTCGCCTCGGCAAACAACCCCACCCGCCGGTTGAAGCCCACGTGCGGCAGCCGCAGCTCAAAATCGACGCCCGCTTCAGCGATCACCCGATTCCATCGGCGCAGCCCCTTCTCGCAGTCGTCGCTGTAGCTCGACCGCAGCTGCGCGTTCACCAAGTTGATGGCGGGGCGGCTCAACGTCGTCAGCTCGCCGTCGTCAACCGTCGCCACCTCATAGAACCCGTCGGTCAGCACGTGGTCGTCGTCGTAGCTCGCCTCGTCAAAGCGACCCTTCAGCCCCGCCGCGTAGTAGTTGGCGGCATTCGTCGAAGCCTCCGCGCCGAACAGGTCAAGCGACACCGAATAGTGGAAGTTTAAGTAGCGCTGCAGCATCTCCAGGCTCACGCCGCCGTGCGGCCCGACGTCGTCGGTGTCGTGCGCAGCCATCAACTCGCAAGTGCGAGCTATGACCCGGCTGATGCCGCTCGCGCCCACGAACATGTGGTGCGCCTCTTCTTTCAGCATGAAGTCGCACGTCCGGGCGAGCGGGTCGAACGCCGACTCTCGCAGCGCGCCCAGCTGATACTTGCCGTCGCGGTCGGTGAAGTAGGTGAACAGCATGAACGACAGCCAGTCGTCGGTGCGCTCGTTGAACGCCCCCAAGATGCGGGGGTTGTCCGCGTCGCCGGCGTGACGTTCCAACAAGGCATCTGCTTCGTCGCGCCCGTCTCGCCCGAAGTGAGCGTGCAGCAGGTACACCATCGCCCACAGGTGGCGAGCCTCTTCCACGTTGATCTGCAACAAGTTGCGCAGGTCATACAGCGACGGCGCGGTTGCGCCCAGCTGTCGTTGCTGCTCGACCGATGCCGGCTCGGTGTCGCCCTGCACCACGATCAGCCGCCGCAGGTCAGCTCGGAACTCACCTGGCACGCTGTGCCACACGTCTTCGCCGATGCGGTCGCCAAAGCCGACCGTGCGGCCGGGCTCGGGCGGCGAGAGGAAGATGCCCCACCGATAGTCCGGCGTCTTGGTGAACCCGTAGTGCGCCCAGCCCGTCTGGTCGGCGTCGACCGCGGTGCGCAGGTACACGTCGCACTCCGCGAACTCCGCCGGGCCTAGGTCGCTCCACCACTGCGCGAACTTCGGCTGCCAGCTCTCGAGGGCACGTCGCAAGCGGCGGTCGTCAGACAGGTCGACGTTGTTGGGAATGCGCTCGGAATAGTCGATGTGTGCCATCAGGTGCGCTCTAGATCGTAGGTCGGACGCTGACCCGTGCCGTACAGCCGCAGCGGGCTGGCGTCGCCGCTCGCGTTGTCGCGGGTGAACACCCAGTTCTGCCAGGCGGTGAGACGGCCGAAGATCTTCGTCGCCAGCGTCTCGGGGCCGCAGAACCGGTGGTTGGCCTCCAGCGCGGTGAGCGCGTCGGGCGACATCGCGGCGCGCTCTTCGATGGCGATGCGAAGCTCGTCGTCGTAGTCGATGTCGTCGACGGCGAAGGTGACCAGGCCCGCGGCCGCTGCTTCGGTCGCGGCGAGCGGCTGGTTGCGCAGGTCGTGCGCCCGGCGCACAGCCTCGGCGTCGTCGCAGAACCGCGACGCGATGCGCGTGAGCCCGTTCGCCATCGGCATCGGTCTGAAGTTCACGTCGGTCAGCGTGAGGGTGGGCGGTTCGCCGACACGCTGGCAGCCGAGCAGGTCGCGCAGCGCGCCGCCTGCCGCGTCGGAGTCGCGCTCGTCCTCGAACACGCCGTCGAGCGCGTACGTGCGGTCGGCAGCCAGCGCCAGTTCTGCCAGCACTCCAACAAAGCACGACCCCGGCTCTGCCGCGCAGATGATCGAGCGTGCCGTGAGGTCGAGCCGCGACAGCGCGCGAGCCCACAGCGCGGCCGTCTCACGCTCTTGGTGCGTGCGCGGGTTGACCAACGCTTCGTCGTGGCGCAGCACGTCTGTTGGGTCGCCGAAGGTGAACAGCACGATCGTGCCCAGCGTTGGCTCGGCAAATCGCAGGTGGCACAGCACTGCGTCGAGTTCGAGCGCGCACCGCAGCGGCCAGTCGGCGTCGCCGCTGGCGAGCACGCCAAGGTAAGCCACGCGCCGTTCGCGGTCGAAGGCGGCCGCGACGTAGCTGGTGCGCACCGCGCGCTCGACGGGCAGCGCCTCGTCTCGCCGCACCACCGGCAGCTTCGGTGCCTTCACGCCAGCGCTCGCGTCGCCGAGCGCGCTGATCACGTCAGTCGACGCTGTCGTGCCAGCCGCGCGACTGTCGCGCACCAACGCCGCGGCTCTTGTCGCTACCGCTGCGTCGAACTCACTCGGCGGCGCCAGCTCGTCGACCAGTCCCCACGCCAACGCCTCCGCGCCGCGACAGCCCTCGACCCGGGTCGCAAACACGTCTGCCAGGTCGCGGCGCACCCTGCGCTTGTCGACCAGGCGGGTCAGCCCGCCGGTGCCGGGCAGCACCCCCAGCAGCGGCACTTCCGGCAGCGACACCGCGGTGGAGCGGTCGTCGATGAGCAGCAGCCAGTCGCACGCCAGCGCCAGCTCGTAGCCGCCGCCCGAGCAAGCGCCGTTGATGGCAGCCAAGAAGCGCAGCCCGCTGCGCGCCGATGCGTCTTCCATTTCGAGGCGGGTCTCGTTGGTGAACTTGCAGAAGTTGACCTTGTGGTGGTGGGTCGCGCCAGCGAGCATGCCGATGTTCGCGCCCGCGCAAAACGTTCCGGCCACGCCGCCGGTGATCACCACGCACCCCACCTCGGGCTGCTCGTAGCGGATCAGCCGCACCAGCCGGACGAGTTCGACGTCGACCGCGATGTCGTAGCTGTTGAGCTTCAGCTCGTAGCCGTCGGCTGCCGCCGCAGCGGGGTCGACCTCGAGGGCGAGCGTCGCAACGGCGCCGTCGACGCTCAATCGCCAGTGCGACGCCCAGTGCGAGCCCCAATGCAAAGAGCCGTCTGGTTCGGTTAGAAAATCAAGCACCAAGGAAAGGTAGTTATAGCTATGTCAGCCAACGCCGTGTATCGCTTCGTGATCGAACCCGCCAGCGCTGCGCCCGACGAGGTCGCCGTCATCGACGCCCTCAGCGGCGCGACCTACTCGCGCGCCGAGGTAGAGCGCGGCGTGAGAGCCGCCGCTGCAGAGCTCGACCGCCGCGGCGTCGTAGCCGGCCAGCGAGTAATGCTGTGCTGCGCCGACACGGTGGCGTTTCTTTGGTGGTTCTGGGGAGCGATGTGGATGGGTGCGATACCGGTGCCGGTGTCGACGATGCTGACGCGCAGCGACTACGCGTTCTTGCTGGACGACTCCCGCGCCGTCGGGCTCATCTGCTGGCCGCAGTTCACCGAAGCCGTCGCCGCTACCCAAGCGTTCCAGTCGACCGGCGAGCGTCAGTTCCTCACGTTCGTCATTGACGACTCGCAGCACCAGTTCACGAACGAGCCGTCGATTGAAGCCGCGCCGTTTCCCGCAGTTGGCGACGACGTCGCGTTCTGGCTCTACACCTCGGGCACCACCGGCTTCCCGAAGGGCGCGATGCACCGCCACATCGACATGGGCTTTTGCACCGACCGCTACGCAAGGCCCATTCTCGACATGGGGAGCAGCGACGTCATCTACTCGGTCGCCAAGCTCTTCTTCGCATACGGCTTGGGCAACTCGGGCTACTTTCCGCCCGGCACCGGCGCGCGGGTGGTGCTCAACCCGCTGCGGCCCACGCCCGATCTGATCGCCGCGCAAGTGCGTGAGCATCGCCCCACCCTGTATTTCGGCGTGCCGACCTCATACGCCCAGCTGCTCGCCGAAGACCTGCCAGCCGACACGTTCGAGTCGGTTCGCCTCGCGGTGTCGGCTGGCGAGCCGCTGCCCGCTGACGTTCACCGACGCTTCGGCGAACGCTTCGGAGTGGAAATCCTCGACGGCTTCGGCACCACCGAGCTGTGCCACGTCGCCATCACCAACCGGCCCGGCGCGTCGGTCGGCGGCACCAGCGGCACCGTGCTGGAGGGCTACCGCGTCAGCTTGCGCGACAGCGACGGCCACGAGGTGGCCGACGGCGAGCCGGGGGCGCTGTTCGTCGCCGGTGAGTCGGTGATGGCTGGCTACTGGAACCGCACGGCGCAAAACCGAGCGACGCTGCACGGCGAGTTCTTGGCGACCGGCGACACCTACGTACGAGAGGCGGGCGGCGTGTATCGAGCGCTGGGCCGCACCGACGACATGCTGAAGGTCGGCGGCATCTGGGTGTCGCCGACCGAGGTGGAGGCGACCATCGTCGAGCTGGGCTCGGTGGTGGCGGCAGCGGTCGTGGGGGCGCCAGACACAGACGGGTTGGTGAAACCGAAGGCGTTCGTGGTGCCAGCCGACGGCGACGTGTCAGAGCGTGCCGCGGCGCTGGCCGCCGAAGTTCAGGCCCACGTGCGCGAGCGGCTCGCGCCGTACAAGTACCCGCGCACCGTTGAGGTCGTCGCCGAGCTGCCGCAGACGGCGACCGGCAAAATCAAGCGCTACCTGCTGCGAGACGACAGCTAGGCGCGCGGCGCGAGCTAGGCGCGCTCAGCCCCAGGCCCGCTCGATTGCCCGAGGCAGCTCTTCGATCCACTGAATGAGGTCGTGCCCGCACACCCGCTCGGTGAAGTTGTGCGGCGCGTTCGCGAAGTGCAGCCACGCGGCCCAGGCCTGGGTCGCCATGTGAAAGCCGCCTTCGAGCGTGCCCGCGCACAGGTGCACGAACGGCCCGGCGTCAACGTTCCACTTGGTGGTCGGCTCGGGTGCCCAGCCGGACGAGTAGGCGATGGCGTGCGCGTAAGCGTGCGGGTGCAACAGAGACGTCGCCATCGCGTGCGCGCCGCCGTCGGAGTAGCCGAAGATCGCCTTGTCGTCGCGCTCCGCCGACACGCCGAGCGTGGCTTGTGCCCAGGCCGACAGCTCGTCGACGAAGAAGTGCTGGTGCGCGTCGAAGCGGGCCGGGTCGACCGCGGGGAAGTACTCGAGCGTGCGGTGCGACGCGCCGGGCATCGTCGCGACCGGCGTCATCGGCGCGGCGTGCGCGGCCACCACCGCGCACGGAGGCACGCTGCCAGCGGTGATCGCGGCGTCGAGCCGCCGCAGAAACGGCGCGGCGCCCGCGCCGTCGGTCGCGTAGACGACCCGCAAACGAGCGTCAGCGCCCGGCGGCACATACGTCGTGACGGTGCGGCTGCCGCCCAGCCACTGCGTCGGCACCTCGTGGTCGACGACCTCGCCAGCCAGCTCGTCATCGGGCGTGGAAGCCAGCTCGGCGGGCGCGTCCGCGCCGCGGAAGCGAAAGTCGACGCTGCCGCGCTGTCCGCCCGGCAGGTTCCACGTCTCGTCGAGCTCCCAGAAGCCGTAGCCAGCCACCAGCTCCGACAGCCGCTCGACGCGCACCTGCAGCACCCACAGGTCGGTGTCGTCCAGGCGAAACATCGGATGCACAAACACCGGCCCCGGCGCCAAGCCGTACGGCGTAGCCGACCGGCGAGCGAACGTGAGGTCGTCACCCTGCGCCCACGCGCCGTCAGGAAACTCCGCTAGCTGACGCTCGATGTGCTCGGGCGTCGGGTCATGCCACACGGTGGCGAATCGCTGACCCGCAGGCAGGCCGTCTTGCGCGGCGGCTCGCGCGGCGTCGAGCAGCTGGCGCTGCACCTCGGCTCGGCGCGGGGCGAACGGATCGTCCAGATGGTCGGCATCTCGGTCGTCGGTCACGCGTCACCTCACGGCCTCGGCGACGCGTCGGCGGCACCGAGCGCCGAGACATTACTGTGTGCGGCTTCACCGCCTGCTGCTTCTGCCGCAGGCCGAGCACGGGAGCAAACCATGACCACCGAAGATCTAGTTCTCACCGAGCAGCGCGGCTACGTGCGCATCTTGACGATGAACCGCCCCGAGGCGATGAACTCGTTCAACACCGCGCTCTCAGAAGCCCTCGCCGCGGCGCTAGATGAGATGGACGCCGACGGCGACACCCGCGTCGGCGTGCTGACCGGAGCTGGACGTGGCTTCAGCGCAGGCATGGACTTGAAGCAGTTCGCCGAGGGTGGCGGCATCAACTCGATGCCGAACCTCGAGCGAGGCGGTTTCGCGGGCATCACCGAAGGCGGCTGCGCGAAGCCGGTCATCGCGGCGATCGAGCGATTCGCGCTCGCCGGCGGGCTCGAAGTCGCGCTGGCGTGCGACCTGATCGTCGCGTCGCAGGGCGCCCAGCTCGGCATTCCCGAGGTCGGCGTGGGGCTGTTCGCGGGCGCCGGAGCGCTGCTGCGCCTGCCTCGACAGCTGCCCTACAGCTTGGCGATGGAGATGGCGCTGACCGCCGAGCCGATCACCGCGGAGGTCGCGCACGCACACGGCATGGTCAACCGCGTCTGTGAGAAGGGCAAGGCCGTCGACGTCGCGGTCGAGATGGCCGAGCGCATCGCCAAGAACGCGCCGATGGGTGTGCGCAAGTCGAAGGAGTTGCTGAAGAACGTGCTGGGCGTGTCGGAAGACGCGTTCTGGGAGTTCCAGCGACCCGCGCTCGAAGACGTGTTCGCCTCACAAGATGCCATCGAAGGCGCGACTGCGTTCGCACAGAAGCGTGATCCGCAGTGGAAGGACTGTTGAGCCAAAGCCGCTGGGATCACCGCAGCGACGTTCCTCGGGGTGCCGACTACGACCGACGCTGGGAGCAGCTAGCCGCTGCAGGACACTCGATACACGGCGAAGCCGACTTCGTGATGCGGCTGTCGCCACGCACCGCGCTCGACGCCGGCTGCGGCACCGGACGGGTCGCGATTGAGCTGGCTCGCCGAGGCGTGCGCGTGGTGGGCGTCGACCTCGACCGCTCGATGCTCTCGCTCGCGCGAGCCAAGAGCGTCGCCGACGAACGGGCTGCCGATCACGCGCACGCCCACACGCACGAGCGTCAGCAGCCCGAGTGGCTGCTCGCCGATTTAGCCGCGCTCGATCTGCGCGACGACCACGGCGAACGACGCCGCTTCGACGTCGCAGTGATGGCGGGCAACGTGATGATCTTCGTGCAGCCCGACCGAGAGGCCGACGTGGTGGCTGCGGTCGCAGCTCACCTGGCTCCCGGCGGCTCGATGGTCGCCGGCTTTCAGCTTGGGCCGGGCCGGCTGTCGCTTAGCCAATACGACCGCTTCGCCGCCGACGTCGGCCTCACCCTCACCGAGCGCTACGCCACCTGGGAACGCACGCCCTATGACGGCGGCGACTACGCCGTCAGCGTCCACCAAGCCCCCGCCTAACCACTGACCCCTAGCGACGGAAGGAAGGCCAATGCCATCTGTGGACAGTGCCCAAGAGAGCGCTGAAGCGAACCGTCCCGACAAGCCTGGCGGCAACCCGTTCCGCAAGAGCTTTGGAGTGCTGCCTGCGCCAGAGCTAATCGGACGCACCGCATTGGTGAGCCGATTCACGGTCGCATTGTCACCAAACCCGCCAGAGCCTGATGACGAATGCGCGATGTTCTTTGGTCCGCGCGGCAGCGGCAAGACCGCAACGCTCATTGAGATGGCCGATCGGGCGCGCCTGCTCGGCTGGCTCGTGGTTGACCTGACGGGAAAGATGGAGAACGGGCTGTTGGCAGGCCTCAGGGCGACGGTTCTGAACACCATGTCGCTCTTGAGCCAAGTGCAGCGAGACGTCGCCCTCAAGGCGCTCGCGGTGAACCTCGGGAGGGTGGGGGTGAAGTTTGAGTGGGGCGATGCCGTGCGCGACCCGGTCGAAGTCCCCGGAACGGAACTGCTGAAGGCGTTGCTGCAGACCGCAGCCAGCAACGACACGGGCGTGCTGATGTGCGTTGATGAGATGCATGCGGCCGACGTGGGTGAATGCGCGGTGCTGGGCAACACCGTGCAAGATCTCATGCGCAAGGAGCGCTTGCCGCTCCAGTTTCGAGGGGCAGCGTTTCCCGACTTCAGACGCACCGCGCTCGACGACCCGCAGCTGTCGTTTTTCCGGCGCGGTGAGCAGGTGTCCATGCCGCCGCTGACGCGCTACGACGCACATCAGGGCTTTCAGTTGTGTGCCGCCGAGAGCGGCGGTGAGTTCACGGGCGAAGCGCTTGAAGCTGCGGTGGATGCGGTCGAGGGTTCGCCGTACATGTTTCAGCTAGTCGGCCACTACTCGTGGAAGGCGAGCTTGGCCCCCACGAAGCCGATAGGCGTGGCTGACGTCGAGCGTGGCGTTGAGGCTGCGGTGCCCATCTACGCGCGAAACGTCTCGAAGTTGACGTGGGAGCGATTGAGTGCAATCGAGCAGCAGGTCGTGATGCTCGTTCACCAACACGGTGCGACGCACACGACCGTCGAGCTGTCAGACTTCGTCGCACAGGAGGGCTACAGCGACGACTTCTCCGATGCCGTTATTGATGGTCTGACGGAGGACTGCTTCTTTGAGGCAGATGCCCACGACTGCGTTTCGCTTGCGCACGGCACCGGGCTGCCTCCAAACTTTCTCAACGGCAAGCTCGAGGTGAAGGCCCGGCGAGCGGCAGCTAGGCGCGACGAGGGCGCGGCCAAAGCGGTCCATGCCGAGACACCGTCGCCGCTGTCGGCCGCATGGCCCACGACCGACGGGCCCGGCGATCCTGACATATGCGGGGCTTGGATGCCCAGAGCCGCTCGCCGATGCGCGCTGCGAGAAGGTCACGCCGGTCTGCATCGCACCAAGCCGTGGAGTGCTCGTCGGTGAGGCGACGCTGCTGTGGGGTGAGCGAGCGGCGGCAAACTGGTGGCGCTAGGCGGTGGGGGTTTAGGCGGGGCGGTCGGTGACGACGAAGAGCATGTCGGCAGAGCACGCGGTCTCGCCGTTGATGGTGGCCGTGCCCGACGCACGGCCGGCGCGGGCAGACAGCCGGCCGAGCGTCGCGCTGAGCGTCAGCGTGTCGCCCGGCACCGCCTGACGGCGGAAACGGGCCTTGTCGATGCCGCCGAACAGCGCCAGCTTGTCGCGCAAATCGGCCGCCGACATCGCCGCGCAGCCCGCGACCTGAGCGATGGCCTCAACCATCAGCACGCCCGGCAACGTCGGCAGCTCGGGAAAGTGGCCGGCGAAGAACGGCTCGTCGCCGGTGAGCCGCCACACCGCTTCGCACGAAACGCCAGGCGTGAGCGCCGTTATCTCATCGACAAACAGGAACGGCGCACGGTGGGGCAGGAGGTCGGCAGGATTAGGAAACACCTGACGGGCTACGCAGGCGGCGGGCCCAGCACCAGGCAGCCGTTGTGCCCGCCGAAGCCGAACGAGTTTGAAATGGCCGGCCCCGGCTCCCAGTCGGCACCGTCGCCCGTCACCAGGTTGAGCGGCGCCATGTCGGGGTCGGCTTGGCTGAACCCTGCTGTCGGCGGCAGCTTGCGGTGCCGCATCGCCAGCAGCACCGCTGTCGCTTCGAGCGCGCCCGCGGCGCCCAGCGCGTGGCCGGTGACGCCCTTGGTGGACACCACCGGCGGGCAGTCGTCGCCGAACAGCTTGGCGAGCGCCTCGGCTTCGGCCGCGTCGTTGAGCGACGTCGACGTGCCGTGCGCGTTCACGTGCGCGATGTCAACCGGCGACAGCCCGGCATCTTCGATGGCGAGCTGCATGCAGGCCAGCGCGCCGATGCCGCCCGGAGCGGGCGCGGTGATGTGGTGCGCGTCTGCGTTCGACGCCGAACCCAGCACCTCGCCCATGACGTTCGCGCCCCGCGCCAGCGCCATCTCCATCTCTTCGAGCACCAGCGTCGCCGAACCCTCTGCCATCACGAAGCCGTCTCGGTTGACGTCGAATGGCCTCGACACGCCAGCAGACGACAGCGCAGTCATGTTCGCGAACCCGGCCGTGCCGACCGGCGTGATGACCGCTTCGCAGCCGCCGGTCACGACCACATCCGCGTAGCCGTGCCCGATCAGCCGGGCGGCGTTCGCGATCGAGTGCGTGCTGGCGGCGCACGCCGTCGTGACAACCTCGGCCGGCCCGCACAGCCCCCAGCGCATCGAGATGGCGGCACCCGAAGCGTTGGGCATGATCATCGGCACCATGAACGGCGACACCCGCCGGGCGCCTTTGTGCTGGTGCACCAGCACCTGGTCTTCGAACGTGGCGAGCCCGCCTATGCCGGTCGCGTAGATGACGCCGCGGCGAGACGGATCGGCGGTCAACTCGCCCGCCGCCGCCATTGCCTGAGTGGCCGACGCAATCGCCATCTGCTCTGAACGGTCGGCCCGTCGCACTGCCTTCGGGTTGTCGTAGAACGGCGTCGGGTCGAAGTCTTCTACCCGTCGCTCACCGACCGGCGCCGGAGCAAACAGGCCCTGCCAAAACGCGTCGAGCCCGATGCCAGCGCTGGCGACGACGCCAGCACCGACCACCGCCACCCGGCGCCGTTGGCTCACGGCCACGCCTAGAGCTTTGACTCGACCAGCTTGACGGCATCGCCGACCGTGGCGACACCTTCAAGCTCTTCTTCGTTCACCGCGATATTGAACACCTCTTCCAGTTCCATCACCAACTCGACCAAATCGAGGCTGTCGGCGTCTAGATCGTTTGCGAAGTTGGCCTCGAGAGTGACGGCGTCGGCGTCAACCGACAGCACCTCCACCGCGCACTCCTTGAACTTGTCGAACGTGTCCGAAGACATCTTGGGTTACCTCCCCGGTTGGCAGATAGTTAGCGAGCCAGACCGGCCAGCCACGTTGGCTGGCCATTGTATTTCTACGCGTCGGCGCCAACGGCTAATTGCCCATCGACAGCCCGCCGTCCACTGCCAGCACGACGCCGGTGACGTAGGCGGCTTGGTCGGACGCGAGAAACGCAATCGCGTCGGCGACCTCAGCGGGCGTCGCCACTCGACCCAGCGGCACCGCATCTGCGATCGCGCTGCGCTGTTCGTCGGTGAGCTGGCCGAACATGTCGGTGTCGACCGGCCCGGGCGCCACGACGTTCACCGTGATCGAGCGTGAGGCCAGCTCGCGAGCCAACGACCGTGCCATGCCGACCAACCCCGCTTTGCTGGCCGCGTAGTTGACCTGGCCCGCTTGACCCATCGCGGCGACCACCGACGACACGAAGATCAGCCTGCCCCAGCGCGCCCGCAGCATCGCCCGAGCGGCGCGCTTTGCCACTCGGTAGGCACCGGTCAGGTTGGTGTCGACGACCGCGGCGAAGTCGTCGTCGCTCATCCGCAGCAGCAGCTGGTCGCGGGTGATGCCTGCGTTGGCGACCACCACCTCGGGCGCGCCCAGCTGCTCGGTGATCGTCAGAAACGCCGCGTCGACCGCCTCGCCGTCGGACTGATCGCACGGCACCCACAGCAGCCGGTCGTCATCTGGCGCAGCAGACGAAGCGCCGCTCGACGTCACCGCGACCCGCATGCCCGCGTCGGCGAGCCTCGATGCGGTCGCCGCGCCGATGCCTCGATTGCCGCCGGTGACGACCGCTACTCGGCCAACAGGGCGGTCAGTTGAGGTGTCGGTCACGCCGACCCCCCTAACCAGACCAACGCACCAGCGCAGACGCCGACGTCATGCCGGCGCCGAACCCGACCAGCAGCACGTGGTGGCCGGCTCGCACCGTGCCCGTGCGCACGGCGTCTTCGAGCGCGAGCGGTATCGACGCCGACGACGTGTTGCCCGTGCGGTGAATGACCATCGCCGCCTTCTCGGTGGGAATGCCGAGCCGCCTGCACGCGGTGTCGACGATGCGCACGTTCGCCTGGTGCGGCACGACCACGTCGATGTCGTTTGGGGTCAGCCCCGCTTGCTTCATCGCCTGGCGCGCCGCTTCTTCCATCACCAGCACGGCCTTTTTGAACACGGTTTGACCGGCCATGTAGATGCATCCGCCGTAGTCGCAGTAGAGGTGCTCTTCCATCGTGCCGTCGCTAGAGAGGTGCCAGCCCAACAAGTCGCCTCCGTCGGCGGAACGTTCGAGCACGACAGCTCCGGCGCCATCGGCGAACAAGATGCAGGTCGAGCGGTCGTCCCAGTCGGTGATGGAAGACAGCGTCTCGGCGCCGACCACCAAGATGCGTTCGTAGCCGAGCGACATCAGCCCCTGCGCGCTGACCAGGCCGTAGACGAAGCCCGAGCAGGCCGCGTTTATGTCCATCGCCCCGCAGGTCAGCCCGAGGTCTCGCTGAACGGCCGACGCGGTCGCCGGCACGCGCCGGTCGGGCGTGGTGGTGGCGAGCACCAGCAGGTCGATGGTCGACGCATCGACGTCGGCGTCGGCCATCGCCGCGCGAGCGGCTTGGGTTGCCAGCCCGCTCGTCGTCCCGCCGATGCGACGCTCACGGATGCCGGTGCGTTCGACGATCCACTCATCGGACGTGTCGATGCGCGCCGCCAGGTCGTCGTTGGTGACAACCTTGTCTGGCAGGGCGGTGCCCACGCCGATGATCCGACCCTGGGAACAATGGGGGGACGTCACGGGGATCTCCGATCTCAAAGGCTCTGCGAACGTAGCTGTCTGTTGGGTCAGCGGTCTCGCGACCGCAGCCATGCCACCGACTGGCGCGCCGTCACGCGCTCGCCGTCGACTGCCATCACGCCCATCACAGTACCCGAGAACGGCGACCGCACCTCTTCATCTGCCACCCAGCCGACCACCGCGCCTACCGCTACCTCGTCGCCTGCGGAAAGTTCGCGGTTGGCCTCAAACAGTCCGGCGCACGGACTGACGATGACCCGCTCGGTCACGTACAGGCCCTCGCCTCCGACCGCGGCCGGGCCCACCGACGCCATCTGTGAGATGGCGCCCAGCAGCTTGTCGATGTCGGCTGGCGTGCTGACCGCCAGCTGCACCGCATCGGCGAGCGTGCGCTTGACCGTGCCGGTCAGCACCGATCCCGGGCCCAGCTCGACGAACGCGGTCGCGCCTGCGTCGCTGAGCGCGTGCAGGCAAGCCCGCCACCGCACCGGGCTGGTGAGCTGCTGCGTCAGCAGTTCCGCCCACGGCTCGGCGTCGTCGTGCAGCTGCGCGTCGACGTTCGCGGCCACGCTCACCGCGGGTGCCCTGATGTCGACGTCCGCGAGCGCGCTCGCCAAGCGCGCGCCAGCCGAACCCATGTACGGCGTGTGAAAAGCCCCTGCGACGTTCAAGCTCATCGCCCGCTTGGCGCCCAGCTCTTTGGCGGCGGCACCTGCCGCGTCGACCGCGGCGGGGCTCCCCGCGATCACCACTTGACCCGGAGCGTTGTAGTTGGCGACCCACACGTCGCCGTCGGTCTGCTCGCACGCCGCCAGCACCTGGTCGTCGTCGAGGCCGAGCACGGCCGCCATCGTTCCGGTGCGCGCCTGGGTGGCCTCGCCCATCGCCTCGCCGCGCTCGGCGACCAGCCGCACTGCGTCGGGAAACGACAGCACCCCGACCGCGCACAGCGCCGAGTACTCACCCAGCGAGTGCCCGGCGGCGAACGCCGGCGCCACGCCGGTGCGCTCGGCTGCGTCCAACGCCACCATCGAAAGCACGAACGTCGACAGCTGCGAGTTGCGGGTGTGGCGCAGCTCGTCCGCGTCGGCGCCGGTCAGCAGATGCGCGACGTCACGGCCGCACGCGTCGGAAGCCTCTTCGACCAGCTCCCACGACGGGTGAGCCGTCCACGCCGAACCCATCTGCGGCGCCTGTGAGCCCTGGCCGGGGAAAACGAACGTCAGCACGGAGCGACAACGCTAGGGCATAGCCAGGTAGCGTTCGCTAACCCTGCCCGGGTGGTGGAATTGGAAGACACGGAGGACTCAAAATCCTTTGCCCTCACGGGCGTGCGGGTTCAAGTCCCGCCCCGGGCACTGCGGGGCGCCGACCGAGCGCCCCCAAACCCCCTCAACCCCCAAGTTTGCGAGGATGCCGATGTCGCACAGCGTGGTGATCGCCGAAGATGAATCGATCATTCGTCTCGACCTGCGCGAGATGCTGACCGATGAGGGCTACGACGTGGTCGGCGAAACCGGCGACGGCGACGAAGCCGTGCGCCTGGCGCTCGATCTCAAGCCCAACTTCTGCATCTTCGACATCCAGATGCCCGGACGTGACGGCATCGACGCCGCCCGAGAGGTGATGGAGCACAAGCACTCAGCCGTCATCATCCTCACCGCATACAGCCAGCGGCACCTGATCGAGCAGGCGCGCGACGCCGGAGTGCTCACCTACCTGGTCAAGCCGTTCCAGCGTGACGTGCTGGTTTCCGCGCTCGAGGTGGCGCTCGCTCGTTTTGAGGAGCTGCGCGTGCTCGATGAAACGGTCGCGACGCTCGAAGACCAGCTAGAAACCAGAAAGCTCCTCGACCGAGCGAAGGGTTTGCTGATGGACGAGCACAACATGAACGAACGGGAAGCGTTCGAGTTCGTCCGCAAGACCGCGATGGACAATCGAGCGACCATGGCCGACACCGCCAGCGCGGTCATCGCCGGAGAGCTGACGCCGTAACGGCACCCGATGGTTGAGCTGCTCGCCGTCGACGGCAACTTTGTGCTGTTTCAGGCGTACCACGCAGCCCCGGACGACCTGATGGCAAACGACGAACCCGTCGGCGCGACCTACCTGTTCAGCCGGAGGCTCGCGTCGCTGCTGAAACAGCACCAGCCGCGGCGCGTGGCGGTGTGCTTCGACCGGCCAGAGCCCACCTACCGCCACGAACGCAACCCGCTCTACAAGGCGCACCGCGACGCCACGCCGCCCGAGGTGATCACCCAGCGCCAGCAGGTGTTCGACCTGCTCGGCGCGCTGCGCATTCCGTTCCTGGAAGCGCCGGGCTACGAAGCCGACGACCTGCTCGCCACGCTCGCTCATCAGGCCGCGGAGGCATCGGTCGGCACGGTCATCGTCACCGGCGACCGCGACGCGCTGGGTCTGGTGCGCGACCCGCACGTGCGTCTGCAGCTGATCAAGCATCGCAGCGACGAGCTACTGATGCTCGATGAGGCGGGCGTCGCGCAGCACGTCGGCGTGCCGCCTCAGCTCTACCTGCAATACGCGGCGCTGCGCGGCGACCCTTCCGACAACCTGGAAGGCATCAAGGGCGTGGGCGCGAAGCGTGCAGCCGAGCTGATGGAAAAGTACGGGAGCCTCGAGGCGATCTTCGACGACGTAGACAGCCAGACGCCCGCGCTGCGCAAGAACCTCGCCGAGGGCCGTGCTCGCGCCATCGACAACGTCGATCTGATGCGGCTGCAGGTTGACGCGCCGGTGAGCCTGGAGCGCGACGCGCCTGTGTGGGAACGCATCGACGTCGAGGCGGTGGTTGAGATAGCAGCGCGGCTGCGCTTCCGCAACGTGATCGCGTCGCTGGCCGAAGCGGTGGCCGACATGCCGCTGGCGAAGGGGGCCACCATCGCGCTGAACCAGCTGTCGCAGCTAGAGAAGTCGCTGCCGGACGCGACCGTCGAGGTGCCCCACTCGGGCAGCGCCGCGAGCGACGCGCTGGGGTCGCTGGCCGACGTTGCGCGCCAGACGCAGTGCCCGATCTCGCTTGCCTACGACCTGAGCGCCGATGGCCACGAGATCAGCTTGCTGGCCATCACGGCGGCCCAAGAGAGCCAGCTCGCGCCCGACGCCGACCCTCCCGTCGTCTGCTGCGTCACCCCAGAGCTGCTGCGCGAACCTGGTGTCGCCGACGCGCTCGGGCGGCTGCTGCGCGACAACAGCTTTCACGCTCACGACACGAAGGGGCTGCTCGCAGCCCTCGGCGACCTGGCGCCGGCCGTCGGCATCACTTCCGCCAACCTCGCCGTCGACACGGCCATCGCAGGGTTCCTCACCGCTACGTCCGACGCGGTGGAAGACCTGTTCGCGCTGGCTGAACGCTGCTGCGACATCCGCCAGCAGCCCACAGAGACGACCGACCAAGAGACGCTAGAAACCTCCTTCGGCGGCACCGACCGCGTCGCCGCCGACCTCGCGACCCAGGCCCTGGCGGTCGCCGCAGTGGCCCCAGCGCTCGAGCGCGAGCTGGCAACGATGGCGCTCACCGAGCTGTACGAGAACGTCGAACGCCCGCTCGTCGGCGTGCTCCACCGCATGGAAGGCGCAGGGCTGGGCGTCGACCGCGACGAGCTGCAGCGGCAAGTCGACCAGCTCGCGGCGCGCGCCGCCAAGGTCGAAGCCGAGGTGATGAAGCTCGCCAGCAGGCAGTTCAACCTCAAGTCGCCCAAGGTGCTCGCCGAGGTGCTCTTCGACGACCTCCAGCTCACTCCCGGCGCGAAGACCGCCCGCGGCTACTCGACCAACGCGAACGTGCTCGAGTCGATCCGCCACGAGCACCCGATCGTCGGCCTCGTGCTGGAGTACCGCGAGATCGACAAGCTGCGCTCGACCGTCGAGCTGACGTTGCTGCCTGCCATCGACAACTCCGACGGCCGCATCCACGCGTCGTTCAGCCAGATCGTCGCTCGCACGGGTCGGTTGAGTTCGGAGTCGCCCAACCTGCACAACGTTCCTATCCGCAGCGACGCCGGACGAGCCATCCGTCGGGCGTTTGTGCCGGCGGCGGGCGCGAAGCTGCTGGTCGCCGACTACGACCAGATCGAGCTGCGCATCATCGCCCACCTCTCGGGCGACGCGAACCTCGTGGCCGCGTTTCGCAGCGGCGAAGACATCCACACCAGCACTGCCGCGCAGGTTTTCGACACCCCCAGCGACCAGGTGACGCCCGAGCAGCGCTCTACAGCGAAGATGGTCAGCTACGGGCTGGCCTACGGAATGGAGGCGTACGGCTTGGGCCAACGCCTGGGCGTGCCGACCGACGAGGCTGCCGGGTATCTCGAGAGCTACTTCGCGAAGTTCCCAGACGTCAAGACGTACATGGACTCAGTCGTGGCGAGCTGCCGCGAGACGGGCTACACGCTCACGCCGCTCGGCCGTCGCCGCTACATCGGCGCCATCAGCGCCAAGAACCGTCAAGCCCGTCAAGCTGCCGAGCGTCAAGCGATGAACGCTCCCGTGCAGGGTTTGGCGGCAGACATCTTCAAGATGGCGCTGGTCGAGATCGACGAGCAGCTGCAGGTCAGCTCTGCCGACAGCCAGCTGGTGCTGCAAGTGCACGACGAAGTCATCTTGGAGGTGCCGCCCGCCGAGTTAGACGACGTGACGGCGCTCAGCGTGCGCACCATGATCGAAGCGGGCGCGAGGGCGCAGCTGGCGGTGCCGCTCGAGGTCAGCGTCGCCACGGGCGACACCTGGGCCGACGCGAAGCGCTGACAGCGCAGCCTCGTTACCCTGCCCGCTCGCAGCGAGCCGTCTGCTCAGCGTCGCACGCTGCCCTTGTTCCCTACCGAGCACTTTGTGGTGATTGCCCATGACCTCCATCGTCGACGCCGACACGGCCAACCCGATTACTGACAGCCCGATAGCAGACAGCCCCCCAACTCGCAGCACCGACTTCTTTGAAGACCTGCGCCTTCCGACCGAGTTCGGCACGTTCACCGAGGCGGGCGACTACGTCGGCCTGACGGTCGTCGAGAACGACCTAGGCAAGAGCAACATCGACGAAGCCATCGACGGCACGATCGTCGAGTTCGCCGACGGCGACATCGTGGCCGGCACGATCGTCAAGGTCAACCGCGACGAAGTGTTGCTCGACGTCGGCTTCAAGTCAGAGGGCGTGATCCCGGCGCGCGAGCTGTCCATCCGTCAAGACGTCGACCCGTCCGAGCTGGTGGCCATCGGCGACCAAATCGAAGCGCTGGTGCTCCAGAAAGAAGACCACGAAGGCCGCCTCATCATGTCGAAAAAGCGCGCTCAATACGAGCGGGCGTGGGGCAACATCGAGCAGGTCAAGGCCGAAGACGGCGTGGTGACGGGGCCGGTCATCGAGGTCGTGAAGGGCGGCCTGATCATGGACATCGGACTGCGCGGTTTTTTGCCCGCGTCGCTGGTCGACCTGCGGCGCGTGCGCGACCTCGAGCCGTACGTCGGCCGCGTGCTCGACGCGAAGATCATCGAACTCGACAAGAACCGCAACAACGTCGTGCTCAGCCGCCGCGGTTGGTTAGAAGAGAGCCAGCGAGAAGAGCGCGAGGTGTTCTTGCGAGACCTTGAGGTCGGACAGCAGCGCACGGGGCGCGTGTCGTCGGTCGTCAGCTTCGGCGCGTTCGTCGACCTGGGTGGCATGGACGGCCTCATTCACGTGTCCGAGCTGTCGTGGGAGCATGTCGACCATCCCAGCCGCGTCGTGACCATCGGCGACGAGGTCGAGGTGAAGGTGCTCGACATCGACTACGACCGCGAGCGCATCTCGTTGTCGCTCAAGGCGACCCAGCCCGACCCGTGGGAGGTGTTTGCCAGCAAGCACCGGCTGAACGAACTCGTCTACGGGCGAGTCACCAAGCTGATGCCGTTCGGCGCGTTCGTCGAGGTCGGCAACGGCATCGAAGGGTTGGTGCACATCTCGGAGATGTCGGCCCACCACGTGGACGCGCCCGAGCAGGTGGTGACGCCAGCCGAAGAGCTGTGGGTGAAGATCATCGACCTAGACATGGACCGTCGTCGCATCAGCTTGTCGATCAAGCAAGCCGCCGAAGGCGGCGAGGTGGCCGAGGAGTACCGCCAGCACTTCGGCGCGCACGCGTACGACGACGAGGGCAACTTCGTTGGCGGCGCCACGACCGCAGACGGCGAGTCTGAGGCCGAGCGAGCCTGGCGTGAGTACTACGAAGAGCACGGCGAAGAGGCGTACCGCCAGGCGCTCGCGCACTACGAGCAGCAGCCCGACGGCGATCTCCCAACCGGCGAGCAGGCAGCTGGCGAGCCCCCGGATGGCGAATCGTCTGCCGATGCCACCGCCGAAGCACCCGATGTCGAGACTGCCAACGCCGACTCGGGCGATGCCGAGCTAGCCGACACCGAGCCAACCGACGACGAGGCCGAGCCAACCAGCCCGAGCAGCACCTGATCGCTATCGGCCTCACGGGCGGCATCGGCAGCGGCAAGAGCACCGTCGCAGCTGGCTTCGCGAACCGTGGTGCCGTCATCATCGACGCCGACGCGATCGCGCACGAGCTGCAACAACCCGGCCAGCCGGTGCTCACAGAGATGGTCGAGCGTTTCGGCAGCGAAATACGCAAGCCAGACGGCTCGCTCGACCGAGCCGCGGTCGCACGCATCGTGTTCGCCTCGGCCGATGCGTCGGCAGACGCCAAGTCGGCCGCGGCCGACGCGCTGCGCGCCCTCAACGCCATCGTTCATCCGGCGGTCAGAGCCGAGATAGAGGCGCGGCTGGCCGCTCACGCCGATGGTGGCAGAGTCGTCGTGCTCGACATTCCGCTGCTGGTCGAAGGATTGCTGCGAAACGAGACCCCGCCATACGGCATTCAGGGGGTGCTCGTCGTCGACACGCCGCCCGAGCTCGCAGTTGAGCGTCTCGTCGCGCAGCGAGGCTTCACGCGAACCGACGCGGCTGCGCGGGTCGCTGCGCAGGTGAGCCGCGCCCAGCGCCGTTCGCTCGCCGACTTGGTCATCGACAACTCGGGCGACCGGTGCGCGTTGGAAGCCGAAATCGTCCGAGCGTGGGAGTGGGCCGAGCGGCTACGCCGTGATGGCTAGTCCGCAGTTGGGGCAGGCAGGCTCGCCGCCGCGCATGTCGAGCTGCGACGAGCGCACCGAGGTGAAGCACTCCTGACAGAGAATGACCTTCTCGTCGGTCGCACTCGCGAGCACCGTGGCACCGCCCGAATCGTCTTCGTCGTCGTCTTCCTCCTCGGCGTCGTCTCGGTCGGGGCGGAGCCGCTCGTCGAGAATCTTGTCTAGGTCGTCTTCTACCTCGTCGACGTCTTCGTCGTCTTCGTCTTCGTCGGTTGCTGACTTTTTCTTGCGAGAGCTTGCAGGTTTCTTGGCGGGCTCGTCGTCTTCGTCTTCGTCGTCTTCGAGGTCATCGTCGAGGTCATCGTCGAGGTCGTCGTCGAGGTCGGCATCTAAATCGGTGTGGGCCTCTATGTCGGTGATCGACAGGCCAGCAGCTTCGAGTTCGTCGTCGAGCTCGTCGTCGGCAGGGCCTTCTACTTCGTCGATGTCGTTTGCCATGGCGGGGTCGTCTCCGTGAGGTTGGCGGGGAGGGCGCGGCACTATAGCTAGGCGCAGTCAAGACGCTTCGCCGTGCGTCCGGCGCGCGTAGCTTGACGGCGTGCCTCGCACCGGAATTCTTGCGTCGCAGGTGGTAGCTCGAAACGACACGCACCGCTTCAAGGTTCACGCAGAGTTCGACCCGGCTGGCGATCAGCCCAAGGCGATAGCTCAGCTCACTGCGGGCGTGGAGGCGGGCCAGCGCTTTCAAACGCTGCTCGGCATCACTGGCTCGGGCAAGAGCGCGACCGTCGCGTGGACGATTGAAGCCGTCCAAAAGCCCACCCTCGTGCTGGCGCCCAACAAGTCGCTCGCCGCTCAGCTCGCGAATGAGTTCCGGGCGTTCTTCCCGGACAACCGCGTCGAATACTTCGTCAGCTACTACGACTACTACCAGCCTGAGGCGTACATGCCCGCCTCAGACACCTACATCGAAAAAGACTCCAGCGTCAACGACGACATCGACCGGCTCCGCCATTCCGCTACCGCCGCGTTGTTGACCCGGACCGACGTGATCGTGGTGGCGTCGGTGTCGGCGATCTACGGGCTGGGCTCGCCGTCTGAGTACCTGAACAAGATGATCTACCTCCACACCGGCGGCACCTACGACCAGCGCGACTTGATGCGCCAGCTCGTCGGCATGCAGTACGAGCGCAACGACATGAACCTGGTGCGCGGCAAGTTTCGGGTGCGCGGCGACACGCTGGAGGTTCACCCGGCATACGAAGAGCACTACGTGCGCGTCGAGATGTTCGGCGACGAGGTCGAGCGCATCAGCTGCGTCGACCCGGTGACCGGCGAGCGCCTCGTCGAGCAAGACGAGGTGACGCTGTTTCCGGCGTCGCACTACGTCGCGAGCGACGAGAAGCTGCGGCGCGCCATCACCGGCATCGAAGACGAGCTGGCGGTGCACCTCAAGCAGTTCGAGCGCAACGAGCAGCTGCTCGAATACCAGCGCCTGTCGATGCGCACCAGCTACGACCTTGAGATGCTCGCCGAACTCGGCTACTGCCACGGCGTCGAGAACTACTCGATGCACCTAGACGGCCGCGTCTACGACGAGCCGCCCTACACGTTGCTCGACTTCTTTCCCGACGACTACCTGCTGGTGATCGACGAGAGCCACGTCGCGGTGCCGCAGCTGCACGGGCAGTTCTCGGGCGACCGCGCCCGCAAGGACACGCTCATCGAGCACGGCTTCCGGCTGCTGTCCGCCCGTGACAACCGCCCGCTGCGGTTTGAGGAGGTGATGGATCGCATCAACCAGGCCATCTTCCTCTCGGCGACGCCGGGCGACTTCGAGCGGCGGGTGAGCGACCAGGTGGTCGAGCAGGTGGTGCGCCCGACCGGCTTGGTCGACCCGAAGGTCGACATCTTGCCGACGAAGGGTCAGGTCGACGACCTGGTCGCGCGCATCGAAGGGCGATGCGAGAGCGGCGAGCGGGTGCTGGTGACGACGCTGACCAAGAAGATGGCGGAAGACCTGACCGACTACCTGCTCGAACTCGGCGTGCGGGTGCGCTACCTGCACAGCGAGGTCGACACGCTGGAGCGCATCGAGATTTTGCGTGACCTGCGGCTGGGCGAGTTCGACGTGCTGGTCGGCATCAACTTGCTGCGCGAGGGTTTGGACTTGCCAGAGGTCAGCCTCGTCGCCATTCTCGATGCCGACAAAGAGGGCTTCCTGCGCAGCGAAACCTCGCTCATCCAGACCATCGGGCGAGCGGCGCGCAACGTGTCGGGCGAGGTCGTGATGTACGCCGACCGCATCACCGCGTCGATGCGCAGCGCCATCGCCGAGACGAACAGGCGTCGCAAGCTGCAGCAGGCCTACAACGCCGAGCACGGCATCGACCCGCAAACCATCCGCAAGGCGGTCACCGACATCTTGGAGATGCTCGCGCCGGTGGGTGCTGGCGGCGGCCCGGCGCCCACTCCTGACGGGCCGACGCAGCTGAGCAAGGCTCGCGCCCAGAGCCTGCGCGAGACCTACGCCGATCTGCCCGAAGACGATCTGCGGCGTCTGGTCGGCACGCTCGAAGAAGAGATGCAAGCCGCGGCTGCCGACCTGCGGTTCGAGCAAGCCGCTCGCCTGCGTGATGAACTGCGCGAGCTGCGCCGCGATCTGCGCCAAGCGCAAGAGTGAGTCCGCCAACGCAAACCCGGAGGTCACCCAAGTGCCACACGAAGTAGCGGGCGTCGTCGCCCGAGCCAAAGGCGAACCCGTGACGGTTGAAGCCATCACGGTGCCCGACCCGGGGCCCGGCGAGGTCGTCGTCGACGTCGCCGCCTGCGGGGTTTGCCACACCGACCTTCACTACCGCGAGGGCGCGATCAACGACGACTTTCCGTTCCTGCTGGGCCACGAGGCAGCCGGCACGGTGAGCGCCGTCGGCGCTGGGGTGACCGAGGTAGCCGAGGGCGACTTCGTCGTGTTGAACTGGCGCGCGGTTTGCGGCAACTGCCGGTCGTGCCTGCGAGGCCGTCCCTGGTACTGCTTCGCCACGCACAACGCCAGCCAGAAGATGACGCTTGCTGGCGGCAGCACACAAGCGCTGTCGCCTGCGCTGGGCATCGGCGCGTTCGCGCGCAAGACGCTGGTCGCGGCCGGTCAGGCGACGAAGGTGCCGAGCGGCATCGGCGCGGACGTAGCGGGCCTCATCGGCTGCGGCGTGATGGCTGGGCTCGGCGCCGCGCTCAACACCGGCAACGTCAGCCGAGGCGACAGCGTCGCTGTGTTCGGCTGCGGGGGAGTGGGCGACGCCGCCATCGCCGGAGCGCAGCTCGCGGGCGCGCACACGATCATCGGCATCGACTTGGACGACCGCAAGCTCGCCTGGGCTCAACAGTTCGGCGCGACGCACACCATCAACTCATCTCACATGAGCAACGACGAGGTCGTCGAGGCCGTGCGCGATCTCACCGACGGCAACGGCGTCGACGTCGCCATCGATGCGGTCGGCGCGCCCGACACCTACCACCAGGCGTTCTACGCCCGCGACCTGGCGGGCACCGTCGTGCTCGTCGGCGTGCCGAATCCGCAGATGAAGCTCGAGCTGCCGCTCATCGACGTGTTCGGCCGCGGCGGCACGCTGCGCAGCTCGTGGTACGGCGACTGCCTGCCCACCCGCGATTTCCCGATGCTGCTCGACCTCTACTCACAAGGTCGCCTGCCGCTCGACGGGTTCGTGAGCGAGCGCATCGGCATCGACGACGTCGAAGAGGCGTTCGCCAAAATGGAGCGCGGGGAGGTGCTGCGCTCGGTCGTCGTCCTGTAGGCGCTGCCCTAGCAGACGCGCTCGCCGATGGCGCGGGAGTTTCCGGTCGGCGGCTGCCGTCAGCCCTAGCATCGGCAGCCGATGGGTGACCGGCTGATCGTTCGCGGCGCGCGCGAGCACAACCTGCGCGACGTCGACGTCGAGTTGCCGCGCGACCAGATGATCGTGTTCACCGGGTTGTCTGGCAGCGGCAAGTCGTCGCTCGCGTTCGACACGATCTACGCGGAGGGTCAACGCCGCTACGTCGAGTCGCTGTCGTCGTACGCCCGGCAGTTCCTCGGCCAGATGGACAAGCCCGACGTGGACTTCCTCGAAGGGCTGTCGCCGGCCATCTCCATCGACCAGAAGAGCGCCAGCCGCAACCCCCGCTCGACGGTCGGGACGATCACCGAGATTTACGACTACCTGCGGCTGCTGTACGCCCGCATCGGCATTCAGCACGACCCCGAGACGGGCGAGCCGGTCGAGCGGCAAACCCCGCAGCAGATCGTCGATCGCATCTTGGCGCTGCCCGAAGACAGCCGTCTCCACGTGCTGGCGCCGGTCGTGCGAACCCGCAAGGGCGACTACCTCACGCTGCTCACCGACTTCGCCAAGCAGGGCTTCGCGCGCGCCCGCGTCGATGGCGCCGACGTCGACCTCGCCGACACCGAAGCGCTGGAACGGCTCGACCGCTACGTCAACCACGACATCGAGGTCATCGTCGACCGTGTCGTCGTGCGCCCCAAGGGCGTCAAGCAGCGCCTCACCGAGTCGGTCGAGACGGCGCTGGGGCTCGCGGACGGGCACGTGTGGGTGCAGCTCGTGCCGTCACGGTCTGACGCCGACGGCCCGGATGCCGACGGCCCGGATGCCGACGACGCCGACGCCGGCGACGAACCCGCAGACGAGATCATCAAGTTCAGCCAGAACCTCTACTCGCCCACGACGGGCCGCTCGTTCGACGAGCTCGCGCCCCGCAACTTCTCGTTTAACTCGCCCTACGGGGCGTGCGCCACATGCGACGGCCTCGGCACCCGCTTCGAGGTCGACCCTGAGCTGGTCGTGCCCAACAAAGCGCTGTCGGTCGCGCAGGGCGCGCTCGCGCCGTGGGCGGGCCCCGTCGGCGGCTGGTATCAGCGCATGCTGCGAGCGGTCGGCGCCAACTACGACATCGACCTCGACGCGCCCTGGGAAGAACTGCCCGAGCGTCACCGCGAGTTCCTCCTCTACGGCACGTCCGACGACGAGACCGACGACCGCACGGTCACCGTCCGCTACCGCAATCGCTTCAACCGCAGCCGCAGCTACACCACGCGCTTCGAGGGCGTCATTCCCTCCATTCGCCGCCGGCACTCAGACACCGACTCCGACGCGAGCCGCACCCGCATGCAGGGCTACATGCGCGAGGTGCCGTGCTCGGCGTGCGGCGGCGCTCGGCTCAACCCCATCTCGCTGGCGGTCAAGGTCGCAGGCATCAACATTCACGAGCTGTGCGGCGCCTCCATCGGCGAAGCGTCGAAGATCATCGTCGGCCTCGACTTGACGGAACGACAGTCGATCATCGCCGCGCCGGTCATCAAGGAGATCACCGCCCGGCTGAACTTCCTGCTCGACGTCGGGCTCGACTACCTCACGCTCAACCGTTCGGCGGCGACGCTCGCCGGCGGCGAAGCGCAGCGCATCCGACTCGCCAGCCAAATCGGCAGCGGCCTAGAAGGCGTGCTCTACGTGCTCGACGAACCCTCCATCGGGCTCCACCAGCGCGACAACCGACGGCTCATCGACACGCTCCAGCACCTCCGTGACATCGGCAACACCGTGCTCGTGGTCGAGCACGACCAAGAGACCATCGACAGCTCAGACTGGGTCGTCGACATCGGGCCTGGCGCGGGCAGCCACGGCGGCGAGATCGTCTACTCCGGGCCAGTCAAGGGCTTAGCGAAAGCGCCCGGCTCGCTCACCGGCGACTACCTCGCCGGGCGCCGCGAGATCGCCGTGCCGCTCGCTCGACGTCCCGGCACCGGCAACCACATCACCGTGCGCGGCGCGCGCGAGAACAACCTCGCCGACCTCGACGTCGCGTTCCCGCTCGGCTGCTTCGTCTGCGTCACCGGCGTGTCGGGTTCGGGCAAGAGCACGCTCGTCAACGAGATCCTCCACAAGGCGCTCGCCCAGCAGGTCTACGGGTCGCGCAACGTGCCAGGGTTGCACACCGCGGTCGACGGCGTCGAGCGAATCGACAAGGTCATCGAGATCGATCAGTCGCCCATCGGTCGCACGCCGCGCTCAAACCCCGCGACGTACGTGGGCGTGTTTGACCACATCCGCAAGCTGTTCGCGAACACCGCCGAGTCGAAGGTGCGCGGCTACCAGCCGGGCCGCTTCAGCTTCAACGTCAAGGGCGGACGCTGTGAGACGTGCTCGGGCGACGGAACGCTGCGCATCGAGATGCACTTCTTGCCCGACGTCTACGTGCCGTGCGAGGTCTGCGGCGGCGACCGCTACAACCGAGAGACGCTCGAGATCGCGTTCAAGGGGCGCAGCATCGCTGACGTGCTCGCAATGTCGTGCGAAGAGGCACGCGACTTCTTCGCCGCGCAGCCGGTCATCAACCGTCACCTGACGACGCTCACCGACGTCGGGCTCGGCTACATCGGGCTCGGCCAGTCGGCAACCACCTTGTCGGGCGGCGAAGCGCAGCGCGTCAAGCTCGCGTCAGAGCTGTCGAAACGCTCGACCGGCAAGACCGTCTACATCCTCGACGAACCGACCACCGGGCTGCACTTCGCCGACATCGCCCGGCTACTCGGCGTGCTCGACCGGCTCGTGACCGCCGGCAACACGGTCATCGTCATCGAGCACAACCTCGACGTCATCAAGACCTCCGATCACATCATCGACCTCGGACCAGAAGGAGGCGGCGGCGGAGGAACCATTGTGGCGACCGGCACACCCGAGCAGGTGGCGCAGGTGCCCCAGAGCCACACCGGTCGGTTCCTCGCGCCCATGCTGCGGTGAGCGAGAACGCTCGGCACCCGGCTCGCCCGGTGGAAGCAATTCCTGACACGCCGGGCAGCTACCAGTTTCTAGACGGCGACGGTCGCATCATCTACGTCGGCAAGGCGAAGAACCTCCGCAGCCGCATCAACAGCTACTTCGGCGCACCCCGCAGCCTGCACCCGCGCATCGCGCAGATGGTCGCCACCGCGAAGAGCGTCGAGTGGGTGCAGGTCGCCACCGAGGTCGAAGCGCTGATGGTCGAGTACAGCCTCATCCAAACACATCGCCCGCGGTTCAACGTCAAGCTGCGCGACGACAAGAGCTACCCGTTCTTGGCGGTCACTACGAAAGACACTTGGCCGCGGGCCACGGTCACCCGCGGCAAGCGTCGCCGAGGCAACCGCTACTTCGGCCCCTACGGGCACGCCCACGCGATCCGCCAGACGCTCGACCTGCTGCTGCGCACGTTTCCCGTTCGCACGTGCAGCGACTCAAAGTTCAAAGAGCACGAACGCCTGGGTCGGCCGTGCTTGCTGTTTCACATCGAGCAGTGCGCTGGCCCCTGCGTGGGCGAGGTGTCGGCCGACGACTACGCCGCCATCGTCAAACGGCTCGTGCGGTTCTTGGAAGGCGACACCGACGAGGTCGTCGCCGAGCTGAACCAGCGCATGGCCAACGCCGCGTCAGCCCAAGAGTTCGAGCTAGCCGCGCGCATCAGAGACCGCCTCGGCAGCGTCGAGCGGGCCATCGAAACCCAGCAAGTCGCCGGCGCGAAGAACGAGAACTTCGACGTGATCGGCGTGTCCGACGACGAACTGGAAGCCGCGGTGAGCGTGCTGTTCGTGCGGCGGGGAAGGGTGACCGGCCAGCGCGGCATGATCGTCGACAAGGCCGAGCCGCTCAGCCAGGTGGAGATCGTCGAGCGAGTGATCACCGAGGTCTACGTCGACGACCCGCCGCTCGGTCTGCCGGCCAGCGTGTTCGTGCCCGAGCACACCGCCACGCTCGACGCGTCGGCTAGCTGGCTCAGCGAACGCCGGGGCACGAACGTCGAGATCCGCGTTCCCCAGCGCGGGGCGAAGCGGGCGCTCATGAAGACCGCCACGACAAACGCAGCCGACAAGCTGATGCGCCACCGGCTGAAGCGAGGCAGCGACCACAACTCTCGGGCGCGTGCGCTGAACGAGCTTGCCGAGCACCTGGGTCTGCGTCAGCCGCCGCTGCGCATCGAGTGCTACGACATGAGCCACCTGCAGGGCTCCGACTACGTCGGCTCGATGGTCGTGTTTGAAGACGCGCTGCCGCGCAAGAGCGACTACCGGCGCTTTGCGATCCGCGACGTCGCCGGCAACGACGACTACGCCGCGATGGCGGAGGTGCTGTCTCGCAGGCTCAGCAACTACCTGCGCGAGCGCGAGCTGCAGTCGAGCGAGCAGGGCAAGTTTTCGTACCCGCCTCAGCTGCTGCTGGTCGACGGCGGCAAGGGGCAGCTCGCCGTCGCCATCGACGCGGTGCGCAGCGCCGGGCTGGAAGGCCAGATCGAAACCGCCGCCATCGCGAAGCAGCTCGAAGAGGTGTTCCGCCCCGGCCGCAGCGAGCCGCTGCTGCTGCCGCGGCAGTCCGAAGCGCTCTACCTGCTGCAGCGTCTGCGCGACGAGAGCCACCGGTTCGCCGTGCGGTTCCACCGAGAGCGCCGGGCGAAGCGTCTGCGTAGCGGCGCGCTCGACGACGTAGCCGGGCTGGGCCCCACTCGACGCAAACGGCTGCTGGCGCACTTCGGCGGCGTCGGCGCGATCAAGGCCGCGACGCACGACCAGCTCGCCGCGCTCACCTGGCTGCCCGAACCTGTCGCCGACGCGCTCTACGCGAAGCTGCATGGCGAAGAGGCGTTGGCGCAGGCGAAGCGCGACCTCGGCGCGTCCGACGACGAGTCGACCTGCCGCCCGGCGCCCCAGAGTTAGCCTGACATCGGTGCCTTCGCCGCCGGAATACGTGGTCGTTGCAGGCCTGTCTGGCGCGGGGCGCAGCACCGCCGCCAACGCGCTCGAAGACCTGGGCTGGCTCGTCATCGACAACCTCCCACCCGGGCTGGTCGGCGCGGTCGCGCAGGTGATGGCGACAGAAAACTCCGGCCCGCAGCGTCTCGCGCTGGTCGCGGGCAGCCGCGGCTACTACGAAGACCTGCTGCCCACCTTCGCGCGCATGAGAGACGTGTCGGCTCGCCTGCGGGTGCTGTTCCTCGACGCGCCCACCGACGCGCTGCTGCTGCGGTTCGACGACACCAAACGCCGCCACCCGCTGCAGGGCACCGAAGACGAGCCGCTGCTCGACGCCATCGAGCGCGAGCGCTCGTTGCTCGAAGACGTTCGCAGCGAAGCCGACCTCGTCATCGACACCGGCGACCTGAACCCGCACGAGCTGCGGGCGCGGGTGACCGAGGCGCTGGGCCCCACCGACTGCGCGTCGCAAATGCGCACCGCGGTGATGTCGTTCGGCTACAAACACGGCGTCCCTCGCGATGCCGACCTGGTGTTCGATTGCCGCTTTCTGCCCAACCCGCACTGGGTCGCCGAGCTACGACCCCGCACCGGCGAAGATGCCAGCGTCGCCGACTACGTGCTGGCTGAGCCGCCCGCACGCCAGTTCATGGACGACCTCACGTCCATGCTCGCGAACCTGCTGCCGGCGTACGAGCGCGAAGGACGCGCGTACCTCACCATCGCGTTCGGCTGCACCGGCGGGCGGCATCGCAGCGTTGCCGTCGCTCAAGGCATCGCGACGCAGATGGGCGAGCTGGGCTACGCGCCCGCCGTTCGCCACCGCGACCTCCACTAGCAACGCACCCTCCATCAAGCACGCTCCACCAAGCAACCACCAACAAAAAGGAGTCACACGTGACCGTTCGCGTGGGCATCAACGGATTCGGCCGCATCGGCCGCAACTTCTACCGAGCCGCCAAGCTGAGCGGCGCCGACCTAGACGTCGTAGCCGTCAACGACCTGGGCGACGTCGCCACGATGGCGCACCTGCTGGCGCACGACTCGGTGCTGCCCAACCTGGGCGAGCCGGTCGCGGCCGATGGCGACAACATCGTCGTCGGCGACGAAACGATTCTCGTGCGTTCAGAGCGCGACCCTGCAGCGCTGCGCTGGGGCGATCTCGGCGTCGACGTCGTCGTTGAGTCGACGGGCATCTTCACGTCGCGAGACGGAGCCGCCGCGCACCTCGACGCCGGCGCACCGCTGGTGATCGTCTCGGCGCCAGCCAAGGGCGCTGACGCCACGTTCGTCGTCGGCGTCAACGACGACACGTTTGACGCGGCCGCGCACAAGGTCGTGTCGAACGCCAGCTGCACCACCAACTGCTTCGTGCCGATGGTGGCGGTGCTGGATGCCGCGTTCGGCGTCGAGCGCGGGCTGATGACGACCGTGCACGCCTACACCGGCGACCAGTCGCTCGTCGACGGGCCGCACTCAGACCTGCGGCGCGCCCGAGCGGCGGCCATCAACATCGTGCCGACCTCTACCGGCGCGGCTCGCGCGACGGGGCTGGTGCTACAAGCGATGGACGGCAAGCTCGACGGCACCGCGCTGCGCGTGCCGGTGCCAGACGGGTCGATCACCGACTTCACCGCGGTGCTCGCCAGCGAGCCGAGCGTCGATGAAATCAACGCCGCGTACCTCGCGGCCGCCAGCTCGGGCCCGCTGGCGCGAGTGCTCGAGTACTCCGACGCGCCGCTCGTCAGCACCGACATCGTCGGCAACCCCGCCAGCTGCGTGTTCGACTCGGGCCTCACGATGGTGCTGGGCAACCTCGCCAAGGTGAGCGGCTGGTACGACAACGAGTGGGGCTACTCGAACCGCCTGGTCGACTTGGTGATGGTCACCTGTGGCTGCTGACCTGCCGACGCTCGAAGACCTAGAGGCGCGCCTCGGCGGGCTGGCAGGCAAGCGGGTGCTGCTGCGCAGCGACTTGAACGTGCCGCTCGCCCTCAGTGAAGAGCGCGCGGATGGCTCTGGTGCCGCTTCGGTGACGGTCGCGGACGACCTGCGCGTGACCGCGTCGCTGCCGACGATCATCTGGCTGGTCGAGCGCGGCGCGCACGTGACCGTGTGTTCGCACCTGGGCCGACCGAAGAGCGGGCCAAACGGCGAGCCTGACGAGCGCTACTCGCTCGCGCCCGTGGCGGCCCTGCTGCGTGAACGCCTCCGCAAGCAGCTGTCGCCCCAGCCACCGGGTGGAGCGACGTGTGAGACGCCGCCCGTCGCAGTGCTCGAAAACTTGCGGTTCAACCCCGGCGAGACGGCGAACGACCCCAGCTTCGTCGACCAGCTGCTCGGCGACGAGCTGAGCTACGTGGGCGAGCAGCTCGCCAGCGGGCACGCTCGCCAGCCGTTCGACGCGTACGTCAACGACGCGTTCGGCGCGAGCCACCGCGCGCACGCCTCGATCGTCGGCCCGCCCGCGCGCCTGCCGTGCGCCGCCGGCAGGCTGGTTCAACTCGAGGTCGAAGCGCTGACGGCTCTGCGCGACAACCCCAAGCGACCCTTCGTAGCCGTGCTGGGCGGCGCGAAGGTGAGCGACAAGCTGGGCGTGGTGGCCGCGCTCGCGCAGCTCGCCGACCAGGTGCTCATTGGCGGAGCGATGTGCTTTACGTTTCTCGCCGCGCGAGGCGTAGCGGTGGGCGACTCGCTGGTCGAGCCCAGCCACATCGACGCGTGCCGCGACCTGCTGGCGAGCACCGACAACATCTCCTTGCCGACCGACTTCGCGGTGCTCGCGGCGGACGGCCAGTTTCGACAGGGCGTGTCGCGCCTCGGTGACAACATGCGCGCGATGGACATCGGCCCAGCTTCCGCCATCGCGTTCGACGAAGCAATCGCGAACGCTCGCACGGTGTTTTGGAACGGGCCGATGGGCGCGTTCGAAGACGACCGGTTCGCCGCTGGCACCAAAGCTCTCGCCCAGTCGATTGCCGACTCGCGCTGCTTCAGCGTCGTGGGCGGCGGCGACTCAGCCGCCGCGGTTCGACAGTGCAAGCTCGACCACGACATGAGCTTCGTCTCGACCGGCGGCGGAGCGAGCCTCGAGCTGCTAGAGCACGGCGACCTGCCCGGGCTCGCCGCGCTGCGAGGAGGTCACAAGTGAGCGCCAACCGCACGCCGCTCATCGCCGGCAACTGGAAGATGAACCTCAACCACCTGGAAGCCATTGCGCTCACCCAGCAGCTCAGCTACGAGCTGGCCAACCACGACTACGACGCGGTCGAGGTCGCCATCCACCCGCCGTTCACAGCTCTGCGGTCGCTTCAAACCGTCATCGACGTCGACCGGCTGGCGTTCAAGCTGGGCGCGCAGAACTGCCACGCCGAGCCGAGCGGCGCGCACACCGGAGAGGTCTCGCCGTCGATGCTCGCCAGCTTGGACGTCGCCTACGTCATCGTCGGACACTCCGAGCGACGGGCCGAAGCCAACGAAACCGACGAGTTGGTCGCGGCGAAAGCGAAGGCGGTGTTCGCCGCGCAGATGACGCCGATCGTGTGCGTCGGTGAGAGCCTCGACGTGCGCACCGCTGGCGACGCCGAAGACGTGGTTACGACGCAGCTAGCAGCCAGCTTGGCCGGGCTCACCCGCGCGCAGCGCGAGGCGGTGGTCGTCGCGTACGAGCCGATCTGGGCGATAGGCACCGGACGCACCGCCACTCCGAAAGACGTCGAGTCGATGTGCGCTGCGCTGCGCGCCACGCTGGGTGAGCTGTCGCGTGGTGCCGCGGAGCAGGTGCGCGTGCTCTACGGCGGGTCGGTCAAGCCGGTCAACGCCGCTGAGCTGCTGGCGCAGCCCAACGTCGATGGCGCGCTGGTCGGCGGCGCGTCGCTCGACGCGGTGCAGTTCGGCCGCATCGTCCGGGCGGCTAGCGCATAGCGGCTGGCGTGTAGCGGCTAGTCGAACGTGATGACCGAACGAGCGACGGTGCCCGCTTTCATCCACGCGTAGCCCTCGTTGACCTGATCGAGCTTGATGCGCTCCGACACCATCTCATCGAGCAGCAGCCGGCCGTTCAGGTACATGTCGATCATCATCGGGATGTCCTTGCGGAACTGGTTCGAACCCATCATCGAGCCTTGCAGCTTCTTCTCAGACAACAGGTCGATGCCTCGGATTTCCACTTTGGTTTTCGTGGGCACCATGCCGATGACGGTGGCGGTGCCGCCGATTTCGAGCATGTTGAACGCCTGCTGCGCGGTTTCCGACAGGCCGATCGCCTCAAAGCTGAACTCGACGCCCCCGCCGGTGAGTTCTTTCACGGCGGCGACCACGTCTTCGACCTCGGCCGCGTTGACGGTGTCGGTCGCGCCGAGCTGACGCGCGGTGTCTAGCTTGTCGTTTGTCATATCGACCGCGATGATGCGGTTCGCGCCGGCTACCCGCGCGCCCTGCACCGCCGCTAGCCCGATGCCGCCGCAGCCGATGACGCACACCGTCGAGCCGACCGTCACCCCCGCGGTGCGCACCGCCGCGCCGAAGCCGGTGGTGATGCCGCAGCCGATCAGGCACGCCCGGTCGAGCGGCATGTCTTCGGTGACTTTCACGACGGCGTTCTGGTGCACCAGCATTTCCTCGGCGAAGCCGCCGAGGCGCGCCATCTGGTCGACCGCGGTGCCGTCTTCACGCGAGAGCCTGGGCGCCGCGTCGCGCGCCCGGGAGGTCGCCCTCGTGTTGCCGCAGCGGTGCGGGTTGCCCGACAGGCAGCGCTCGCACTGCCCGCAGAAGATCGACAGGCAAGCCACGACGTGGTCGCCGGGCTTCGCGTAGGTGACGTCTTCGCCGACGGCTTGCACGATGCCTGCCGACTCGTGGCCCATCACCGCGGGTAGCTGCATCCGGAACAGCCCCTCCATGAAGTGGAGGTCGCTGTGACACAGCCCCGCGCCGACGGTTTGAATCAGCACCTCTTGCGGGCCTGGCTTGTCGATCTTCAGGTCTTCGATGACGAGGTCGCCTGGCGACTCCGACAGCACGGCTGCCTTCATTAGTTGAGCCCCTTTCGATGTGTGGCTGCTCTCGATGGGGCACAATAGGCGCGTCGCGCGCCTGCGTGCGCAAGCGAGAGGAGTTTCGGTGGCAAACAACTACGGCTATCTCGGCAAGGTCGTCGACCTAGACGACGCCCAGCAGCGTCAGCTCGACACGTGGTTCGCGAAGGCGTACACCGACGACAACCTGTTTCGCACGCTCGCGAACGACCCGAAGACGTTGGAGATGTTTCTCAGCTGGGTTGGCGCCGTCTACGCGACCGACGCCGATGACCCCGACGGCGGCCTCGATCGCCACATGATCGAGCTGTGTCGCATCCGGATGGCGAACCGCAACGAGTGCTTTCACTGAAGCCTGGTGCGCAGCGCATCGTTGGTGCGCACCGGGCTGACAGACGAAATCGTGGCGCAGCTGGTCGACTACGAACGCTCAGAGCTGCTGGCCGATAAGTGGAAGGCCGCGCTGCGGCTGACCGACTTCATCACCAGCGGCGTTGGCGGCGTGATGCCCGAAGAGCTGTTCGATGAGCTGCGCGAGCACTTCAGCGAAGCCCAGGTGCTGCGGCTGGGCGCGCTGCTGGCGATCTGCTCGGGCTGGCAGCGAATGATCGAGATGTTCGGCATTCGACCCGACCACTACGAAGCGGGCCAGCAGGGCCCGTGGACTGGCAGTTCGATTGGCGACTCGGCTGGCGACTCGCCCGACGGGTAGCCCAGTCGGTTAGCCCAGTCGGTTAGCCCCGGCCCACCAGCGGCATCTCGTTCGCCATCACGGTCATGCGCAGCACGTTGGTGTCGGCTGGCAGCTGCGCCATGTAGACGATTGCTCTAGCGACGTCTTCGACCTCCATCACCGCTTCGACCTTCGTCGAGCCGTCGGGCTGGATGATGCCCGCTTCCATCGGCGCGGTCAGCGGCGAGCGGGCGTTGCCGACGTCGATCTGCCCGACCGTGATGTTGATGCTGCGGCCTTCGAGCGCGAGGGCTTTGGTGAGCCCGGTGATGGCGTGCTTGGTCGACGTGTAGGGCGACGAGAACGGGCGCGGCACATCCGCGGAAACCGAGCCGTTGTTGATGATGCGCCCGCCTGCGGGCTCTTGGCGCTTCATCTGCGCGAACGCCGCTCGCGCGCACAGCCACGAGCCGGTCAAGTTGACGCCCACGGTTTCAGCCCACGCGTCGATCGGCAACTCGTCGATGGGCACCGGCGGCGTGCCTCGCCCAGCGTTGTTGAACAGCAGGTCGACCCGTCCGAAGCGTTCGACGGCGAGCGCGAACAGCGCGTCGACGTCGGGCGGCTGGCTGACGTCTGCCGCGAGCGTCGCAACCTCGCCTGGCGCGAGCGACGCGGTTTCGTCGAGCAGCTCTGCGCGGCGTCCGCAGATGACGACGTTCCAGCCGGCTTCGCTCAGCGCGACGGTCGAGGCTCGTCCGATGCCGGTGCCGCCACCGGTGACGATGGCGGTGCGGGTGAACGGGCGGCTCGCGGCGTCGCTCACTGGCCCGCTCACGCTCCGGCTTGCTGACGCTTTTGCATGTTCGCCCACTCGTCGCGCAAACCCACCGTGCGGTGAAACACCAGCGTGTCGTCGGTAGCTAGCTCGGCCTGCTCGGCTGCGAAGTAGCCGAGCCGCTCAAACTGCAGCACCTCGCCCGGCGTCACGTACGCCAGCGCTTCCTCGCCGACGGCGTCGGTGACCCACTCGACCGACTGCTCGTTCAAGTCGTCGAGCGGATTGCCCGTCGCAGCGCCCGGCGCTTCGGCCGAAAACAGCCGGTCGTACAGCGCCACCCGCAAGTCGACGGTGTGCCCGTCGGCGAGCCAGTGCAGCGTCGCCTTCACGTTCGTGCCGTCGGGGGCTTGGCCGCCGCTGGTCGCCGGGTCGTAGGTGCAGCGCACCTCGGTGACGTTGCCTGCCGCGTCGGTCAGCACTTCGTCGCAGCGCACGATGTAGGCGTTGCGCAGCCGCACGTGCTGGCCGGGCGCGAGGCGATAGAAGCCGGGCTGCGGCTCGACCATCACGTCGTCGCGCTCGACGAGCAGGTGGCCCGAGAACGGCACCATCCGCGTGCTGGCAGACGCGTCTTCGGGGTTGTTGGCTAGCTCGCGCATCTCTAGCTTGGGGTTGCCCAGGCTGTCGGCCGGCCAGTTCGTGATGACCAGCCTGACGGGCCGCAGCACCGCCATGCGCCGGGTCGCGGTGCGGTTGAGTTGCGTGCGCACGAACGACTCCAGCAGCTCGATGGCGTGGCGGGCGTTGGTGCGAGAGATGCCGATGAACGAGCAGAACTCGTTGATGGCCTCCGGCGGGTAGCCGCGCCGTCGCAGCCCGCGCAAGGTCGGCAGCTGCGGGTCGTCCCAGCCGCTGACCGTGCCGCGCTCGACCAGCTCACGCAGCAGCCGCTTTGAGGTGACCGTGTGCGTGAGTTCGAGCCGGGCGAACTCGAGCTGGCGCGGCGGCGTGCGGCCCAGCGGCAGCTGGCTGAGAAACCAGTCGTACAGCGGGCGGTGGTCCATGAACTCGAGCGTGCACAGCGAGTGCGTGACGCCTTCGATGGCGTCGCTCTGGCCGTGCGCCCAGTCGTACGTCGGATACACGTGCCACTTGCGTCCCAGGCGGTAGTGCGGCTCGCTGCGGATGCGATACATCACGGGGTCGCGCATGTTCATGTTTTCGTGCGCCATGTCGATGCGCGCTCGCAGCACCTTCGCGCCGGGCGCGAAACGGCCGGCCGCCATCTGCGCGAACAAGCTCAGGCTCTCGCCTGCCGGGCGGTCGCGATACGGGCTGTTCGTGCCCGGCTGGCCGAAGCCGCCGCGCCCGGCCGAGATGGTGTCGCCGTCTTGGTCGTCGACGTACGCGAGGCCGCGCACGATGAGCCAGCACGCCCAGTCGTAGAGCTGCTCGAAGTAGGACGAGGCGTAGCGGACGCGGTTCGGCTCTAGCCCCAGCCAGGCCAGGTCGGCGCGGACGGCGTTCGCGTAGTCGGCGGTAGCGGTGTCGGGGTTGGTGTCGTCGAACCGGAGGGCGCAGCTGCCGTCGTGCTCGGCGGCTATCGCGAAGTCGACCCAGATCGCCTTGGCGTGTCCGATGTGCAGGTAGCCGTTCGGCTCTGGCGGAAACCTCGTGCGCACCGCGCCGTCATAGGTGCCAGCGGCGACGTCGGCCTTGACCTCGGTTCTTACGAAGTCGTCGGCGGTCACGCGGCGACCCTCATTTCGCGACGATGACGTGCGGCGGCGGCCAGACGCCTGCGACTTCGCCGGTGTCGATGAGGTGCTTGACCACTCGCTCTAGCTGGGACAGCAACGCTTCGGCGGCTGCGTCGTCGAGGCCGCTCAGCGCGGCGGCCGACAGCTCGTCGGTGACCTCTTCGATGCGGCGACGAGCCGCGGTGCCTTCGTCGGTTTGGCTGCCGTCGGCGTTGAGCCAGCCGCGCGCCACCAGCCGGTCGACCGCGGCGTTCCACTCGTCGACCGTCCAGCCACGGATGGCTTGAATGGTTTCGGCGTTGCCGTGCCCGTGCGACGTCATCATCGCGTGGCACTCGCAGCCGTCGAGGCCGCCCGCGGCGAGCGCGACGTTGTGTGCGTCGAAGCGGAACTCGCGCAGCAGCGTGCAGGCGTGCCACAGTCTCAGCAGGTCGCCGTCGGGCCACTCTTGGGCGGCCCAGCCCGCGTAGAGCGGCCGAGCGCCGACCGGCAGCTCAGAAGCGAAGCCCCGCAGCGTCGTCGCCGCTGCCGCGAGGCCCTCGCGGTCGTCGTAGCTAGCGAAGATGCGTTCGAGCGCAGCGCCGGTCAAGGTGACCTGCAGCGCTCGCACCTCGTCGGCGCTCATCACGCTCCAGCAGCCCGGCACCGCGCGCTCGACCATGCGGGGCGCGAAGTTGTAGAACGTGGCGATCACGGTCGCAGCGCTCACCTCGCCCATCGGAGCTGCGCGGTAGCCGAAGTAGCTGTGCCACCAGCCCCTGAAGCCGTGCTCTTTGAAGCCGTCGATTTCGGGCGCGTAGTAGCAGACGGTGTGGATCGGCTCGACCAGCCGCGCCAGCCGCCGAATGGGCGACGAGCGGTCTTCGCCTCGGGGCACTTCTCCCACTCGGCTCAGGCCTCTGCGGTGGCCTTGACGCCTGCCAGGGTTTTGGTCATGCCGTCGACGATCTGACGCTTGCGATCGGCTAGCTGGTCGTCGGTCATCTTGTCGAGCGTCGGCGGCATCTTCACCACGTCCCAAACCTCGGTGAGCGTCGACGTGCCGTCTTGCGCGCCGGGTTCGATCTCGAAGCGCCAGGCGATGTAGGGCCCGCCCATGTTGCGGGCGACCACCCACTCGAAGCACTTGGCGGGGTCGGCGACGGTGACGTCGCACTGGGTGCTCCACTCACGCTCGCCGAGCTGGTTGTCGCCCTCGAAGACGGCCCCGACGGTGCCGGGCTCGCCTTCGAGCCAGCGGCCGCCCTTGTTTTCGGGGCTCCACTCGCCCATGCGGGTGAGGTCGGAGACCAGCGCGTACACCTGCTCGGGCGTGGCGTTGATGTCGACCGATTCACGGTGTGTTAGGTCTTGAACTGTCACGGGGCGAACGCTAACGCACCGGCGGGACATCGCGTTCAATGACGTGCCGAAACGCCGAGTAGCGGGGCTGGTCGATGGCGACCTGGTGCGCGACCGAGTGCCGCAGGTAGGTCGCCAGGCCGGGTTCGTCGAGCGGCATCGAGCCGTCACGCAGCGCGGCGACCAGCTGCCAGCGCAGCGCGGTGACCGTGGTGGCGAGCTGCGCGTCGGTGGTCGGCGGAGTTTGCGGCGCGCCGCCCAGCAGGTCGCGCAGCATCGTCAGCTCGGCGCGCGCCAGCGCGGGCCGCAGCGCCAGCTCGCGCAGCACGATGTCGAGCGAGTTGCCGGCGACCCGCGACATGAAGTTGAGGCGACCTTGCGTGGCGCTCATCACCTCGTTGTGGAGGAAGTCGCGCACCGACGCAAGCAGCTCATCGAGGCGCGGCATGTCGTCGGCTGGCGAGCTAGGCGTGGCGGCGCCGCTCAGCAGGTCGGTCAAGCCGTCGAGCCAGCTGATCGGGCCGTCGATCAGCAGCAGCACGCAGTCGAGCTGGCACTCCGAGCTGCGCCGCCCGATGGCTGGACGTTCGACGGTGGCGTCGGGGCCAGTGCGGTAGTGGTCGGCCATGCCGAGGCAGCCGATCGCCCACCAGAAGCTGCCGAACACCTCCCAGTAGTGCACCCGCTGCTCATCGACGGGGCTGCCGCTGACCGCTTCGTAGCCGGCGAACAGATCGGCTCGCTCGCCGAACCCGCCTACGGCTAGGTCGCGCCGGCCGAAGCGCCACGAGTTGGTGCACAGCCAGCCCAGGTCGCGCATCGGGTCGCCGACGTGCGCGGTCTCCCAGTCGAGCACGGCGTTGATGCCGCTCGTCTGGCTGACCATCAGGTTGCCGTTGCGGAAGTCGTTGTGAACGAGCGTGAGGTCTGCCTCCGCGGGGGCGTGCTCGGTGAGCCAGCGCGCCGCGTAGTCGATCATCGGCTGCGGGGTGGGGAAGTCGCGGTAGCGAGCCCACGTCTCTTCGACGTACTGCGTCGGGGTGACCGTGCGCAGCATCGCGCGCAGGCCGGTCGCGTCGACGTCGATGGCGTGGATGCGAGCCAGGTGCTCGCCGCACTGACGTGCAAGAGAGGGTCGCACCGCGTCGAGTTCGGGGGCTCGCACGATGCGTGCGCCCAGCGTCTCGCCGTCGAGCCACTCCATCAGAAAGCCCGCGCCGACGCCGTCGTCGGGTGCCAGCACGTAGAGCACCGTCGGCTCGGGCACGCCGGCGGCTTTGGCGACGGTCATCAGGTGCGCTTCGGCGGCGAGCCCGACGGCTTGGGTTTCGGGGCGTTCGACGCCGCCTGCGCCTCGCCGCAGGCAGAGGGTCGTCGGGCCCGGCTCGGCGGGAGGCACCGCCGCGCTCGAGTTCAGCGTGACGCGGTAGGTCTCCATGCTGGCTCCGCCGGACAGCCGCTCGATGGCGGCGACGCCGTCGCAGCTAGGCAGCGCGCGTCGCACCACCGCGTCGAGCGCGTCGGCGAAGGCTGCGTCGCTGGCGGCTGGTTCGTGGCACTCACCCACGTCTGGCGAACCTAGTGCTGCGGTCGCGCTGTCGGCGAGGGTTCGGTTCGTTCACTAGTTTGCGCTGCCGTGGCGAATGAACCGACGAAGGTGCTGCTGCGCGGCGGGCGCGTCTGTCAGGCAGGCGGCGAGCCGGGCCAGCCGACCGACGTGCTGCTGGGCGGGCACTACATCGAAGCGATCACTGCGGCAGGCGAGTGCGACGCGGCTGGCGTTCGTGTGCTCGACGCGACCGGTGCGTACGTGTTTCCGGGCTTCGTCGACGTGCAGGTGCACTTCCGAACGCCGGGCGCGACCGACAGCGAAGACTTGGTTTCGGGCAGCGCGGCGGCTGCGGCTGGCGGCGTGACCGCGTGCGTGATGATGGCGAACACCGAGCCGCCGGTCGACAACGTCGACGCTTGGCGAGAGCTGAGACAAGCCGCTGAGCCGCTGGGGTGCGACCTGTTTCCGGCTGCCTGCGTGACGGTCGGCAGAGCGGGGGAGCGGCTGGTCGACATGGCCGCGCTGCACGCTGCTGGGGCGCGAGTGTTTACCGACGACGGCGACGCGGTGGCCGACGAAGGGGTGCTGCGCGAGGCGCTGGCAGCGACCGTCAGCTTGCCCGGCACGGTCGTCGCGCAGCACGCGGAAGACCCGGCGCGCGTAGCTGGCGGCGTCATCAACGCGGGCGCGGTCGCCGACCGGCTGGGCGTGAAGGGGCGGCCTGCGGCGGCCGAGCACGAGCTGGTGCGACGCGACGTTGCGCTGGCTATCGAGACGGGCGGGCGCTACCACTTGCTGCACACGTCTACGGCTCGGGCGGTCGAGGCGGTGCTGGTGGGGAAGATCAACGGCGCTCGGGTCAGCGCCGAAGTCACGCCGCAGCACTTGGTGTTGACCGAAGACGACGTCGAGCGGCTGGGCACGACGGGCAAGATGAACCCGCCGCTGCGCACTGCCGACGACCG
>CAYRJD010000009.1:0-15098 GCA_964424585.1 uncultured Acidimicrobiales bacterium | reverse complement strand
CAGCCCTCGGGCGAGCAGGTTTGGCCGGTAGCGCAGCTCGTCTGCGGCTTGGCGGACACGCTGGCGGGTGGCGACGCCGATGGACGCGTCTTTGCCGTTGAGCACGAGCGACGCGGTCGTGACCGACACTCGCGCGTGCTGGGCCACGTCGCGCAGGCGCGCCCGCGCTGCGCTCACCGGTCGCGATGTCGCCGCTGGCGTCGTCACTGCTTGCGTCGTCGTCGATGTCACGACCAACGCTCTCTGTCGGAGTCTCGCTGCGCGCCTACCGAGCACATTGAGCGGAACTCTACGACTGAAACGATTTAGTGGAACGATTTAGTCGCCGTCGCCGTAACCTTTCCGCAACCTCAACCCGTCGTAGCGCCGGCCCCGTCTCGCGTGCCAAGCGTCGGTGCGAACGGCGCCAGACGACCGAGCTGCGCTCGCGAGCCACGCCCGGGTTAGCAGCGAGCGATCTCCGTCGGCCAGCCCCTCTGCCTCCGCCCATCGCAACGCCGCGTCGCGCAAATCAGCCTCCCACACCTGTCCGTTCGAGTCAGCAACGGTCACTGCTTCCACCGCTCGTCTTGCCAACTCGGCGGCATCGGTGCCGCTACGCGGACGAAAGCCTAAATCTAAGATTGGTCGTGAGGCTGCCGCGGCCACCTCGGCAGCATCGTTGCCGCTTGTCAGATTGTACGCAGTCCCGGGCGGTGCGTCGGCAGCAGCACCCTGCGGGGCGTCAGGAGCGGCGGGGCTCGGTGAAGCTGACGCGCTGCTAGCCCTGGCGGGGTCGCGCTGTGCGTCCGCACTAGCTGGCTCGCGCTGCACAGCACGCGTCACCGCCCTGCCGGTGCCGCGAATCGCGTCGCGCCAGAGCATCCCCAGCATCACCGCAAGTGCCGTCAAGAACACGTGGACGACCACGCCAGCCAAGACCAACGTCACGATCCCGCTACCAACGTCGTCGAACTGGCCCAACAGCTGGGGCTGCGCCCCGACGGCCGGGACGAACGCCGCCACTCCTAAAGCGGCAACCCCCCCCCGACAATCAACTTCGTCAACCAACGCATCGTGCGCCCCTCCTTAAGTGTTGCGGCGCAATCGACACTAGTCGCGCCCACGCGCTCAAGGCGGCAATGGGCCAGAACGTCGGCCACGGCATCACAGGCATGACGAGTTGGGCGGCGCGCAACCTCAACCCGTCGTAGCGCCTGCCCCGGCTCGCGTGCCAGTCGTCCGTGCGAACGGCGCCGGACGACCGAGCTGCGCTCGCGAGCCACGCCCGGGTTAGCAGCGAGCGATCCTCGTCGGCCAGCCCCTCTGCCTCCGCCCATCGCAACGACGCGTCGCGCAAATCAGCCACCCACACCTGTCCGTTCGAGTCAGCGACGGTGATAGCTTCTAGCGCTCGTTTTGCCAACGCGCTAGCTCTCTTTTTGCCAACTCGGCGGCATCGGTGCCGCTAGGCGGACGCTTGGCAGTCGACACGCCGCCATCGGTGGCGCTGTTCCTCAAGCGATCCTCCCAAACGCGCCGCAGACGGAGGCCGGAGTACTGCTCGTTGCCCTGCGGGTCTCTCTTGCCTATCTTGGACGCGCCTAGCAACCGGACTGCGACACTGACGACCGCCTCTTCGGTCAGCGGCGCTTGCTCGCCAATATCACCCTTGTTCGTAGCCCACTGCTGCCAGTCTCGGCACGCCGCGAACAAGTCGTTCATCCGCACCAGACCGTGCTTGGACACCACGGCAACCGCGCCAATGGCACGCTCAGCGAGTTGTGCTTCGGCAACAGCACCCTGCGGTGCACCCGGAGCCGCGGGGCTCGGTGAAGCTGACGCGCTGCTAGCCCTAGCGGGGTCGCGCTGCGCAGCACGCGTCACCGCCCTGCCGGTGCCGCGAATCGCGTCGCGCAGCATCAGGGCGAAGAAGCAACCCACAAACACCGCCAGAGCATTGAGCGCGACAAAAGCAAAGACAACGTCGTCGAAATCTGACTGACCCAACAGCGATGCACGCGCGGCCTGCGCCCCGACGGCCGGGACGAACGCCGCCACTTCTAATGCGGCAACCCCCCCCCGATAATCAACTTCGTCAACCAACGCATCGTGCGCCCCTCCTTAGGTGTTGCGGCGCAGGCGACACTAGCCGCGCCCGCGCGCGCAAGGCGGTAATGGGCCAGAACGTCGGCCACGGCGTCACAGGCGTGACGAGTTGGACGGCGAGGCGGTGCGCGATGGGGCAGACTGCGGCGCTGGTAACCGACGCGTCGGAGGTGCGTGACTTGACTAACTCAATGGCTGGCACGGCTAGCCGGCAGAAAGCGAGCGCGGAGACTGGTCGTCTGGAAGCGAGCGCGACGGCTGGCACGACAAGCGGCGGGCTGCTGCCAGCGCCGAAGAAGGTGCTGATCGCGAACCGCGGCGAGATCGCCGTGCGCATCGCACGGGCTGTCGCCGGAGTCGGCTCGACGTCGGTGGCAGTGTTCAGCGCAGACGACGACACCTCGCCGCACATCGACGCGGCCGACGAAGCCATCGCGCTGGCTGGGCGCGGCGCGCACGGATACCTCGACGTCGCCGCCGTCGTGGCCGCCGCGCAAGCCGCCGGATGCGACGCGCTGCACCCGGGCTACGGCTTTCTCGCGGAAAACCCGGCGCTCGCGCAGGCCTGCGCGGACGCGGACATCACGTTTGTCGGGCCGACGCCAGCGCAGCTCGCGCTGTTCGGCGACAAGCTCGCCGCCCGTGCTCACGCCGAGGCGCTGGGCGTGCCTCTCGTGCCGTCGGTAGGCGGCACGCCAACAGGCAAGCTGCCGTCGGTAGGCGGCACCACGACAGACATGCCGCCGTCGGTAGGCGGCACCGCCGAGAGCAGCACCGGCTGCTCGCTCGCCGACGCTCAGGAGTTCTCCGCCGCACACGGCAGCGTCATCATTAAGGCCGTCGCCGGCGGAGGCGGGCGCGGCATGCGCATCGCGCGACCGGGCGACGACATCGCCGCCGCGTTCGAGCGGTGCGCCAGCGAAGCCGCAGCGTCGTTCGGCAACGGCGCGCTATACGTTGAGGCGCTATTCGAACGAGCCCGCCACATCGAGGTGCAGATCATCGGCGACGGCAACGCCGTAACGCACGCGGGCGAGCGCGACTGCAGCTGGCAGCGGCAGAACCAGAAGATCATCGAGGTCGCGCCAGCGCCCGCGCTCGACCCGCAAACCCGTGAGGCGCTGATCGCCCACTCGCTCGCGATGGCGCAGGCCGTGGGCTACCGCAGTTTGGGCACGTGGGAGTTTCTCGTCGACGCCGACGACCCCGCGCGCATCGCCTTCCTCGAGGTCAACGCCCGCATCCAGGTCGAGCACACCGTCACCGAAGAGGTCTACGGCCTCGACCTCGCCGCTACGCAGCTGCACATCGCCGCTGGCGCGACGCTCGACGACCTCGGGCTGGCCGGCCGCGACCTCACCGCCACGGCACCAACAGGCCGCTCGTCGATCCAGTGCCGCATCAACACCGAAACGATGACGGCCGACGGCACCGCTCGCCCCGCGGGCGGCACGCTCGCCACGTTCGGACTGCCGTCGGGGCCGGGCGTGCGAGTCGACACCTACGGGCGCGTCGGCTACGCCACCAACCCGGCGTTCGACTCGCTGCTAGCGAAGCTGATCGTCACCACCAACGCTGGCGGCTTCGCAGCGGCGGTGCGCCTGGCGCGCCGAACGCTCGACGAGCTCGACGTCGGCGGCGTCGCCACGAACGCCAGCTTTCTCGCGGCACTGCTCGACCGCGCCGAGGTGGCCACGGGCGAATCGACCACCGGGTTCATCGCAGCGCACGCCGCTGAGCTGGTCGCCGCAGCAGCCGCAACAGACGCCGAACGTTCGAGCGAGGCGCGAGCCGACACGCACGCCGGCGCCACCGCAAACGACACCCGCGCCGGCGCGGTGGTCGATGACGACCCGCTCGCGGTGCTGCGCTACGGCGACATCGACGGCGCGCCCGCCGAACGCGCCGCGTCAGACGCTCGCCGCGCCGCAGCAGCCGCAGGCAGCCCGTCCGCAACCAGCCCGTCCGCACCGAGCGTCGCCGCTGCCCCAGCTCCAGACGGCACGGTGGCGGTCGAAGCGCCGCTGCAGGGCACCATCGTGTCGCTCGACGTCGCGCCGGGCGACGCGGTCGCCGAAGGCACGCCGGTCGCGGTGATGGAGGCGATGAAGATGGAGCACGTTATCGCCGCCACCGCCACCGGCATCGTGCGCTCGCTCGGCGTCGCCGTCGGCGACACCGTGTACGAGCGCCACCCGCTCGTGTTCGTCGAGCCGGCCGACGTCGACGTCGCCGACGAAGGCGCGACCGACGCCGTCGACCCCGACCACATCCGTCCCGACCTCGCGGAGGTGCTGGCGCGCCACGCGATGGGCCACGACGACCAGCGTCAAGACGCGGTCGCCAAGCGGCACGGGCGGGGCCACCGCACGGCGCGCGAAAACATCGCCGACCTCGTCGACGACGGCACGTTCGTCGAATACTCGCCGCTGATGGTCGCGCCGCAGCGCCGCCGCCGCTCGCTCGAAGACTTGATGGCAAACACGCCCGCCGACGGGTTGGTGGGCGGCGTCGCCAGCGTCAACGGCGACCTGTTCGGCGCCGAGCGGTCGATGGCGGTGGTGATGTCGTACGACTACATGGTGCTGGCGGGCACCCAGGGCGGTCAGAGCCACAGAAAGAAAGACCGCCTGTTTGAGATCGCGCAGCACAACCAGCTGCCGGTGGTGTTGCTGGCCGAAGGCGGCGGCGGCCGCCCGGGCGACACCGACGGCATCGGCGGCTCGGGGCTCGACTGCTGGGCGTTCACGCTGTTCGCGCAGCTGAGCGGGCTGGTGCCGCTGGTGGGCGTCACCAACGGACGCTGCTTCGCCGGCAACGCGGTGCTGCTGGGTTGCTGCGACGTGATCATCGCGACGCAAGGCTCAAACATCGGCGTCGGCGGCCCAGCGATGATCGAGGGCGGCGGGCTGGGCGTGTTCCGCCCCGAAGAGGTCGGCCCCACCGACGTGCAGGTGCCCAACGGCGTGATCGACCTGCTGGTCGAAGACGAAGCCTCCGCGATGACCGCCGCCAAGGCCTACCTCAGCTACTTCCAAGGCCCGGTCGACGACTGGGCCGCACCCGACCAGCGCGTGCTGCGCCACCTCGTGCCCGAGAACCGCCTGCGCGCGTACGACGTGCGAGCGATCATCAACCAGCTCGCAGACGTCGACTCGGTGATGGAGCTGCGAGCAGGCTGGGGGCCGGGCTGCGTCACCGCGCTCGCCCGCATCGAAGGCAAGCCCATCGGCATCGTCGCCAACAACAACCACCACCTGGGCGGTGCCATCGACGCGGACGTCGGCGACAAGGGCTCACGCTTCATCCAGCTGTGCGACGCGCACGACATTCCGCTGCTGTTTCTCTGCGACACGCCGGGAATAATGGTGGGGCCGCAAGCCGAATACGAAGCCACCGTGCGACACGCCGCTCGCATGTTCGTGACCGCGGCGAACGTGAGCGTGCCGTTCATGACCATCGTGCTGCGCAAGGGCTACGGGCTGGGCGCGCAGGCGATGGCGGGCGGCAGCTTCAAGGCGCCGACGTTTACGGTCGCCTGGCCGACCGGCGAGTTCGGCGGCATGGGCTTAGAGGGGTTCGTCAAGCTGGGCTACCGCAAAGAGATCGAGGCGATTGAAGATCCTGCCGAGCGCAAGGCGTACTACGAAGAGCGTGTGGCGCGGCTGTATGAGAGCGGCAAGGCGGTGAACACGGCGACGTTTTTTGAGATCGACGACGTCATCGACCCCGCAACCAGTCGAGACTGGATACGCATGGCGCTGCTGGCGGCCGGCCCGCCTGCGCCGCGAGCCGGCAAGCGCCGACCTATGGTCGACACGTGGTGAGTGTCGACGGCGCAGAGGGCCGACACGTGGTAGGCGCCCCTACCGGCGGCGACCGGGTCGCCTACCTGCCGAGCATCGATCGCCCGACGGTCACCTGGCCGAACGGCGCCGCGGTCGCGCTGTGGATCGCGCCGAACGTCGAGCACTACGAGTACCTCCCGCCGCACAACCCGGCGCGCAACCCGTGGACACGCTCGCCGCACCCCGACGTGCAGGGCTACGCGTATCGCGACTACGGCAACCGCGTCGGCTTCTGGCGGATGATCGACGCGCTCGACGAAGCGGGCGTGACGTGCACGGCGTCGACCAACCTGGCGGTGTTCGAGCACTACCCCGAGGTGGCGCACGCGATGGTGTCTCGTGGCTGGGAGATCATGAGCCACGGCATCTACAACACCCGCTACCTCACCGGCATGAGCGCCGAGGCCGAGCGCGAGTTCTACGCCGAGTGCGTCGACACGCTGCGGCGGCACACGGGCGCGCAGCTGGCGGGAATGCTCGGCCCGGCGGTTTCTAACACGCTGGCTACTCCAGACCTGATGGCCGAGGCGGGGCTCATCTACCACGCCGACTGGATGCACGACGACCAGCCCGTGCCCATCGCCGTGGCGGGCGACAACCCGCTCGTCTCGGTGCCTTACAGCATGGAGCTGAACGACGTGCCGGTGTTTTCACAGCACTTCGAGATGGACGAGTTCGCTCAGATGGCGTCCGCGCAGATGACGCGCCTGCTGGCAGACGCCGAGGCTGACGGCTCGGGGCGGGTGATGTGCGTGGCGCTGCACCCCTACTTGGTCGGGATGCCGCACCGCATCGACGGGCTGCGGTCGATGCTGGCCGACTTGATGGGCCGTGACGGCGTGTGGCAGACCACGGCGGCGCAGATTGCCGCTCACTTCATCGCGCAGCACTACGACAGCTTTGTGTCGCACGCGGCGCAGCTCGACGCGGCGGCTCGGGAGCAGGTGCGCGTGCGGGCGAGTTCTCCGACGGGCACGAGCGTGGCCGAGCCAGCGGAGGGCGCGACCGCGCCGCCCGCCTCGCCCGGAGCTAGCCCGATCTTCGGCCCGTCTTCGCCTGGCTTCGGGCCTGCCGCCCACACCTACGGGATGGATCACCCCCACTACGCGTGGTCGCCGCTGCCTGCTCGCGCTCGGCTCACCTGGCCCAACGACGCGACCCTCGCGCTGGGTGCGGTGGTGATTTTGGAGCACTACGAGTGGGAGCCGCCGCCAGGCGCGTATCAGCTGCGCCGACGCAGCGGCGGCTTGCTGGGGCTGCCGCCGCCCGACTACGCGAAGCTCACGCATCGCGAGTACGGCCACCGCGTCGGCGTGTTCCGCGTGCTCGACGCGCTGGAGGCGCACGGCATCACCCCGACCGTCGCCATCGACGCGCTCACCGTCGAGCGTTACCCGTGGCTGGCCGAGCACTTGGTCGAGCGTGGCTGCGAGCTGGTTGCCCGCGGCGTCGCCGCCAGTCGCCTGCTGACGTCGAAGCTCGACGAGGAGACCGAGCGCGTTGCCATCGCGGCGTCGCGCGACGCCATCGCCGCGCTCACCGGCGAACCGCCAGCAGGTTGGTTCGCCCCCGAAGCGGTGGAGAGCTACCGCACGCCGCAGCTGGTCGCCGAAGCCGGCTTCAAGTACCTGCTCGATTGGCCGAACGACGAGCAGCCGTACGCGATGACCACCCCGCAGGGAGAGTTGTGGTCGCTACCCGCTTACCTAGAAGCCGACGACGAGTTCGCCCTCTGGCACCGCCGCGCCACACTCACGAACTGGGAAAGCAGCATCATCGCTGCCGCCGCGCAGATGCGCGCCGATGCCGCGACCGAGGCAGGCGCCCGAGCGCTCGTGCTCACCCTGCGTCCCTGGCTGGTGGGCCAGCCCTTCCGCATCGGTGCGGTGGAACGCGCCCTCGCAGCCGTCGTCAACGCCGGCCCGACGTTCCGCGGCACCGCCAGCCAACTCATCACCGCTGCCAAGCTCGCCCGCCAGACCAGTGCGCGTGGTAGACGGCGCGGCTAGCACCGAGCGACCAACCATCGCGCACGACGACGCGCTGCGCGAGCGGCTAGCCGCGAACCTCGCCAGCCACGACGTGCGCGAGCACCCCACCGAGGGTCGCAAGCGAGCGGCGGTGTGCGTGGTCGTGCTCGACAGCGACGTCGACGCTCACGGCATCGACGACTTCTACGACGACCTCGACCACAACGCTCGGCTCGAACTAATGGCCGAAGTGCCGAACAGCGACGACGACGCCATCAACGCCAAGCTCACCGGCAGCATCGCCGGCACCGCCGGCGGCGCAGCGGTGCTGCTGACCCGGCGCGTCGCACGACTAGCCAGCCACGCCAGCCAGTGGGCGCTGCCGGGCGGGCGCGTCGACGCAGGCGAAACCACGCTCGAAGCCGCCGTGCGCGAGGCCAGCGAAGAGGTCGGCCTGCATCTCGCCGCCGTCGACCTGCTGGGCCAGCTCGACGACTACCCCACCCGGTCGGGCTACGTCATCACACCGTTCGTGTTCTGGGCGAGCGCCGGCACCGAGCCGGTCGCCAACCCGTCGGAGGTGGCGTCGATGCATCGCGTCGCGCTGAGCGAGCTGGCGCGCCCCGACTCGCCGCGGTTCATCTCCATTCCCGAGAGCGACCGACCGGTCGTGCAGGTGCCCATCGGCGGCGACCTGATTCACGCGCCGACCGGCGCGGTGCTGTATCAGTTTCGTGCGGTCGCCTACGACGGCACGCTCACCCGCGTCGACCACCTCGAGCAGCCCACGTTCGCCTGGCGTTAGCGCAACTCGCGCGCCCAGTTCAGACAGCCCAGTTCAGACGGCCCAGCTCAGCCGATGCGCATCGGCTTGACGATGGCGTCGGTCAGCACCACGGGGTCGCCGTCGGTAACGAGCACGTCGTCTTCTATGCGGATGCCGCCGAAGCCGCGCAGCTCATCTGCTAGCCGCCAGTTGATGGCATCCGCGAAGCGACCGCGCACCTCGTCGCTGCCCAGCAGCGCGTCGATGAAGTAGACGCCAGGCTCGACGCTGGTCACCATGCCCGACTCAAGCGGCCGGTCGGTGCGCAGGTAGCGCAGCTGCGGATGCGAGTGACGCTCGCGGCCAGCCGGGTAGCCGCCCGCGTCGTGCACCGCCAAGCCGATGAGGTGGCCGAGCCCGTGCGGGAAGAACACCGCGGTCGCGCCGCTCGACGTCAGCTCGGCTGGGTCGCCTCGCAGGAGGCCCATTTCGACCAGCCCGCTGGCGATGTCTTCCGCCGCGCGCCAGTGCACGTCTCGCCACTCGACGCCCGCTCGGCAGCGCTCGATGGCGTTGGCTTGCGTGCGTGCCACGAGCTGCCAGAGAAACGCTTGAGCTTGCGTCGGCTCGGCGCCCACCACCATCGTGCGGGTGACGTCGGCCGCGTAGCCGCCGACCTGGGCGCCGGCGTCAATGAGCAGCAGGTCGCCAGCTTCGATGGTTCGCGTCGGTGGAGCGAGGCTGTCGGTCGCTTCGGGCACGTAGTGGAGGAACGCGCTGTTCGCGCCAGACGCCACGATCGAGTCGTACGCGACGCGCACACCGCCCGCGCCGAAGAAGGCGGCCTCCATGCCGATCAGCGCGTCTCGCTCGGTCATCCGCGCGGTCACGTTGGCGAAGACCCAGTTGAAACCGGCCTCGGTCGCTGTCGCTGCGCTGCGCAGGTGGCCAAGCTCGAGTTCGTCTTTGACGAGCCGTACTTCGCCTAGCGCCGCTTCGAGCGCGTCCGCGTCGCGCTGCTCGCCATCCGCGATGCCTGCGGCTTGCGCGGCCCACGCCGCGTCGCCGAGCACGAAGAGCGGGCCGCCTGAGCGCTCGGCGAGCCAGCTCGCCAGCTCGTCGAGCGAGCGGCCGTGCTCGGGCGTCGGCTGGCACCACACCGCGTCGTCGTCGCTGGTGCGCGCGCAAAACAGCTGCCAGGTGCTCGTCGCTGCGTCGAAGGCGAGCACCGCATCGGGCACGCCGACGCCGGTCAGATAAGCGAAATCTGGGTGCGCCGCGAACCGGTGCGTCATGTCGGTGCCCGCCATCGGCAACAGCCCGCCCGAGCACACCAACACCACGCCTCGCTCTAAGCCCCACGCCTCCGCCGCCGCCTCTCGACGACGGACACAGTGGGCTGAGCTAGCTGACACGTTCACAGCCACCCAGTCTCACACACGCGCTGGCACCAGGGGTTGCCTCGCCTACCATCGGTGCGGTGCGGGGCAGCGAGTTCAACGCCGACACCTACGTCGGCATCGACGTGGGCGGAACGAAGGCTCGCGCCGTGCTGGTCGACCCGAACGATGCCGAGATACTGGCGCGGGGGGTGTCGAGCAGCGCTGGCGCCGGGCCGGTGCTCACCAAGACGCTCGCGCTGCTCGTCCAGCAGCTCGCCAGCGACGCGCAAGAGCTGCCGCACGTCCCCACCATCGGCGGCGTGGGGCTGGCCGCAGCGGGGCTGACCGACAACGACGGCATCGTGCACTACTCGCCCAACCTGCCGGAGCTGATCGAGTTTCCGCTCGGGCCAGAGCTGTCGGCGGCGGTCGACCTGCCGGTGTGCGCCGGCAACGACGCCAGCGCAGGCACGTGGGCCGAAGCTCGGGCGGGCGCCGGACGCGGCTACGACGACTTCATCTTCGTCGCGCTGGGCACCGGCATCGGCACCGGCGCGGTCGCCAACGGGCAGCTCGTCACCGGCGCCAACGGCTACGCAGGCGAAGCGGGCCACATGATCGTCGACCGCAGCGGACCGCAGCACCTCACCGGCGCAGCAGGCCCGTGGGAGCTGTTTGCCTCTGGCAACGCGCTCACCAGGCTCGCCATCGAGCGCGCCGCCGCAGGCGACTTTCCGAGCGGCGTCGCGCTGGCCGGCGCGGCCGAAGACATCACCGGACTCGTTGTGCAAGACACCGTGCAAGCGGGCCAACCCGACGCGCTCGCGCTGCTGCGCGCGTACAGCGCGGAGGTGGCGCTTGGCGTCGCCAACCTGATCATGGTGCTCGACCCAGCGCTCGTCGTTGTCGGCGGCGGCGTCAGCGACATCGGCGAGCCGCTGCGGGCGACCATCGAAGAAGATCTGCGCACCGCTGTGCTCGGCAGCGCACACCGGAAGCTGCCCGAGGTCGTCATCGCGCAAATGGGCGCAGCCGCCAACGCGATCGGCGCCGCGCTGATAGCCGCAGAGGCCGACCGGGCGGCGAGCTAGCGACTCACTGCTGCGCGGCTTGCTGGGCGGCCGCGCGCGAACCAGCGTCGGCGCGGTCGGGCAGCAACGTCGGCTCAGCCTCGGCCGACCGCATGACCGGCAGCAGCACGTTCGATCGCCGGGGCAGCACGTACGTCTCGTTCGCCGCCGCCAGCCGACCCGGCGCACGCTGGGTGATCACCACCTCAGCTTTGACCTCAGGGTTGACGTCGCCGGTGTAGACGCCGCGCAGCGGCATCACGTCGTCGTAGTCGCGGCCGAAGCCGATCACCACGTGCCGCTCGCCGACCGCCGTGCCGTTGGTCGGGTCGACGCCCCACCAGCCGAAGCCGGGGATGGCTGCCTCTACCCAGGCGTGCGTCTGCACAGTCACCTCGCCCAGACTGCTGGCGTCGTCGTCGCCCCGCCCATCTGCGCGCGGCAGCGGTTCGTCGAGCGAACTCTCGTCGGCTGCGAACAGGTAGCCCGACACGTAGCGAGCGGGAATGCCCGCCGACCGCAGCATCGCCACGCTCAGGTGCGCGAAGTCTTGGCAGACGCCCACTCCGCCGGCCAGCAGCTCGGCAAGGCTGATGCCGATGTCGGTGGTGCCCTGCTCGTACGCCAGCACGTCGCGCACGCACCGCACGACCGCTTCGACCTGTCGGGGAACCTCGGCGACGCCCGCCACGCAGTCTTCCGCCATCTCGTCGATGCGGGCGTCGGTGGTCGTGTGCTCAGACGGCGTCAAAAACTCGACGTTGCGCTCTCGGAACTCGGCGTCGCCCAGGTGCTCGCCGGCGCGGCTAGCGGGCAGCGGCGCGCCGTCGTGCGCGGTGATGCCGTGTCCGGCGAGCGTCGCGCCGGGCGGCTGGCGGGTGGGCGTGGTGCGCACCGACGCTTCCGCCACCAACTCTTGTGCGTCGTGCGGCAGCCGCACGCCGACGTGCTCGACCGTTGTGCCCCAGTAGTCGACCGACGTCAGCACCCGCGCCTGCGGCAGCGACGCCAGCCGGTACCACAAGACTCGCTGGGTGGCGTCGTCTCGCGGCTTCACGCGCACCTCGTTGTGCGCCTCGACGACGGGCTCGGCGTAGGTGAACGCCATGCGGTAGCGGATGTCGAACTTCACCGGCTGTCCCTTCGCGAGCAAGCAGTTCGCTGGCACGTCTTGCGCGAGCGCGCCGTCACGGCCCGGGCCTGATGTATTGAACGTGCAGCGTCGGCGCGACCACCGGCGTCAACGTGTGCGCTTCAAGGTCGTGGGCCAGCTGGCGAGCTTCGACGCTGAGGTGGTCGAGTATGTCGCCCGCAGTCGCAGCCAGGTTGCCGCCGATGTAGCCGAACTCGACCTCCGAGCGCATCTTGCCCGCCCGGCGACGAGCCTCAGCCATCACCGGCGCAGTCTGGGCGAGTTCGACCAGGCGCTCCTCGGCTCGCACCAGACACGCCAGCACCGTGCGAGGCACGTCTGGTGCCGCCAGCACGAACTGCGTCACCACGCTCAGGTCGGTGTTGTGGCCGTGACGTCGGCGGAACGCCTGGAGCGAGTTGGTGAGCCGCAGCACCCACGCCGGATCGGGCGGGTTGTCGCTGGCGGCGCTGGCGATGCGCAGCAGGTCGACGGTGAACGTGATGCGCTCGGTCAGCCTGCCCAGCACGATGAACGCCTGTCCTTCGTCGCGCAGCATCGTGTCGCCGAGCACGCCGCCGATGGCTTGGCACCCGCGCCGCACGGTCATCAGCACGTCCGCCAGGCGCTCGCCGGAGCGGCTCAGCTCTTGGAGCTGTAAGTGCAGCCGGTTGGCTTCTTCCCACAGTTCGACCGGCACCCGGTCGCGGGCCACCCGCAGGTTTTCGCGCACGGCACGCACTGAAGAGACGACCGAGCCGGGGTTGTCGTGGTTGCCCAGCAAGAACCGCACCACGCCCGCTTGGGTGGCGACGTGGCCGTCCGCGTCGAAGACGTCGATCGCGCCGAGCGCTGCCAGCACCTGACGCCACTCCATCACCTGCGCGCCGGGCACCAGGTGAACGGCGACCGCCAGCTCGGTTTCGAGGCTGCGAGCCGTCGTTTCGGCGCGCTCTAGGTAGCGGCCTGCCCACATCAGCGAGCTTGCGTGTCGAGCCAAGATCATCGGTTCACCTGTTCCACCACTGCTGCTGGCGCACCCAGCTAGACGACTCGAAACCGCCGAGCGTCGGGGCGTCGTCGTCGAGCACCCACGTGTCTTTGCTGCCGCCGCCCTGTGAGCTGTTGACGATGAGCGAGTTGCGCGACGCGCTGACGCGGGTGAGCCCGCCGGGGAAGACCTGCACCTGCTCGCCGGAGAGGATGAACGGGCGCAGGTCGAGGTGCCGTGGCTCGGCTTCGTCGCCGTCGACGCACGCCAGCGAACTCAAGTTGACGACGTCTTGGACGATCCAGCCGCGCGGGTCGTCGCGGATCGCTTGCGCAGTTTTGGCTAGCTGCTCGGGCTCGGTCTCGGGGCCGATCATCACCCCGTAGCCGCCGGAACCGGCGACCGGCTTGGCGACGAGGTCGCCCAGCTTGGCGAGCGCCGCCTCGCGCTGGTCGTCGTCCCACATCACGTACGTCGGCACCTGGGCGAGCAGCGGCTCTTCGTCGAGGTAGTAGTGAATGAGCGACGGCACGTACGGGTAGATGGCTTTGTCGTCGGCGACGCCGTTGCCGATGGCGTTGCACACGGTGACCGAGCCCGCCCGCAGCGCACCGAGCAGTCCGGCGACGCCGAGGGTGGTGTCGCCGCTGAACGAGACGGGGTCTAAGAACGCGTCGTCGATGCGGCGGTAGATCACGTCGACCGGCACGAGCCCTTCGATGGTGCGGGCGTAGACGACGTGCTCGTCGACGACGAGGTCTTGTCCTTCGACCAGCTCGACGCCCATCGCGCGGGCGAGGAAGGCGTGCTCGAAGTAGGCCGAGTTGTAGATGCCCGGCGTGTGAACGACGATCATCGGCGTGTCGCCGGCGGCTGGCGGCGCCATCGACTCGAGCGTCTCTCGCAGCATGCGGGCGTAGTGGTCGACGGGTTGCACCACGTAGTCGACGAACAGCTGCGGCAGCGCCTTCACCATCGCGGCGCGGTTTTCGACGACGTAGGAGATGCCGCTCGGGTTGCGGAGATTGTCTTCGAGCACCATGTAGGTGCCATCGGCGCCGCGCACGACGTCGATGCCCGCGATGGTGCAGTGCGAGCCGAACGGCACGGCGAGCCCGAAGGCGTTGCGCTCAAAGCCGTCGGAGCTGGCAACGAGCCAGCCAGGCACGATGCCTGAGCTGACGGCTTCGCGCTGGCCGCTGTAGATGTCGGTGAGGAAGCGGTTGAGCGCGGTGACGCGCTGCGCGAGGCCGTTCGCCAGCTCGCGCCACTCGGCGGCGGCGATGAGGCGAGGCATGAGGTCCATCGGCCAGGCGCGCTCGGTGCCTTCGTCGTCGCCGTAGACGGTGAAGGTGATGCCTTGCCGGCGGAACGTGTCTTCGACAACGCCTTGGAGGCGCTTGAGCTCGGTGACGCTCAAGTCGCCGAACAGCTCGAGCGCACGCTCGTATATCTGCCTCGCCGTGCCGTCGGCGTTGAAGGCTTCGTCGTAGCCGTGCGCTGGCTGGTAGTCGGTGAACATGTCGGTCATTTCACGGTAGAGCCGTCGGCGTGAAAACTCGGGGACTTTGTGACGCGTCGTGCGCGATGATCGGGTGCACCTGGCGCGGGCTGGCCGCGCCGTACCATTGCCCAACAGCGAGGAGACCCCCGTGCCCGACACCGACACCATGGCTGACGCCGACACCCGCGCTGCCCCGCCCCCTGCGCCTGGGCACGACGAGATCGTCGCCGTCGAGGTTCCCGCCTGGGAGTTCAGGGTGCTCACGAAAGCGTCATCGGTGCAAGACCAACCCGTAGGCAATTTCATGGCGACCGCCGCGACGTACATGGCGCTGGTCCGGCTCGAAC
>CAYRJD010000008.1:0-15987 GCA_964424585.1 uncultured Acidimicrobiales bacterium | reverse complement strand
TCGATCTCACCGGCTTGCCGATCGGCACCGGGCCGTTCGTCTTCTCAGATGCGACGCAGCTGCCCGACGTCATCGAGCTGGTGGCAAACGACGACTACTGGCGCAACGGCGTCGACGGTCAGCCGCTGCCGTACGTCGATGAGGTGACGTTTTCTGCTGAAGCCGACGGCGAGGCGAGGCTGGCGATGGTCAGGGACGGCGCGGCGCACGTCATCAGCGCCCGCGAGGCTGCCGTCGTTGCCGAGGTCGCTCCGGGCGGTGCAGGTTCGCTGCCGGCTGGCCAGCCGACCGCTGGCGACCTTGTGGTGGTCGCCAACGTCGAAGACAACGCGGGTGCGGTCGTGTTCAACACGTTCCGCGCGCCGCTCAACGACACCCGCGTGCGGCGAGGCCTCGCGTATGCGATCGACACCGGCGCGCTGCTGGCTGTGACCGGCGCCGACGCGACGGGCGGCGTGGCGACCCAGTGGTGGGCTCCGCCGAGCGTGTGGCACTCGGAGGCCGCAGCGCAGCGCTGGCCGCGCGACGACGCGGCGCAGGCGCTCGACTTGCTGCGCAGCTACGTCGACGACGCTTCGCGCTCAGACGCTCGACGGCGGGGCGCTGCCATCGCCTTCACCCTGCTGTGCACCGACCACCCGGCGCTCGCGCCGGTAGCTGCCGAGCTTGAGCGGCAGTGGGAGGCGACGGGTCTGGTAGACGTCGAGGTCGAGCACGTGAGCCGCACCGCGCTCATTGGCCGCGTCGCCGGCTCGGTGCGCGATCAGCCGTCGTTCACCGGTCAGTTCGACGCCGCGTGCTGGCGACTGGGTGGCGAGCGCGACCCGTGGGTGCTGCTAGACGAAGCGTTCGGCGCCAGAACCACCTCGCCGTTCAACGTCACCAACCTGGCCGACGACTCGCTCAACGCTGCGATTGCCCGCTTGGGCGCGACCAGCGACCCGGCGGAGCGCGAGCAAGCTGTCGGTGAGGTGGCCGACGCGCTGGCGACGCTCGTGCCGAACGTGTTCTTGAGCTACGCGAGCACCGCGATCATCGCCGGCACGACCGTGCGCGGGGTCGGCGCAGTCACGCTGCCCGACGGAGCTGTGGCGCGCGGGCAGCGCGGCGGCGTGGGTCGCTACGACGAAGTGTGGATTACTGGGGCCGGGTGAGGGCAGGTGAGGTAGTGGAGGGCCGGGTGATCGTCGAGCACCGCGGCTCATACGTGGTGCTGACCGACACCGGCCCCGTCGAGGCGTCGGTGACCAACCAGCTACGCCGAGCAGCGCAGCGAGCAGACGCTCTGTTTCCAGCCGTCGGCGATTGGGTGTGGATGACGAGCGAGCGAGCCGACGGCGGCCGGGCCAGCCGTGATCGGGCCAGCATCACCGGCACCCAGCCGCGCCGCTCGGTGCTGATGCGCAGCGGCCGCGCGCTTCGCGGCTCAGACGCCGCGCCGCGCGTGTTGGCGGCGAACGTCGACGTGGTGGGCGTGGTGACGACCGCCGAGCGCGCTGTGCGCGGCGCGGACGCGCCTGGTGGCGACCGGCTTGAGCGGCTGTTGGTCGCGGCCGCCGTCGGCGGCTCATCGGGCGTGGTGGTCGTCAACAAGGCCGACCTCGTCGAGCCCGACTTGGACGCGCTCGCGCATCGGTTCGACGGCACGCAGGTGCTCGTCACCAGCGCGCTGACAGGTCGCGGCGTCGACGCGCTGGAGGCGCTGTGCGCGGACGACCTGACGCTGTGCTTGGTGGGCGCGTCGGGTGTCGGCAAGAGTTCGCTCGTCAACGCGCTGCTGGGAGCAGCCTCAGGCGAAGCTGCCACGGCAGAGGTCGCGCCGCTCAGCGCAGACGGCCGCGGCCGTCACACCACCACCCGTCGCACGCTGCACCTGTTGGCGCGCGGCCAAGCCGCCAGCACGGGCGCGCCGAGCGACCCGACTAGCTCGCGCAACGCCGGTGGCGCGGTGGTCGACACGCCGGGGCTCGAGTACGTCGTTCCGTGCGCCGCCAGCGCAGACCCACGCCGCGCGGCAGCCGAGATCGAAGCGGGCCTCGCGACCGTGTTCGCCGACGTGGTCGACGTCGCCGCTACCTGCCGGTTCGCGAGCTGCGCCCACGACACCGAACCCGACTGCGCGGTGAGCGCGGCTGTCGAGCACGGCACGCTGAGCCCGCTGCGCGTCGCGGCGCTAGCTCGTCTGTCGGCTGAACTCTTTGACGACTAGCCGTTCGACCTGCTAGCGGCCGGTGAACTTGGGCGGACGCTTGTTCATGAACGCGTCGACGCCCTCTTGGTAGTCGGCAGAGTCGAAGCACTCGGCGATGAGCTGTCGCACCGGCCCGAAGTCGCGCTGCGACTCCGGCTTTTGCCACTGCGCTACCGCAGCCTTGGCGGCGCGGATGGTGAGCGGGGCGTTGGCGGCGATCAACTCGCACCACGCCGCTACCGCGTCGTCGAGTTCGGCCTTGGGCACCACCTTGTTGATGAGCCCCATCTGCACCGCTTCGTCGGCGTCGAACCGGTCTGCCAGGAAGAAAATCCGCTTCGCAGCCGACGGCCCGACCAGCCGCACCAGCGCGCCGATGCCGTCGGTGCCGTAACCCAAACCCAGCCGAGCCGCCGGAATGGTGAACTGCGCGTCTTGCGCCGCGACCCGAATGTCGGCGGTCAGCGCGACCGCTAGCCCGCCGCCGATGCAGTAGCCGTGGATCAGCGCGATCAACGGCTTGGGCATGTTGGTCAGCGCAGCGTGCGCGGCCGCCGTGGTGTCGTCGTAGGCGGTGTTGGCGTCGGCGTCGGCTCGCTCATCGCTGAACTGGCTGATGTCGGCTCCGGCTGCGAACGCCCGCTCGCCGGCGCCTCTGATGACCACGACACGAACCTCGTGGTCGCCGGCTAGCTCGTTCGCCGCGTCGCGCATCTCGCCCCACATCGTGCGGCTGATCGCGTTGAGACGCTCGGGGTGATCGAGCAAGATCGTGCCGACGTGGCCGTCGCGCCTCGTGTCAACTGTGCCGGTCATCGGGCGCGCAACTTAGCTGTCGGCGGCGTCGGTCGGTCGCGGGGATGGCATCTGTTTGTCGGGGGTGCCGGCTTGAGCCGGCACCCATGAGGCGTCGCGGCGTTCGCGAAAGGCGGCGATGCCTTCGGCAGCTTCGTCGCTGCGAAACAGGCTCTGGCTCAGCTCTGCTGTCCACGGCCAAGCCTGCTCGCGCGACATCTGCGGCACCTTGGCGACCAGCTGCTTCGCCGCTGCCAACGCCTCGGGGCCGCCGCGCACCACCTTCTCTAACGCTTCGCCGACAGCGTCGTCGAGGCTCTCGCGCGGCACCGCCCGGTTGATGAGGCCCACCTCGGCGGCGCGAGCAGCCGAGATGCGCTCGCCTGAAAGAAACAGCTCGCTCGCGTCGGCTCGCCGCAGCTTCGGCAGGCACACCACCGAGATCACCGCCGGCGCGACGCCGAGGCGCACCTCGGTGAAACCGATCATCACGTCGTGGGCCGCGATGGAAATGTCGGGTGCCGCCGCGAAGCCGACGCCGCCGCCGGTGCAGTGTCCTGCGATGCGCCCCAACACCGGCTTAGCGCAGGTGAGGATGTCTTCGAGAATCTCCACGAAGCTGTGCCGCGCCTGCGGCGTGGGCACTCCGGGCTGAGCGGCTTTGAGGTCGGCGCCCGCGCAGAACGTGTTGCCGACGTTGGTGAACAAGATCGCTCGCACGCCCGGGTCGGCTTTGGCGGCAGCGAAGTGGTCGCCCACGTCGTTCACCAGCTCGACGCTGAGTGAGTTGCGGGCCTCGGGGCGGTTGAGCGTGATGGTGGCGACACCGCCTGCGACGTCGTAGAGGGCGGCGGGCCCGGTCGTTTCGCCAGAGTGCGTGGTTGCGTCAGACATGGGCTGCGAACCTAGCCCCGCTCGCCAGCTGCGCCCACCAAATCCGGCTTCCTCGCGCGCCTTCGGGCTACAACTAGCCAGCGATGCACCAGACACCCCAAGTGCGCTTCGTCGGCCACGACCTCGAGCCCTTGAGCGAGCTGCCGCTGCGCTGGGGCGACCCGATGACCGGGCCGCAGCAGGAGCGCTTGGGCTGGGAGGTACAAGCCGCCGTCGAGCACTTCTGGCCCGAGACCGCCGACGCGCTGCCCGACCGCGGGCCTGTCAGGGAGGCTGGCAGCCGGCCTGTCGAGGGCACCGTCGGCGCGTGGCTCGGCCATCAAGCCGTCGCCGAGCTGGTCGTTAGCGACGCGTCGAAGAGCCTCGCCTCGACGCTCATTCACGCGTTCGTCTCGCTCCGTGAGAGCAAGCGGAGCGTCGCGCAGGTGCTCAGCTGGGCCGACCCGGTGCTGCGCGTTCACCTCGCACGCTGCGTCGATGAGTTCGGCCCCTACACCGACTCGCCGCAAGGACACGCCGCCGACGGCGAGCCACACATTCGCGCCCGCGACGCAGACCGCCTCGTGTGCTTCGACGTCGAGACGACGGGCTTGCCTCACGACGAAGACGCCTACGGCGCGCATCGGGTCATCGAGATCGCGATGACCGAACTCGACCCGCGCAGCCTCGAGATCGGCCGCAGCGTCAGCCAGCTCATTGCGCCCGAGCGCCCCAACAGCGCGGTCGTTCACAACAACATCACCGACGGCATGCTCGTGGGCGAGCCGCTCTTCGCCGACGTCGCGCCAGCCGTCGCCGCGTTCATCGACGGCGCGGTGCTGGTCGCGCACAACCTGGCGTTCGACCAGCACTTTTTGGCGGCCGAGTTTGGCTGGGCAAACCTTCACTTCAGCCCGGGGCGAGGGCTGTGCACCTATCAGGCCACCAAGACCAACCTCGCGCAAGCGGGCCGCAACTTGGGCCTCGAGCTGCGCAACGCGCACCGGGCCGCGGGCGACACCGAGCTGCTCGCGCAGCTGGCGTGCCGCCTGGGTGCCAACGGCCGCTGGCTTGACAGCTTGGTTGTGCCGGCCAGCGCACTCGCGGGCGCCAGCTCGACCCCGGTGCCGGCAGGTCATGTCGCGCGGTGAGACACGGGCGGGCGCTGCCCTAGCGTGCGAGACGTGATCGCACTACAAGAAGCCGCCACCGCTGAGTCAGCCGCAGCCGCATCTGGGCCAGACGTCACGAGCGCGTGCGGCGTCGAGCCGTCGTCGCTGTGCCAGCTGATGTTCGAGTGGACCAACAACGAGACGTTCGCAGCAGCCTCGGCGTGGATCATCGAGAAGCCGCTGCGCATCTTGCTGGTGCTGTTCTTGGCGTGGCTCGTCAAGCGGCTCGCCAACCGAGGCATCGACAAGCTGATCGACCGCATGGTGAGCGACCGCGACCAAGAGCTCGAGCACGAACGCCAAGAGGCCAGCCAGCTCGACAGCTCGCTCTCCGCGACCGTCGTCGCGAAGCGCTTGGCGTTCGTCAAGGAACGCTCTGAGCGTGCCCACCAGCGCACCCGCACGCTGGGCGTGCTGTTCAAGAGCGTCGCCGGCGCGGTCATCTACCTGGCCGCGATCTTGGAGGTGCTGAGCGAGTTCGGCTTGAACCTGGGCCCGCTCATCGCCGGCGCCGGCATCGCCGGTGTCGCGCTCGGTTTCGGTGCGCAGTCGATCGTCAAAGACTTACTGAGCGGCATCTTCATGCTGATCGAAGACCAGTACGGCGTGGGCGACGTCATCGACTGCGGCGACGCGACCGGCACGGTCGAGGTGGTGGGCTTGCGCACCACGCGCATCCGCGACGTCAGCGGCACGCTGTGGCACGTGCCGAATGGCACGATCGCCCGGGTCGGCAACTACAGCCAGGGCTGGGCGCGGGTGGTGCTCGACGTCGGCGTGGCGTACGACACCGACATCGAAGCCGCGTCGGAGGTGATCAAGCGCGCCGCAGACGAGCTGTGGCACGAGAACTTGGAGAACGCCACCATCGTCGAAGAGCCGTCTATCGCCGGAGTGCAAGCGCTCGACGCCGACGCCGTGGTGATACGTGTGATGGCGAAGACCGAGCCGTCAGAGCAGTGGGCGACCGGACGGTTGCTGCGTCAGCGCATCAAGGTCGCGCTCGACGACGCGGGCATCGAGATTCCGTTTCCGCAGCGAACGATCTGGATGCGCAACCCCGACGCGCCAGCGACAGACGCGCCGCCTAGCTAGCGGCAGGCTGCTCGGCTTTTGTCGACTGGTCTGTCTTGGGCTGGGCGGGCTCGAGCGTCACGCTGACGGTTGGCTCTTCGCCGTCGTGTGGCACCAGCAGCAGCTCGCCGATGTGGCCGGCGTCGCGCAGGTCGGCTTGCGCTTCCTTCAGCGCGTCGAGCCGTTCGGCGGTTTCAGCTACCACGACGCTCGTCGCTGCGGTGCGGATGCTGCGCTTGGCTTCCGACTTGGCGCGGCGAACGTCGCGCAGCACCGCGCTGGCGGCTTCGAGCACCAGCGTCGCCGAGCCATCTGACGCCGCGCCGTTGGTGGCCGCCAGCGCGCCGCTCGTGATCCACTCGTCTGTCGAGGGCCACGACGCACGGTGCACCGAGCCCGCGCCTTCGCCTCGGTACCAGCTCCACACCTCTTCGGTGACGAACGGCATGAACGGCGCGAACAGCCGCAACAGCACGTCGAGCGCGATGGTCAGCGTGTTGCTGGCAGAGGCTTGCGCCGCGTCGCCCTGGCTGCCGTACGCGCGCCCCTTGGCTAGCTCGACGTAGTCGTCGGTGAACTGCCAGAAGAACCGCTCGGTCACCTCCAGCGCGCGGGCGTAGTCGAAGCCGTCGAACGCTCGGGTGGCATCGCGCACAAGCGCAGCTAGCTGCGCCAGCAGCGCGACGTCTAACGGGTTGGTGATGGCTCCCAAATCGGGCCGCGCGCCGGCCTGCGCGCCAGCGTCCGCGATGCCCAGCACGAAGCGCGACGCGTTGAGCAACTTGATTGCGAGCCGACGTCCGATGCGCATCTGCTCCGGCTCAAGAGTCATGTCGGTGCCGGGGCGGCCGTTGGCTGCCCAGTAGCGGACCGCGTCGGTTCCGAACTCTTCGAGCATCGCAGGTGGTTCGATGGGGGTGTTGGCCTTCGACTTGGCGATTTTCTTGCGGTCGGCGGTCACTATCCAGCCCGACAACGAGCAGTGCTGCCACGGCGCGACGTCGTGCGCGAGGTGTGAGCGCACGACGGTCGAGAACAGCCACGTGCGGATGATGTCGTGGGCTTGCGGCCGTAGGTCCATCGGGTAGGTGCGCGCGAAGAGGTCGTCGTCGGTGCCCCAGCCGCACGCGATCTGCGGCGTCAGCGACGACGTCGCCCAGGTGTCCATCACGTCGACCTCGCCGACGAACCCGCCAGGTTGGTTGCGCTGCGCCTCCGTGTAGCCCGGCGGGCAGTCGCTCGACGGGTCAACCGGCAGGCTGTCTGGCTGCGGCACGAGCGGCGCGCTCGTGTCGGGCTCGCCGGTTTCGTCGAGGCGATACCACAGCGGAATCGGCACGCCGAAGAACCGCTGGCGGCTGATGAGCCAGTCGCCGGTCAGCCCTTCGATCCAGTTGGTGAAGCGGGCCTGCATGTGCGGCGGGTGCCACGTCATCTCATCGCCGCGGTCGATGAGCCGCTGGCGCAGCTGGGCGTCGCGTCCGCCGTTGCGGATGTACCACTGGCGGCTGGCGACGATTTCGAGCGGCCGGTCGCCCTTCTCAAAGAACTTGACCTGGTGCGTGATGGGTCGCGGCTCACCGACTAGCGAGCCGGCGTCGGCGAGCAGCTCGACGATTCGTTTGCGCGCTGAGTAGATGGTCTTGCCCGCTAGCTCGCCATACGCGGCCTGGCCAGCCGCGCTGTCGATACCGTCGGGCGGCGTGGGCGCGATGCGTCCGTTCTTGGTGACGATGGTGCGCACCGGCAGGTCGAGGTCGCGCCACCAGGTGACGTCGGTGGTGTCGCCGAACGTGCAGATCATCGCGAGTCCGCTGCCCTTTTCTGGATCCGCGAGCGGGTGCGCACACACCGGCACTTCGACTCCGAACAGCGGGGTGCGGGCCGACTTGCCGAACGCGCCCGCGTAGCGCTCGTCGTCGGGGTGCGCGACCAGCGCGACGCACGCAGCTAGCAGCTCGGGCCGGGTGGTTTCGATGAACAGCGCGCCGTCGTCGGGCGAGCCCGTTGCTGGGCCGTCGGGTGCCGTTAGCTCAAACCGCAGCCGGTGATACGCGCCTGCGACGTCGCGGTCTTCGAGTTCGGCTTGCGCCACGGCTGTCTGAAACGTCACGTCCCACAGCGACGGCGCTTCGCTCGCGTATGCCTCGCCTCGTTCGAGGTTGTCTAAGAACGCTCGCTGCGCGACCCGCTGGCAGCGCGGCGAGATCGTTGCGTAGGTGAGCGACCAGTCGACGCTCAAGCCGAGCCGTCGCCACAGCTGCTCGAACGTGACCTCGTCGGCTTGGGTCAGCACGCCGCACAGCTCGATGAAGTTTTGGCGCGAGACCGCGATGACCTCTCTGGCTTTGATCGTCTTCTCGTCGCCGCCATCGGCGGGCGGCTCGAAGGTCGGGTCGTACGCGAGCGACGGGTCGCAGCGCACGCCGTAGTAGTTCTGCACCCGACGTTCGGTCGGCAGTCCGTTGTCGTCCCAGCCCATCGGGTAGAAGACGACCTTGCCTGCCATGCGCTGGTAGCGGGCGATGGCGTCGGTGTGCGTGTAGCTGAAGACGTGCCCAACGTGCAGTTTGCCGCTCACCGTCGGCGGGGGGGTGTCGATGCTGAAGACCTGCTCGCGTGCCGCACTGCGGTCGAACGCGTAGGTCGCGTCTTGCTCCCAGCGTTGCGCCCACTTGTCTTCGAGGCCGTCGAGCGACGGCTTGTCGGGCACTGCTGTCACGCCCCGACGGTACCGGCGCAGGCGTTCAGAGGTGTCGCGGCTAGTCGGCGGTGGGCTCGGCCGCCTTCACGACCGAACGCTCGATGAGGTCGTCGATCTCGGCGGCGTCGTAGCCCAGCTCGCGCAGGATCGATCTCGTGTGCTCGCCCAGGCGCGGCGCGTGACGTCTCATGCCGGTGGGCGAAGCCGAGTAGCTGATGGGGTCGCGCACGTAGTTGTAGTTGCCCTCGGTGGGGTGCTCGACTTCGGTGATGAGACCGACGGCTGAGATGTGCGGGTCTGCGTCGATGTCGGCGAGGTCGTGCATCGGCGCGGCAGGAATCGAGTTGTCCGCGCAAAACTCGTCCCACTCGGCGGTGGTGTGGGTGTGCGCCAGCTCGCCGACGATCTCATACAGCGCTTCGACGTTTTCGATGCGTGAGTTGTGGTTGATGAACCGCTCGTCGTCCGCGAGCTCGGGCGCGCCGGCGAAGGTGAAGAACGCCCGAAAGTTCGCGTCGGTGTACGGCATGATGCACATGTGCCCGTCGGCGGTCACCACGGGCTTGCGGTGCGGCGTCAGCAGCCGGTCGTAGCCGAGCGGGCCGATGGCGGGCGCGAACGTCGCGCCTCGGTGGTGCTCGACCAGGTTGAACGCCACCATCGTCTCGAACATCGGCACCTCGATCTCTTGGCCTTCGCCGGTGCGCTCTCGATGAAGCAGCGCCGCCATCACCGCGTGAACGATGTGCAGCCCGCACACCTTGTCGGCGATCACCGCTGGCACGTAGTTGGGCTCGCCGTTGGTGCGCTCGAAGAGGTTGGCGAGCCCGGAGGCAGCTTGTATGGCGTCGTCGTAGGCGGCGCGCTGGGCGTACGGCCCGCCCGAGCCGAACCCGTTGGCGCGGCAGTGGATCAGCTCGGGCCGGTCGGCTTGCAGCGTCGCAGCGTCGAGCCCTAGGCGCACGAGCGCACCCTGTCGCATGTTGGTGACCACGACGTCGGCCGTCGCCACCAGCCGCTTGACGATTTCGATGCCGTCGGGCGTCTTCAGGTCGACCGCGACCGACAGCTTGTTGCGCTGCAGGTTGAGCGTGAAGCCCGACATGCCCTGGTTGCGGGCCGGCCATCCGTTGCGAGTGGAGTCGCCGGTCAGCGACTCGACTCGCACGACGTCGGCGTCGTGGTCGGCGAGCATGCGCGCGGCCATCGGCGCCATCAGCACGGTGGTGAGATCGACGATGCGGTATCCGCTGAGAGCGCCGGGGGCTGTCACTGCTGGGCTCGCTCTTCACGCACGGCTGCGCGCACCCCGTAGCCGATCACGATTGCGGGCGCCAGCAGCAACGAGCCGACGACGAGCGCGACGATCACGACCGTCGCCGTCACGGCTGTGATGGTGGTGGCGAAGGCGAGCACGAACACCGCGACGGCCAGCGCGTATAGCGAGTAGCCCAGCCGCTTGGCGGTCTTTGCGATGCGGTCGAGCCGGGCGCGGCGCACGAGCACCGGGTCGGTCTGACCTGCGTGAACGTCTTGGCGTGTGTCGGTCACCCGGGCTGATTGCTAGCAGACGCCGCGGTGCTGAGCCCGGGGGGAGAGTCGATTGGGCGGATGGTGCTGATCAGCTGGGTGCGTTCGTCTGCGTGATGCGCGGCGGGAATGGGCGGCGCCGGTGCGGCTGACGGCGCGGCCGGCGCCTCGTGCTCGGCTGCCGGCGCGGCCGGCGCGAGCTGCGCGGTGTCGGGGCTCGAGTCGACGATGTCGCTGTAGCTCATGGCTGGCTGCAGCAGGGGCTGCAGCGCTGGCTGTGCGGGCCCGGGCTGTGCCGGCGGCGGCCCCTCGAGGTCGAGCGGCGGCTGGTCAACCAGCGGCTCGTCCGGCTGCGCTTCGCGCGCGGTCGCGTCGTCGGGGCGCGCCAGGTCAGACGCGTAGTCGGCGAGGTCGTCGGCCGGCTTCTCAACCGGCGGCGGCAGCACACGGTCGAGCGATGAGCCGAGCGGCCACGCCAGCCGGAACGTCACGTTCGCGAGGCCAGCTGCGGTGATGAGGTCGCCGAAGGTGATGGCGTCGCCGAGTGCGCGCACGCCGATGACGGCGCCGAGCCAGCCGAGGTAGTCGCCGTCGGTGGCGAGCTGGCGGCCGGTTCCGAACACGACCTGGTCGATGGTCGCGTTGTCGAGCACGCCGGCCGCGGCCAGCGCGCCCGCGTCGACGGGTATCGCTCCGTTCGCCAGCAGCACGATGAGGTTGGCGCCGGTGCCGAGCGCCACGATCCACATTCCCGTGACGTGGTAGTTGATGGCTGCGCCGTAGGTGATCGCCAGCAGCGAGACTCCGGCGATGTAGTGCGCAGCGGGAACGTCGATGTTCAGCCAGATCGGAGCGCCGAGCACCACGCCGCCCAGCAGCGCCGTCGGCATGCGCAGACGCAGGAAGAACAGGTAGTCGGCGATCTGGCCGAGGCCGCGACGCTTGATGGTCGCGACCACGAATCCAACCAGAAGCCCGACTGTGCCAGCCGCAGGAATCAAGAACACCGCCCGCCCACGGTACCGCACCGCGCGGCACTTTCAACGCCTCCCCGCCGTCCTCTCAGAACGGCGGGTCCACGTAGAAGCCCAGGCTGGTGCCGCGCACCAGCCGCAGCATCTGGCGAACGGCTGAAATGGTGTCGAGTGTCGGCACGCTCACATCTACGAACCAGTCGGTGCCTTCGACGTGCTTGGGCTCTATGAGCGACTCTCGATGACGAGAAAGCACGGGATGCCCGACGGGCCGCCGCTTCGTCGCTAGGTAGCGGTCCCACGCCACTCGGTCGCTCTGCGCGAGCAGTGCGCAAACCTGCGGCAGGAGTTCGTCCCACTCGGTCAACTTGTGCGTGCGCCCGTCGAGGGTGAACGAGCGCGGCTGTCGGGACTGGATTGGCGGCGCCGGGCTGCCTACCTGCTTCCTCCGCGAGCCGAACAACTTGCCCGAGTGAATCTGGCGAATCCAAACAGCAAAGCCCAACTCATGCTCTTGCCAGTCAAGCGTCTGATGTCGATGTTCAGGGCAGCGGGGCGGGAGCGCCTCTGTGTAGGCAGCGATGCGGTCATACATTGCGGTAGCACTGCTCACGCGACCCCAGTCGTGCAAGACGTTGAAGACCTCGCCGGTGGGCGGGTCGTATAGAGCCACACGAGACGCGTACAGCGGCGTCCGGGTGACTATTGCTGCGACGACGCGCAAGAAGTACCAGGGAGGTCCAGGGAGATAGATGCGCTGCGCCGTCTCGAGGTCGATGCGGCCAGTTGCCAGGAGGTGCGTAAGTTGGGAGACGGCTAGATCTTTGCGATCCAGGTCGCGGCTGCGCCGGTAAGTCGCTATGGCGAGCAGCACCGTGGCGGCACCTACCCCCAGCAGGATGAGGGGGGTCACCCATCTCCAGCACTCCAGCAGCGATTGGCAGCCAGGCAACGTCTCATCTGCGATGCGCGACGCCTGTGAGAGAGCGCGACAACTCCAGGTCATCTGGTGGCTCGTTCTCTAGTTGCCCAGTTGGCGGGGCCGTGATGCGGGGCTAGCCCCTGCCGCGTCGACCTTTGGCGCCCGGCATTGGGGGCGGCAGAGGCGTCTCAGGCCCCGGCTTGCCGCCCGCCATGCACATCGGCGGGGCGAATTGAAGAAAGCGCTGGTTTGTCACGGTCGGCTCCTTTCGGTGCGCTTGAGGCTACTCGACGCTCGTGCTCGCGCGGCATCAGACCGCCTGCGGCGTCGAGCACGCCGGGCAGCGCGTCCGGCGCAGCCAACGCTTGGCTCCGTCCGCACCCAGTCCTTGCGAAGGTCAGTTCGCCAGATACCGATGGCTTGTGCAGTCGACGTTCGAGATGGCCCCCGCTTGACTCTGGGCTCTTCTGGCTGTCCACCATGTCCTGAAGTAGTCAACGGAGCCACATTGGTCGGGCTTCGGCCGGTGAGCGTTCGTCGTGGCACGGGTACCTCTTATCCGTTGCTGCTGAAGGGGTCGTCGACGTCGGGCAGCGTGCCGAACACGAAATAGCCGTCGGGCACGACTGAGGGCCGCAGCAGCGAGACGGCATCGGTGCATTCGGTGCTCTCGGTGTCGGCGATCACGTTCGCACCGTAACCGACGGCGCGCGCGACGGCGGAGCGGCTGGCGTTGATGAGGCCGCGCTGGTGGGCTAGCCTCGGTCACAGCGAGAGCAGAACGGTGGGACGCTCGTTCGCTTCTAGCGGCCGAGCGCAACGTCGCACGGCAGGGAGGGCTAGATGCTTGAGACGCTTGAGGAGGTGCTGCAGCTGACCAGCAAAGTGTTGGTGCTGGTCGCAGTGGCCGTCGGTTGGTGGGTCGCGCGAGACGTGCTTCGGCGCTACGAGCAGAAGGCACATCAACGAGACAAGGAGGATTGGCGAGCCAACGGCATCGCGCGCATCAACACGTATCTGCTGCTCCGTGCCACCATGCCGCAGACGGGGAGCTTTGACGTTGCGATACTCAGTCGCCCGCACCGGAATCCTGCCGTCAAGTCGCCCTACTACGCGGTGTCTGTGGCTGACCTCGACGCCAGCACGCAGCGGGTGAGGAGTCTGGTCTCGCACGACGTTGTTGAGCCGCACCTCGTCGAGGCGCTCGTCGACGGACTAGGTCGGCTGGGGTTGGGCCATCTGACACGAGACCACGAGTGGCTCATGGCTAACACCTTGCTCGGCGGAGCTACTGACGCCATCGAGCAGCGCAGCCACGACCTCTTAGCCGCCGCATCGGTTCCGCCGTCCGAGCGAGACCAGTACCGCTTCGCGCTGCTGCGACACGACCCGTTCATCGTGTGGGTGTACCTCCAGGACGCGAAGGCGGGCCGCCGGAAGGCCTGACGCGACGCCCCACCACCATTGGCGCGGCACCAGCCAGACCGCCGTGGAACGTAACTCCCGCACCGGCGAACTCAACTCAGTGCCCGTTCGAGCCGACGACCTGGGCTGGGCGGCAGCGGCGACGGAGACGAGCTGCGGTCTTTAGCTGGCGGGGTCGTCGCTGTCGTCGGGCAGGGTGCCGAAGGTGAAGTAGCCGTCGGGCACGCCCGAGAGCCGCAGCAGCGAGGCGGCGCCGCTTCTGACCTCGTCGAGGCGGCCGGCTTCGCACAGCCAGAACACGCGCGAGGCTTTGGCTGCGGCGGCGAACGACAAGAACGGGTACGGGTAGGTAGACACGTCGGCGTGCGCGTCGCTCGTGCCCATCAGCACACCGGCGAGCTTGCCCCGGAAGTCGGCCATCGCCCAGCAGAAGCCCATCGGCATCGAGGCGAGCGTCGCCGCCTGGGAGTTGGCACCCTCCTCCGTTGCGCTGCTTCGCAGCTGCGTGACCGTTTGCCGGTAGACCCGCTGCGCGTCGACGACCGACGTCACCGGCTGCGGGTCAAACTCGTCTGCGGTGAACGCCGCCATCGTGGTCGTCGGCAGCGTCGCGTCTTTCGGCAGCGCGAGCGAACTGGCCAGCTCTTCGAGGGAGGGGTCGTCGTTCATTTCGTTCATTGCGACCACCTCTGGGTGTACTGCATCGCTCGCTCGCGTGCTGCCGCTACGGTTTCGACGTCGAGCTCGACAACGAATTGAAGAAATGAGCAATGGTTGATGAGTTCCTCTTGCGACATGTGTTCCGATTCGCTGGGAGACAGCGAGTGCTGCGTTTTTCTGACTCTCTCAAATGCGTCAGGATTCTGTGTTCGTCCTGCACCAACCAAGGGGCTATCGTTAGCAAGTTGGCCATCCACGCTGAACATGAGTGTCTTGCTCGTCTGAAGCCATAGCCACACGTGACGATATCCGCCCTCATCTTGGCGGGATGCTGTCCAAGTAGTGTTCGATGAACTCGCTTCGGTCTTTTCGGTCCACCCTTCCCAGGTATCCTTCGTAGCGCCAATCGCTTGCGATACTGGATCTAGGATTTCGTGTGTCATTTCGTCTCCGGTGCGTGTGACAACGCGCACGGCGATGGCGTCGTTGCTGCCGACGAGGAGCGGCGCGGACCGGTTCGAGAGCGTGGCTTGGTAGCGCAGCGAGTCGGGTTTCACTTTGAGCGCGCGTGCGAGCTTGCGCAGGTCGTTCTCGCCGCCTGCCGGGAAGTGCAGCCGGTCGGCGAAGAAGCTGGTGCCGTCGAAGTTCGTGTCGATCATCCAGCAGGACACGTCCTTCTCGACAGCGAGGTGCTGCGTCTCCCCGGTGGCGGGGTCGTAGGTGTCGAAGCCTCGCAGCTCCACTTCGATGCGCTCGTCGCCGTCGGCTGACTTGTGTATGGCGATGTCGGGTTCGGCGAGCGCGGTGAACGCCCGGTAACCCTTCACCGAGGTGAGTTCGAGCATCAGGTCGCGGTGCGGGCGGACGTGAACGACTGGCACGTTCGCGACGTTGCGCGGCTTGTCGTGCTTCTGGCTGCCGGTTTCGGCTTCGTAGGCGACGACGAACAGCGTCGCGTCAGGCGCGACGTGCTGCGCGACTTCGCGTCCGGCTTTGCGGATGGCGTCGCGCGGCACCACCGCGTCGGGCGGTGCGAGCATCACCGCGCCTTCGCCGGTTTCGCCGTTCTGCTCGTAGGTGACGTGGTAGGCGAGATGCGACGCGGCGTGCATCGGCGTGAGCGAGTTGAACGTGATCGGCTGCGCGCTGATGGTGTCGGTCACGCCGTCGCTCTCTAAGTACTCGCGGACGCGCTCCGCGAAGTCTGCGTTGCGGCGGCTGTCGGCGTGTCGGCTGCCGGTGCCGACCTGCTTGAACAGCTGAAAGCCTGCGCCTGCGGTGGATTCGACGGTGAACGGGCTCGCGAGCCTGACCTTGCCTTTCACTTTGGCTGGCTGGTCGACGAGGTAGGTGTAGGTTTGCGGCAGGTCGTAGGCGAGCGTCCTTGCGGACACGTACGGCACGCGCTCGTAGACGAACCCGGCGGACGGGTCGTGGCTGTCGCCGTCTAAGTTGAACTCCGGCTGCGCGTTCAAGTTCAGCTCGTCGCGCAGCCGTTTCGTGATCTCTGCTTCAGCTTCGTAGCCTTCTCTGGTGCCGCGCAGCGCCCAGTAGGGATACGCGCCCGTCGCGACGCGCTGGCGGGCGAGCGTCACGCACGTCGGTGCCGTGTCGCAGGTGATCCACCTGCGCCCCCACTCCTCGGCGACTTTCGCGGTGGTGCCGGA
>CAYRJD010000007.1:0-52332 GCA_964424585.1 uncultured Acidimicrobiales bacterium | reverse complement strand
GTCGTGACCCGCGGACGCGCGGTGGTCGCGGTGACGGTTGGCGGAACGCGACGCGGCACGCTCGTGGTCGTGCTCGACCTGGTCGTCGTGCTGCTCGCCGCCGACGTCGTGGTCGGCGGGCTCGCGGTCGTCGTGACCGGCGGGCTCGTCGTCGTGGTGACCTCGGGGTCGGGCACCCGTTCGACGCTCGGGCGCGCCGCGCAGTGGTAGTCGGCGCTCGACTGAATGCGCTGCGCCACGTACGCTGGCAGCGCGGCAAAGTTTGAGCAGTCGAACACGCACGCGCGGTACGTCTCACCTTGTTTGCCTTGCTCGGTCTCTTGCCAACTCAAGATGCGAGTGCCGGTGAGCTGAGAGATGCGCGGACAGAACGTGCGCACGGTCACCCGCCGACAGTTCCTGCCGCCCGACTGACACTTGGTGAGCGTGTCGACACCGGTCCGACACGAACCGCCGTGCGCGGCAGTTGCCGTGGTGCCCGCAATTCCGTCGCACGCGTCGGCGTCGACGTTCCAAGTGCGCGCCGGTTGCGAACCGCACCGCACTTGAGAGATCAGGCCGCCCGCGCAGCGATGCAGCCCGAGTGAACTCAGCTCGGAGTCGCCGAGGCTCGCAAGTCGCGCGAGCGACCGGTCGAGGTTCACCTCGGGCGCGCTAGACGCCCCCGTGCTGGATGTCCCTGGCCTGCTCGACGCCCCAGGCGCACCCGACACCTGCGACGTGCTCGGCGCTTCGACTCTGCGGGTCGGCGCAGCCGAAGGCGGGCCCAGCTCAACTCGCCGGCACGAACTTCCAGACGGCGTCCAACCCGGCTGGCACCCACCTCGCTGAACTGCGGCCGTTTCAACCCGCGAACGGGTTTCATAGATCGGCTCGGTTCGGTATTGCGGCCTCGCTACCCGGTCGTAGTAGCCGGTGCTGACCCAGCTGTAGACAGGCACCGTTCGGTAGTAGCCAGGAATGGAGACCGTGTGGCTGCGCTGCCACTCATAGATCGGCGTGACCCGCCAGCGCCCGGGGGTCAGCACCACCTCGATGGTTTCGTACACCGGCACTTGCCGTTCCACCCAAGAGCAAACCGTTCGGCCCAGCTCCCACACGAGGTTGCACTCTCGGGTGCGTTCGGTGCGAGTGCCCGCGCGCACCACTTGGGTGGTGGTTGCGGGGGGCACCCAGGTCCGCGTCTCACCCACCCGACGTCTGACGGGCGGAATGAGCGGCTCGACGGTGGTTCTCGCCGGCACCCACTCGCGCCGGGTTCCCGTCTGCTGTCGCTGGCGGCCGGTGTTGACCCACACGCTCTCATAGGTGTTGTGGCTGAACACCCGCCTGGTGCCGACCTGGACGCGAGACGTGACGACGCGCTGACACTGCGCACCGCCGAACTCGCCGACTACCAGCCGGTAGCCCGTCGGACAGCGAGAGATCGGCTGCGACCATCGCACGTGCGGCGTCAAGCAGCGGTTGCCGCTGGCGACGAGCTGCATCCCAGCTGGACACTCGAGGGCTGACGACTGCAGCGGCACCACGCTCGCTGCTTGAGCGCCGACTGGTTGCGGCGCGGCTCGCGCCGTTGGCACCAGCAGCGCCAGCACGACCAGCGTCGCGGCGAAGCCGACGACGCAACCAGCGACCACGCCGGTGGGCCAGCGAGCGGGCCGGCTCGTTCGTGTTGCTCGCGCCGCCATCAGCTGGCGCTCCCAGCGACGCGCGCGCGAGCAGCGACAACCGTGCGCCACGCGTCGAGTTCGTCTACCTCGATCCAAACCCCGGGGTACTGCGAAGTCGACGCCTGCTCGCGACGTTCGCGCAGCCACTGCGCTGCGAGGTCGTAGCCAGCTCCACGCGAGGCTTCACCGTTGGGCTGCTGCCCTTCGGCGCAATCGCCCGCGAACAGCCGTGCTTCGCCGATGCTCGCCGCTCCGTCGCGCCAGCCGATCTCGACTGCTTCGGCGCGCTCGGGCAGCTCGGCCAGCAGCACCAGCCGCTCGCGCGTCGACGCGTCGGCGACGTAGGTGGTGTCTGGCTGATGGCACACGACCAGGTGTGTCGTGTCGCCCTCGCTCCCCACCACCCACGCGCCGGCGGGAGCGGGCGCGGTGTCTTCCACCCGGATGCCGCGCGCCCACAGCAGCTCGACCTCACCGACGAGCGTGGAGTCGCGTGAAGCGCTGGCGAGCGCCGCGTCGACGCACGCTTCGCCGAGCGACGTCGGGCCGCGGCTGAGCACCGCCCGGCTCACGAGGTGCTGCGCGACCGCGAAGGTGACCGCAGCGCTCGGCCCGGTCGTGCCGTCGACGCTCAGCGTGAGCACCTCGGGTTGCTGCGCGCCCAGCACCGGCTCGCAGAGCTTGATGCGCTCGGCGACGTCGGTGCGCTCGTCGTTCAGCTCGTAGTCGACCTCGAGCGAGCTGGTGTCGACGATCGGCTCGAACGTGCCCCACTGGGTGGGGCGTTCGATGGCGACACGACGTCGCGCCTCGAACGCGGCTTGGGCCTCGGCGGTGTAGGGGGGCACCGCCGAGGCCCAGAGTTGCCCGAGCGCGGACGTGTTCGACCACGGCACCCAGATGCGACCGCTGCGCAGCTCGACGACATCGAGGGGCGCGTCGTCGCGCGCGACGGCGTGGCCACCAGACGCGTCGTCGCTCAGCGGGTCGGTCGCCGGTTCGTGAGCAGCTCGTTCGTCGGCAACTCGTTCGTCGGCAGCTGGCTCGTCGACAGCTGAACTGTCAGGGGGCGCGCCGGCTGCGCCGCTCGACGCGACCGATTGCGCGCTCGTGTCTTCCACGCCGTTCGACAGCCCGAGCCACAGCACGAGCAAGACGACCAGCAGCACCAGCACGCCGATCGACATCAGCGCGCCGAGCAGCCAGCTCCGCTTGCGATGCCGTCGGCTTCGGGTGGCTTGCGACGTTGGCTGGTTCACGTTTCACCTCCGTGGGTTTGTGCCTGCCCGTGTGGCTGGCCTCACCGCGAAGGTTTAGAACGCGACCTCGACAGTTATTTCAGAGTTTTTTTCTCGACCCGCTGCTTCACGCAGATTCGCCTCGCGCGACCGCCGCGAGCACGCCGTTGACGAGCGCCGCGCTGCGCTGCGTCGCGCCGTAGCGATGAGCCAGTTCGACCGCCTCGTTGATGACCACCGCGACGGGCTCGAGCGCGAGGCTCAGCTCGTACATCCCCAGCAGCATGATCCATCGGTCGCACACCGCGAGCCGGTCGACCGTCCAGCCGTCGGCCAGCAGCTCACCGAGCCGATCCTCCAGCGCACCCGCAGCCGACGCGACGCCAACGGCGAGGTCGGTCGCTAGCTCGTCAGGCGCGACGGGCAGGTGCAAGATGACGTCAGCGACGTCGTCTCCTCTCATCTGCGCGGCGTAGAGCAGCTCGACCGCGCGCTCGCGAGCCTCGCGACTTCGTTCGCCCGCAGGTGCCGCAAAGACGTCGCGCGGGCGCGCCGCGCGGCGCCGGCCGCGACGTCGGCTCAAGCGTTGGCTCGTTCGATGTACTCGCCGGTTCGGGTGTCGACCTTCAGCGCGTCGCCGACCTCGACGAACAGCGGCACCTGCACCACCAAGCCGGTCTGCATCGTCGCGGGCTTGCGTGCGCCGGAGACGCGGTCGCCCTGAACGCCTGGGTCGGTGTCGGCGACGGTCAACACCATCGAGGCCGCGAGGTCGGCACCTAGCACCTCGTCGCCGAACATCTGCAATACGACAGTGTCGCCTTCGACGATGTAGCTGGGGGCAGTGCCGAGCGAGTCGCGCGCCACGTTGCGCTGGTCGTAGGTCTGCGCGTCCATGAAGACGAGGTCTTCGCCGTCGGTGTAGAGGAACTGCATCTCGCGCTTGTCGATGACGGCTTGCTCCATCTTCTCTCCCGCGCGGAACGTGCGCTCGAGCACCGCGCCGGTGCGGACGTTGCGCAGGGTGGTGCGCACGAACGCTCCGCCCTTGCCGGGCTTGACGTGCTGAAACTCGGTGATCTGGAACAGCCCGTTGTCGAGCTGCACGCTCATGCCGTTGCGAAAGTCGGCCGTCGATATCGCCACTGGTCGCTCTCCGTTAGATGGTCGGATGCTTGGGAGCACGGGTGAGCAAACGAGCGCCCGTCGCGGTGACGAGCACCGTGTCCTCTACTCGCACGCCGCCGAAGCCGCGACGGTATACGCCAGGCTCGACGGTCACGACGTTGCCCGACGAGAGCACGCCGCGCGCCTTCGGGCCGATCCACGGCTCTTCGTGAATGTCGAGGCCGACGCCGTGTCCGGTGCCGTGCGTGAACTCATCGCCCAGCCCGGCCGCGAGCAGGTGCGAGCGGCAGGCGTCGTCGACCTTCACCCGCTCGACGCCATCGGTCACCGCGTCGACGCCGAGCTGCTGGGCTGCGGCGACCGCTTCGAGCATCTCGCGAGCGGCGCCCGTCGGCTCTCCCGGCCCCACGTAGAACGTTCGGGTCATGTCTGAGTGGTAGCCGTCGATGACCGCGCCAAAGTCGACGATCACCAGGTCGCCTCGCTCGACGCGCCGGTCGGTAGGGCGGCCGTGCGGCAGCGCCGCGTTCGGGCCTGACGCGCAGATCGTCTCGAACGACCGCGCCTGCGCGCCACCGCACAGCATCTCGTGGTCGAGCTGGCGGGCGAACTCGGCTTCGGTGCAGCCGTCGCGCAGGGCGCCGACGGTCGCGGCCAGGGCCGCATCGGCGATCGCCGCTGCCGCTTCGATGCGAGCGACCTCGCCGTCGTCTTTTGTTCCGCGCAGACTGGCGACCGCTCCGTCGGTCGGCACCAACGAGCCCAGCTTCTCACGCAGCTGTTCGGCTCGGCTCCAGCTGAGGTGCTGCGCCTCCGCTGCGACGCTCGTGCTGCGCGTCGCCAGCTCGGTGAGCTGAGCGTCTTGGTCTGGCGGGTTGCCGACGAACACCTCCACGACATCCGCGAGCCCAGCTCGTTCGAGTTCGTCGCGCGACTGGGTGTCATAGCGACCGTCCGTCAGCAAGCACGCGCGGCCAGCGTCGACCCACAGCGTTCCCGCAGAACCGGTGAACCCGCTCAGGTAGCGGATCGAGCTGAGGTCGCTGACGATCAGCGCGTCGCAGTCGACGAGCGGGCCGGGCGCGGCGAACGTGTCGCGCAACCCACGCAGCCGTCGTCGACGATCCATCGCGGGGAGCTCGGCGAAGCTCACGTCAACCTTCGTGCGCGGCCGCCGCAGCGACGGCCGCGTCGATGGCATCGGGGTAGCCCTGCGCGCCACGGCCGGCGATCACCGCGACCGCGAGCGGCTCGACGACCGAGGTGTGTCGCCACGGCTCGCGCGTCTTTGGGTCGCTCAGGTGCAGCTCGACGATGGGCGCGTCGAACGCGGCCAGCGCGTCGTGGAGCGACCATCCGTAGTGCGTGAGCGCGCCCGCGTTGACGACGATGGCCGACGCGCCCTGCGCCGCGTGAACCGCTTCGACCAGGTCGCCCTCGTGGTTCGACTGGACGTGTTCAACCTCGTAGCCGTGGCTGGCGGCTTGACGTCGCGCCGCGTCGACGTGGTCGCTCAACGTCGCCGTTCCGTAGATGTCGGGCTGGCGGGTGCCGAGCATGTTGAGGTTTGGTCCGGACAGCAACAAGATGACGCGAGATGCCACAACAAAAGCCTGCCGTGCGCTAGCCGACCGGCTGGCGCGCCCGAGCCAGCGCGGCGCGCACGACGCGCTCAGCCACGTCAGCCACGATCTCGAGGCCGTCGGGTCCGTCGAGCACGAACGTGAGCGCGCCGCTCGTCGACTTCTTGTCGCGCCGCATCAGATCGATGAGCTCGTCGTCGGTGCACCTCACGCTCTGCGGAATCACGTTCGGCAACTCGTAGCGCGCGAGCACCCGCTCGTGCTCGGCGACCCGCGCGGCATCGATGCGCTCCAGCTCGTGCGACACGAGCGCGGCGAATCGCAGCCCGATCGCGACGGCTTCGCCGTGCCGCAGGTCGAACTCGCCTGCCACTTCGAGCGCGTGGGCGAGCGTGTGTCCGTAGTTCAACAGCGCACGGCTGTGCGCTTCGGTTTCGTCGGCCGCGACGACGGCGGCCTTTAGGCGGACGCACTCGGCGACCTGCTCGGGCAGCGGCATCTCATCGAGCGTGTCGCCGCCCAAGAAGTGGTACTTCGCCAGCTCGCCCATCCCGGAGCGCATCTCGCGCTGCGGCAGCGTCGCCAGCATCGCGGTGTCGCAGATGACCGCGGCGGGTTGGTGGAACGCGCCGATGAGGTTCTTGCCCTCGGGGAGGTTTACGCCTGTCTTGCCGCCGATGGCTGCGTCGATCTGGCCCAGCAGCGTCGTCGCGACGTGAATGACCGCGACGCCGCGGTGATACGCGGCCGCGGCGAACCCGCCGACGTCGGTGACGACGCCGCCGCCGACCGCGATGACGACGTCTGCGCGGCTGAGTCCTCGCTGCGCGAACTCGCGGCACAGCTCCTCCACCGTCGACAGCGCCTTGACGTGCTCGCCGTCGCCGATCACGCACGTGAACTGCGCGAGCCCGCTGTCGACGTCTGGCTGCATCGCCGCTTGGGCGACGATGGCGGCTCGCTTGGCGTTCGGCACGCGATCTGCTACGAGCCGCGCCAGCTGCTCAATCGCTCCGTCGCCGACGAGCACCGGATACGCGCGCGCACCCACGTCGACCTCGACCGTCGCGACCGCGTTCACGCAGCGCAAGGTACCGACGTGAGCGGCTGACGCTGATGCGCTACAGCACTCCCGCAGGCACGTCTATACCCAGCGGCCAGAGCGCCAGCGCCGGCACGCCGATGGTGAACAACGCGCCCGCCACGAACGAAGGCACGAGCGGGAACCGGGTGTCTTTGGCATGTCGCCAGATGTTGAACATCGTCAAGCCGAACTGACCGCTCCTCGCTCGTACCCGCAGCTTCACGAACAGCAACGCCACGCCGAGCAGCGACGCCAGCGCGAACGAGACGAGGAACATCGCCGGCACCAGCCACATGCTCAGGTAAGCCGCGTGCGCGCCCATGTAGGCGCACAGACGAACGTCGCCGTAACCGAAGCCACCGTCGCTGAACTTCCACACGAGGTGCGCGCAGCAAAACGACAGCGTCGCGCCTGCCACGATGCGCACGATGATCGCGGCGGTTTGCCCAGACCCGTCGCCATCGACGATGGCTGCAGCCACCAGCGCGACTCCGCCGACGACGCTCGCGGGATAGAGCACGACGTTGGGAACGAACCCGGTGCTCGTGTCAATGAACCCGAGAACGTGCATGACCATGCAAAAGGCGAGGAACGGGACGAGCGCCGCGTGTCCCCAAAATCTGCCCACAGCCAATCCCGCTCCGGAGAGCACGCCAGCGATGGTGAACCAGCGCAAGTACCGCGTTCGCCACGCGGCGGCTAGCGCTGCGGCCGCCTGCTCGTCGAAACGTCGGCGCCGAGCTGGGCCGGGTTTGGGTCCGAAAGGTGTTTCAAGCATTGGGCTTGTCTCCTGGGTTGTTTGGTTTGCTACAAGCCGACCGCAGCGCGCATGGCGTCGATCGCAGCAGGGCGACCGGTCCACAGCGTGAACTGCTCGGCGGCTTGGAACAAGAGCATCCCAGTTCCGTTCGCAGATTTTTTTGCCTTTTCTTTGGCCGCGGCCAGCAGCGGCGTCTCGGCCGGGTGATAGATGAGGTCGACCACCAGGTGATCGGCGCGCAGCCACTCCACGTCGAACGGCAGCGGGTCGGCCGGGTTCATGCCGAGCGGCGTCGCGTTGACGACGACCTGCGCGCTCGCGACCGCGTCGCGCGGCTCTTCGACTGCCTCGCACGTTCCGCCGCTAGCTAGCTGGCTCGCGATCTCGTTCGACTGCTGGGCCACGCGCGCCGCGGCCGCGTGCGTTCGGTTGACGACTTCCACGCGCGCTCCGGCGCACGCGAGCGCGGCGGCCACCGCGCTGGCCGCTCCCCCGGCTCCGATGAGCGCCACGTCGAGCGCGGCTGGGTCGAGCGCGAGGTCGACTCGCAGCCACTCCACAAAGCCGCTGCCGTCGGTGTTTTCGCCCACCAGCCGCGCCGGCGCGTCGAACTCGCGACGCGCGCCGGGGCCCTGGGCGCGCCTGACGCAGTTGACCGCGCCGAGCGCGGCCGCCAGCGGCGACAGCTCGTCGCAAGCGGCCGCCGCGGCTTGCTTGTGCGGCATCGTCACCGACATGCCGACGATGCGGCTGTCGGCTCGCATCTGCGCCAGCGCGGCTTCGCATTCGCCCGGCGGCACCTCCCACGCGACGTAGGTCATGTCGAGCCCGCAGGCCGCGATGGCAGCGTTGTGCAGCGCCGGACTGAGCGAGTGCTGCACGGGTGAGCCGATCACGCCCGCGACCGACGCCGCTTCGTCGGGCACCGACAGCACGGGCAGCAACAGCTCAGTCACACAGCCCGATCACCCGACACACCTCGATGTCGCGGGCGAACTCTTCGCTCGTTTCGGAGAACGAGAGCGTGCCGTCGACCGACGTCTGCACGAAGAACATCCAGTCGCCGCTCGCCGGGTTGAGCGCGGCTTCGAGCGACAGCTCGCTCGGCGACGCAATCGGAGTGGGCGGCAAGCCAGGGAAGCGACGGGTGTTGTAGGGCGAGTCGATCTCGAGGGCCTCGACCGTGAGCGGGCCGCCGCCGATGAGGTACGCGACGGTGACGTCCATGCCGAGCGTCCACCCAGCTTCGAGGCGGTTGTAGATGACGCGAGCGACCTTGGCTCGGTCTTCATCCAGCAGCGCCTCGCGCTCGATGATGCTCGCGGCGATCAGCAGCTCGTATGCGGTGAGGCCGACCGGGTGAGGGCGGCTGTTGTAGCCGAGGCTTTCGAGCACTGCGTCGAGCTGGTCGACCATCAGCCCGATCAGCTGGCTGGCGGTCGAGGTGGGGCTCAAGAAGTAGGTCTCGCCGAACAGCAGTCCTTCGGCTGGCTCGATGGTTTCCCGATGGAGTGGCAGCGGCGCTGGCGCGACGCTCGAGACGGGCGTGGCGCCGGCTAGCGTGTCGATGAACGCCTGGCCGTCGAAACCCAGGTTGGGCGTCTCGTCGATGCGTTGCGCCATCTCCGCGACAGTCATGCCTTCAGGGAAGGTAACCGACACGGTCAGCGCCTGGTGCGGGCGGACCGGCCCGGCACGCAGCACGTCGAGCGCTTCCCACACCGCCGAGTTCTGCTGGAACACGTAGTCGCCTGCTTGGAACGCGGGGCCGCCGCGCAAGCGCACGTACCACTCGTACGCGGTCGCGTCCGCGATGACGTCGTTGTCGGCGAGCAGCTCGGAGATGCCCGAGGTGGACGAGCCAGCTGGCAGGGTGATGACGACCTCTCCGGTTGCTTCGCCCGGCGGGTCGACGCGGTCGCGAAACGCGAAAGCGATCCGGCTGATGCCCCAGATGCCGACGAGCGCGATGGCGATGAGCACGATGATGGCCCCGATGCTGCCGGGCCCCCGTCTGGTGCTCACCACCTCGTAATCGATGCCCTCGATGCCGGCGACGCTCTCTTGCTGCGCGACGTGTTGGGTTTGCTCGGCGGGTCCGCGACGACCACCGCGACGTTCTGCGTGGCCAGCCGCGGGCGGGAGCGCTTGGGTTGGCCGCCCGTCGAGCACGGTGTTGAGGCCGGGGTGCTCGCTAGCGGGCTTGTCAGATGCTCGGGGATCGCTGCCCAAGCCCAGCCAGTTCATCGGCCCGCCCACTAGCCGGCGTCCTCGTTGGTGTCGAACAGACGGCCCGTCGGCGTGTCGCCTCGCAAGCCTGGCGCGTCGAGCCAGCTCTGTAAGAGCACGGTGGCAGCCATCTCATCGACGCGCTCGCGGCGTGTGCGTTCGCGCCGTCGCTTGCCGGCGCGTCCGCCGACCGGGCCCATGCCTTGGTGAGCGATCGACGTGGTGAACCGCTCGTCGAACATCACCACCTCGACGTCGGTGCCGACGCGGTCTGCGATGGCGGCGGCCTCGCGGCGCGCACGCACGCACGCAGCGTTCTCTTCGCCGTCCAGCGGCAGCGGCAGCCCCACGACCACCACCGTGGCATCGAGTTCGCGCACGACATCGGCTATGGCTGCGTAGTCGGCGTGAGGGGACGTGGCTCGTTGCAGGGTCTGGTGCGGGGTCGCTACGAGGCCGCCGCTGTCGGAGCTGGCCAGGCCGATGCGACGCTCGCCCAGGTCAACGCCGAGCACCTTCACCGCGCACCAGCGTTGGCTCCCTTGGCGTCGGCTGCGCGGCGAGCCAAGTCGAGCGCCGCGTCTATGCCGTCCGGGTTTGACCCGCCCGCGACGATGACCGGCGGGTCGCCCTTGGCGCCGAACCCTCCCTTTACCGCCTTCGCAGCATCGGCGAGCAGCTCGGCTGCGACGAACGTGCCGTCGGGGTCGACCGCGGCGACCAGCGCCGCGCCGCCGCCCGATGGCGTCGATGCCAGCACCACCGCTGACACTCCCTCGGCGTCACGCACCGAGATGGCCAGGTCGCGCAGCTCGTCGCGCTCGAGTTCGCCCACGTTCTCGACGACCACACCACCGACCGCTGCGTCGGCGAGCTGGCTCGCTCGACCTAGCGCGATCTGCCGCTGCGCGTCTCGGAGCTGCTTGCGCAGATCACGCGCCTCATCGAGCCGGCGCTGCAGCGCTGCGGCGACGTCGTCGCCCGCAGCACCCAGCAGCTCTCGTACCTCGGCCAGCACCCGCTCGGTGTGCGTCATGCGCTCGACCGTCGCCATCGCGGTGACGGCTTCGATGCGTCGAAGGTTCGAGCCGATGCTCTGCTCGGAGATGATCTTCAGGTGCCCGATGTCGCCGAGTGAGCGCACGTGCGTGCCGCCGCACAGCTCGATGGAGTGCGCGCCGGCTTCGAGCACTCGCACGGTGTCGCCGTACTTCTCGCCGAAGAACGCGATGGCACCCCGCTGCTGCGCGTCGGCCATCGACGTCTCTGTGTGTCGGCACTCGGCGTTGGAAAGGATCTCGGCGTTCGCGAGGTGCTCGATCGCGCGCAGCTGCTCGTCGCTGACGGGTTCGTGGTGGCTGAAGTCGAAGCGCAGCCGGTCGGGTGCCACGAGGCTGCCTGCCTGCTTGACGTGGTCGCCGAGCACGTCGCGCAACGCCCAGTGCAAGATGTGGGTGCCGGTGTGGTTGGCCCTGATGCGGCGACGGCGTTCGCCATCGATGGCCGCGATGACGGCTGTGCCTTCACCCAACGCCCCGGGCTCGCCACGGCACACGTGACGGTGAAGCTGCGGCAGCGCGTAGGTGCAGTCGACGACCTCGATCACGTCGCCGTTCGCGCACGTCAGCGTGCCGACGTCGCCGACCTGCCCGCCGCTCTCCGCGTAGAAGGGCGTGCGGTCGAGGTAGACCTCGAACAGATTGTCGTCTTGCGCAGCCAGCACAGCGAGCACCGCTGCGTCGTCGACAACGTCCGCGTCGCGCACGAACCCGGTCGGCCCGTGCGTGTCGAGCAGGTCGCGGTAGCTTGCGTTGGCGAACGTCGGGCCGCCAGCCCGAGCGGCGCGCGCTCGGCTGCGCTGCTGGCTCATCGCCGTCTCAAAAGCGTCGCGGTCGAGCGTCAGGTTGCGCTCGCTCAAGATCTCTTCGGTCAGCTCGACCGGGAAGCCGAACGTGTCGTGCAGCTCGAACGCCACGTCGCCGCCGAGCGGCTCGCCGTCAGCCAGCTCGTCAACCGCGGCCTCGAGAATTTGTGAGCCGGTCGTCAGCGTCTTGCGGAAGCGCTCTTCCTCTCGGCGAACGACGTCGCAGATCAGCTGTCGGTCGGCCTCTAGCTCGGGGTAGGCGGAACTCATTACGTCCACTACCGCCGCGCTCAACGGCTCCATCACCGCGTCGGTGGCGCCCAGCACCCAGGCGTGGCGGATGGCTCGGCGAATGATCCGTCTGAGCGCGTAGCCACGCTCTTCGTTGGACGGCATCACGCCGTCGCCGATCAGCATCGTCGCGCAGCGTGCGTGGTCGGCCAAGATGCGGAGCGACACGTCGGTCTCTTCGTCGTCGCCGTAGGCGCAGCCGCAGATCTGCGCGGCTTGCGCGAGCAGCGGTGCGAACAGGTCGATCGACCAGGTCGAGTCGGTGCCCTGGAGCACAGCCAGCAGGCGTTCAAAGCCGGCACCCGTGTCGATGCCGGGAGCGTCGAGCGGGGTCAACTCGCCGGTGCCGTCGTTGGCGAACTGCATGAACACGAGGTTCCACACCTCGACGAAGCGGTCTTCGCCGCCTTTGGCTGGCCCGCCGTCGGGGCCGTAGCTGGGCCCCAGGTCGAAGAAGATCTCGCTGCACGGCCCGCACGGGCCCTTGTCGCCTGCCGCCCACCAGTTGTCGGCATCGAGCCGCTGGATGCGTTCGGGCGGCACGCGAACCTCGTCTCGCCAGATGGCTTCGGCGTCGTCGTCGGTGACGTGAACGGTTACCCACAGACGATCTGGTTCGAGCTTGAGCACTTCGGTGACAAACTCCCACGCCCAGGCGATGGCTTCTGACTTGAAGTAGTCGCCGAAGCTGAAGTTGCCCATCATCTCAAAGAACGTGAAGTGTCGGTTGGTGCGGCCGATGTCGTCTAGGTCGTTGTGCTTACCGCCGACGCGAACGCACTTCTGGATGGTGGTCATGCGCAAACTCGGCGGCACCTCGGTGCCCAAGAAGTAAGGCATGAACGGCACCATGCCAGCGACCGTGAACAGCAAAGACGGCTCGTGTGGAATCAGGCTCGCGGACGGACGGACCTCGTGGCCACGCTCGGCCCAGAAGTTAGAAAACGCGTCTCGCAGTTCTTGCGCCTGCATCGATGGCAGGGTAACGATGGGCTTTAGGACGCTGCTTGGTCGTCGGGATTGCCTGGTTGTTGGTCGCCCGCTTCGGGAGGGTCAGCCTTGCGGCGGCGCCTCACCCAGCGCCACGGCGCGGTCGCGCCAGTTTTCACCCCTCGGCCTGTTGCTTTGGCTCCGGCTGCCACCCCACGACCCGTCGCCTTCGCGCCCGTCGCCACGCCATGCGCGGTGGCCTTCACGCCGGTCGTTGCACCCCGACCTGTGGCTTTGGCCGCCGTCGCCACGCCGGTACCTGTGGCCTTGACTGCAGTGGCGGTTGCGTGGGCTGCTTTGTCGATGCTTTGTGCGGCCTTGGCGAGCGGTTCGGTCGCGTGATGCGCGTCCTCGGCTGCCTCCGCTGCACTCTCGGCCGCGCTGGCGATCTTGTCGATGGCAGGCAGCGCGGCGTCGGCCAACTCGTCGACTCGCGCTCGCAACGTGCCCAGCAGCTTGATCGCGTGAACGACCAGAACCACCAGCGCGGCGGCAACTGCCACCGCGCACGCAGCGGCGATGACCGCGGCTATCTCTGCTGCACTCATGTGTTCTCCTCACTGACGATCAGCGCCAACCCCAGCTCGTCGAGGTGGGTCGGCGACAGCGGGCCGGGCGCGTCGGTGAGCGGGTCGGCTCCCGACTGAGTCTTGGGGAACGCGATGACCTCGCGGATGTTCTCTTCGCCGCACAACAGCGCGGTGAGCCGGTCGAGCCCGACGGCGAAGCCGGCGTGCGGCGGCGCGCCGTAACGAAACGCGTCGAGCAGAAAGCCGAACCGCCGCTGCGCCTCATCTGCGCTGAGCCCCATGACGTCGAAGATCTGCTGCTGTAGGTCGCTCTCGTTGATCCGGACGCTGCCCGACCCCAGCTCCCAGCCGTTCAGCACCAAGTCGTACGCCTGGCTGCGAACGTCGATGAGGCCAGCCGCCAACGGCTCGCCACCTCTGGCCGACGCGGCGGCTGACGCGACCAGCTCTTCGTCGTCGTCGACGGGTCGCGTGAACGGGTGGTGCGCCAGCACGGCGTGGCTCGTGCCGTCGGCCGAAGCCTCAATCGCCTCGAACAGCGGGAAGTCGATCACCCAGACGAACCGCAGCCCGCCTTCGTTCACCGGCGGGCGGCCGAGCTGAAGCCGCAGCTGCCCCAGCACCTCACTCACCTTTCGCCACTCATCCGCGACCAGGTAGCACATGTCTCCCTCTTGCGCGTCGAGCGCCGTCAGCAAGGCGCTGATCTCGGCATCGCTCAAGAACTTCGCGACCGGCGAGTTGACGCCCAGCTCGCCATCGGCGGCCTCGACGCGCATCCACACCAGTCCTTTGGCGCCCAGACGCTTGGCGTCGTCAGTCAGCGCGTCGACCGCGTTGCGGCTGGCGTCGCCGCCGCCGCGCACGCACATCGCTTTCACGCACGGCGTCTTGAACGCGTTGAACTCGGTCGAGCCGAACACGTCGGTGACGTCGACCAGCTCCATTGCGAACCGCAGGTCGGGTTTGTCTGTGCCGTAGCGCTCCATCGCCTCGTGCCACGTCATCTCTACAAACTCGGGCGCCGCCTCGCCGGTGATCGCTTCGGTCGCTGCGGCCACCACCGCCGTCACGCACGCCCGCACCGCGGCGCCGTCGGCGAAGCTCATCTCTAGGTCGAGCTGGCTGAACTCAAACTGACGGTCGGCTCGCAGGTCTTCGTCGCGCAGACACCGGGCGATCTGGTAGTAGCGATCTAGGCCGCCGACCATGCAGAGCTGCTTGAACAGCTGCGGGCTCTGCGGCAGCGCGTAGAAGCTGCCTGGGTGGAGCCGGCTAGGCACGACGAAGTCGCGCGCACCTTCGGGCGTAGATGCCACCAGCATCGGCGTTTCCACCTCGACGAAGTCGCGCTCTGCCATCGCGTTGCGAATGGCGCTGTTCACGACCGCGCGACGACGCAGGTTGGCCTGCATGCGTTCGGCTCGCATCGCGAGGTAGCGGTGACGAATGCGCAGCGTCTCGTCGACCTCGGTGCGGTCGTCGGGCCGAAACGGCGGCGGCGTCGCCGACGAGAGCACGGTGACCGTCGCGTCGGTCAGCTCGACCTCGCCGGTCGCGAGCTCTGGGTTGGCGGTGTCTTCGGGGCGAGCGGTAACGGTGCCGCTCACCGAAACCACGTACTCGTTGCGCACGTCGTGCGCGCCGTCGACGACGCACTGGACGATGCCGGTGTGATCGCGCAGGTCGACGAACGCCAGGTGCTCTCCGTGTTCGCGACGGCGAGCGACCCAGCCGCAGACGGTCACCGTCCGGCCGATGTCGGCCGCGCGCAAATGGCCGCAGTAGTCGGTGCGCATCGTGAGCTGCGTGAGTGTGCGCGCGGCTGCGTTGCGGTGCGTGGCGCTAGGCATCGGGGCCCCGTCGTTCTGCGTGGTTGACATTCAGCTCACCTGGCTCTCGGCTAGCAGTTTGCGTGCTTCGGCGACCAGTTCCGCTCGCCCCACCGAGCGCTGCTCGTAGTCGTCGCCTGTCGAGCTTCGCCGCAGCTCGCGCAGCGTGACCGTGCCCGCTTCGATCTCGTCTGACCCGACTATCGCGGCGAGCTGCGCGCCAGAGCGGTCGGCCGCTTTGAGCTGTGCTCGCATCGACCGTCCGTCGAACGCTCGGTCGGCGCGGATGCCTGCGGCGCGCAACACCGCCGTCAGATCGCGCGCCGCGGTGCCGTCGGTCACGTCGACCACCCAAACCTGCGGTGCTGTGGCGTCGAGCGCAAACGTGCCTTCGGCGTCGCACGCCAGCAACAATCGCTCGACGCCGAGCGCGAAGCCGATGCCAGGCGTCGGCGGCCCGCCCAAGCTCTCGACGAGGCCGTTGTAGCGGCCGCCCCCGCAGACGGTGTCTTGCGCCGCGTCGAGCGCGGTCGACTTGAACTCGAACGTCGTGTGCGTGTAGTAGTCGAGCCCGCGCACCAGGCGCGGCTCGACGGTGTATTCGATGCTCAGCGCGTCGAGCCCAGCGAGCACTCGGCGAAAGCGAGCCTCGCCGTCGGCATCCAGGTAGTCGGTGATCTGCGGCGCGCCGGTGGTCGCGGCGATGGTGGCGGGACGCTTCGAGTCGAGCACCCGCAGCGGATGCGTTCCGACCTTGGGGCGGTCGTCGGGGTCGAGCTGATCGGTCACCCCGACGAGAAACTGCGACAAGGCGTCGTGGTGCGCAGCCCGAGTTGCGCCGTCGCCCATCGAGTTGATGAGCAGCTCGACTTGCGTGAGCCCAACCGCGCGCATCACGTCCGCAGCGAGCGCGATGATCTCGACGTCGCTGTCGGGGTCGTCGGTGCCGAGCGTCTCCGCGCCGAGCTGGTGGAACTGGCGGAAGCGCCCGGCTTGGGGCGCTTCGTAGCGAAAGTAGGGCCCGCCGTAGACGACCTTCCACGGCAGCGTCGGACGATGCTGGGTGAACGCGCGGCAGATCGCCGCGGTGCCCTCGGGCCGCAACGCCATCTGCCGGTCGCTGCGGTCGGCGAAGGTGTACATCTCTTTGCCGACCACGTCGGTTTGTTCGCCGAGCGCGCCGAACACGGCGGCGTCCTCGAAGATGGGTGTGGCGAGTTCGCCGAAGCCGTATGTGGCTCCTAGCTCGACGAACGCCCGCACGAGCGCTGCCCGTCGAGCGGACGCCTCGGGCAGCACGTCGTGCGTGCCGATCGGCGTCTTGAACACGCCAGAAGCCTAAGTGCCGTCGTCGTGCTCAAACGGGCGAGCGTCGAAGACGCTGGGCACCGCACGCAGAGCCGTCAGCAGCGCGGCGAGGATCGCTTTGTCGCCCAGCTCGACCTCGAAGCGCAACACGGCGATCTGGTCTTCACCCGTGAACGTGTCGGCCCGCTCGATGGAGAGGTGGTGGTTTGACAGGACGGTCACCACGTCCAGCAGCAAGCGGTTGCGGTCGAGCCCGAAGACCTCGATTGCGACCACCGTGTCGTCTGCCGCGCCTTCGTCCCACTCCACCTCCGCCTGCCGAGCCCCGCCCGCGCCCGCCAGCTCGGTTGCCGCCGCGCAGTCGGCGCGGTGCACCGAGATGTCACCTCGGTGCGACACGAAGCCCATGATCTCGTCTCCTGCCAGCGGCCCGCAGCAGTCCGCCAGCCGCACGAGCGCGTCGGCGTGGTCTGGGGCGTAGACCGCTGCGGCGCGGCGGCGCCGGTGGCCGCGCCGCCCAGGAGGTCGAGCGGGCAAGCTCGGGCCGCGCGCCGGGCCTTCGAGACCCGCCAGGATGCGCTCGACTACCGACGCGACCGCGACGTCGCCCTTGCCGATCGCCTCGTACAGCTGCGCCTCGTCGCCGCGGTCGAAGCCGGCGGCGAGCGTCGTCATCTGCTCAGAACCCACGATGAGACCCGGGTGAAGCCCCTCGTCTCGCAGCGCGCCTTCGAGCTGCTCACGTCCGGCGGCGGCCAGCTCTTCGCGCTCGCTGCGCAGCGACATACGACGAATGCCCGCCCGCGCCCGGGGCGACACCACGACGTCCAGCCACGCTTGGCTCGGTCGAGCGGACGGGTCGGCCGACGCGAACGCCTCCACCGTGTCGCCCGACTGCAGCGCTCGGTCGAGCGGCACCAGCCGCCCGTTGACCTTGGCGCCTATGAGCCGGTCGCCGATGTCGGTGTGCACGGCGTACGCGAAGTCGATCGGCGTCGATCCGGTCGGCAACGTCATCACGTCGCCCTTGGGCGTGAAGACGTACACCTCGCCGGTGCCCAGGTCGGCGACCAGGGTTTCCATGAACACGTTCGGGTCGGTGGCTTCTTCGCCGAGGTCGATCGCGTCTTCCAGCCAGCCGCCAGGCGGGCCGGCGTCGTCGCCGGTCTTGTATCGCCAGTGCGCCGCCAGCCCGAACTCGGCTTGGCGGTGCATCTCGGCGGTGCGAATCTGCGCCTCGAGCGCGGAGCCTTGCGGCCCGATGACCGTCGTGTGCAGGCTCTGGTAGAGGTTGGACTTCGGCATCGCGATGTAGTCCTTGAACCGGCCAGGCACCGGCTTCCACATCGAGTGGATGATGCCCACCGCTGCGTAGGCGTCGTGGACGTCGGAGACGATCAGCCGGATGCCCACGAGGTCGAAGATCTCTTCGAAGCTGCGGCCCTTGATCGCCATCTTTTCGTACACGCTCCAGTGGTGCTTCTCTCGACCGGTGACCTGCGCGTCGAGCTTGGCGACCTTGAGGCGCTGTCGCACCTCGGCTACGACTTGGTCGATGTATGCCTCCTGCGCGCCTTGGCGTTCCGCGATGAGCCGGTCGATCTCGGCGTAGCGCTTCGGGTACAGCGCGGCGAACGCGAGGTCTTCGAGCTCGTTGCGCACCTCGCCCATGCCGAGCCGGTTTGCGAGGGGCGCGTAGATGTCGAGCGTCTCCTGCGCCACGCGGGCTTGCTTGTGAGCGTCGAGCACGCCCAAGGTGCGCATGTTGTGCAGCCGGTCGGCGAGCTTGATGATCAGCACTCGCCCGTCGTTTGCGATGGCCACCAGCATCTTCCGCAGCGTCGCGGCGTGCTGCGCCTGCTTAGACGCGAAGCTGACCCGGTCGAGCTTGGTGACTCCGTCGACGATGGCGGCGGTTTCTTCGTCAAACTCGTCGCGCAGGTCGACCAGCTGCAGCGGCGTGTCTTCAACCGCGTCGTGCAGCAGCGCCGCGCAGATAGACGTCTCATCGAGCCCGATGTCGGCGACCACGTTCGCGACCGCGACCGGGTGGTTGATGTACGCCTCGCCGGTCTGTCGCCGGGCACCGTCGTGGGCTTGGTGCGCGAGCTGGAACGCCTTGGTGATCGTCGCGGGCGACTTGCGCGGCCAGTGCTTGCGGTAGCTCTCGATCACCGGCGCGAGCATCTGGTCGCCACGAGCGGCGGCTCGTCGCCACGGCAGCACCCTCGACACGGCAGCCATCAGCGCGCGTCTCTACCGACGGCGACGCCTTCTCGGACGAGGTGGCGCGTTGCGTGAGTAGCTGCTGGCTGCCAGCACCTCGACCGCGTCGGACACGCCGCCACGCCTTCCCATCTCTTCGGCCGTCTGTTGGGCATGTTTCCAACCCCGCTCGCGCACCTTCAGCGCAACCACGAAGGGCATCGCTACGAACAGTGAACTGTACGACCCGACCGCGATGCCCACGAACAGCGCGACCGCGAACTCGCCCAGCGCGCTGGCGCCCATCAGCCCGGCACCGACGACCAGCAGCGCCAAGATCGGCAGCATCGAAGTGATCGAGGTGTTGATCGACCTCATCACCACCTGGTTGAGCGAGAAGTCGGCGAGCGATGGGTAGGTGACGTGGCTGCGGGCGGGCATTCGACGCTCGTTGTCTTTGACGCGGTCGAACACGACGATCGTGTCGTACAGCGAGTAGCCCATGATCGTGAGGAACGCGACCACCGTCGCGGGCGTCACCTCGAAGCCGAAGACCGCGTAGACGCCGACGGTGAGGATGATGTCGTGGGCGACCGCCACGAGCGCGCCGAGCGACATCTTCCACTCAAAGCGCATCCACAAGTACAGCGAGATCAAGATGAAGAAGACGATCAGCGCGGTGCGCGCCTTGGCTGCGACCTCGCCGCCAAAGCTGGCGCTGACCTGGCGGCTGCTGATGGCGTCGACGTCGATGCCGACTCGCTCGGCGAGATCGGTCGTCACCACCGTCGGCGCGACGTCTTCGCCGATGGCGCCGCGAATGCGGAAGATGTCTTGACCGGTGGGCACGTTGACGAGCTGCACCCGCGGGTCGGCGACGCCCGCGAGGCGGGCTGCTTCGGCGACCTCATCGGTGGTGGCGTCGATGCCCGCCAGCGGCGCCGGGTCGGGTTCGGCTGCGTCACCAGGCGCATCTGCCGGCTCGACGGGCTCGGCTGCCTCTTCGTCCGGAGGCTCGTCGCTGGCGACGGGAATCTCCCACACCGAGCCTCCCTCAAACTCGATGCCCAAGTTGAGGCCGCGAAAGATCAACGCACCCGCGCAGATCAAGATCGCGACGCCCGACAGCACGACGACAAACCGCGAAGCTCGGTGAAAGCTCCACGCGTTCTTGCCTCGGTAGAGCTGACGCAACACGCCCTCGCGTCGCGTCGGCAGCGCTGGCCCCGCGCTCACCGGCGCTGGCGTCGAGCCAGCGGTTTCGATCTCGGTGACCTCTTCGGTGCTCACGAGGTCAGCTCGGCTCGGCGTTCGGCGTCTAAGCCGACGCGCGACGGGCGTTCTCGTCCTTCGGCTGCGACGCCGACGAGCGACGACCGTTCTCGCACCAGCGCGCGAGCCACGGCTTCGGTCATCGGCCGCATAAACAGGTACGACACGACCAGGTCGATCAGGGTGGCGAGGCCCAAATACAGCGCGAACCCGCGCACCGTTCCCGTCGTCAGCTGATACAGCACGCCCGCGCCGATGAGCGATGCCAGGTCGGCCCAGAAGATCGTGGCGAACGCCTCGCGGAACGTGCCTTGAGCCGCCGAGCGCACCGCCCGGCCTTCGCGCACAGCCTCGCGTATTCGCTCGTAGTAGACGATGTTTGAGTCGACCTGCACGCCGATCGACACGACGATGCCGGTCGTGCCAGCCAGCGTGAGCGCGAGGCCGCGCGACTCGCCCAACCAACTGATGAGCGACCACAGCAACGCGCCGCTGATCGCGAGGCTGCACACCGCGACCAAACCCAGCAGGCGGTAGTAGAGGATCATGTAGAGCCCGACCAGCGCGAGGCCGACGAGGCCGGCGACGACGCCGGCTCGCAGCGTTCCCTCGCCGAGCGTCGCCGACACGGTGCGCACGTCGTCTTGAATGAACTCGATGGGCAGCGCGCCGAAGCGCAGCACGGTCGCGAGGTTTTCGGCTTCTTCCGGCGTGAAGCCACCCGAGATCACCGCGGTGCCTCCGAACTCGGCGACGTTGAGCGTCGGCGCGGATTCGACTCGATGGTCGAGCACCATGCCGAGCTGGTTGCCGACCCAGCGAGCGGCAATTGCGTCGAACTCATCGGCACCTTCGTCGGTGAACTCGACGTTGACCTGCCACTCCTGGGTGAAGGTGGCGTAGGCATCAGACACGCCTTCGCCGGTCATCTCCGCGGGCAGCAAGGCGTAGCCCTGACCGAAGCGTCCGGGCAGCACGACCGCGCGCTCGGGCGTATCGAGTTCGTCGGGGGTGAAGCCGAGTATCGGCACTTGGATCTCGGTGGTATCGCCGCTGATGATCGTGCTTGAACTGCTGGGCTCGCCGTTGATCTCCGCCACGAGGTCTAAGGCGCCGGTCAACGCCTCCTGGTCGGTGGGGTTGAACTGCTGGGCTACCGGGCGAAACCGCAGCTCGGCGGTCTGCCCGACCAGCTCGACGGCTCGCTGGCGGTCTCTGACGCCGGGCAGCTGCACGACCACCTGCTGGCCTTGTCGGGTGATGTCGGGCTCGGCGACGCCGAGCGCGTCGACGCGCGAGCGGATGATCTCGATAGATCGGTCGAGTTGGTCGTCTGGGGCTTCTTCGGTGGGCCGCAGCACGACCTCGACGCCGCCCTGCAGCTGCACGCCCAGCACCGGCGCCCAGCCCCGCGCGAGCACCCAGCTGAGCGCGCCTAGCGCGATCAGCACGATCAAGATGAGCGAAACGAGGTGGCTACGCCGCACGCGCCGCGCTATTCGGCAGAGTCAATCTCAGGGGCGTCCATCTCTGGGTGGACCGCTTCGGAGCGGAACACCTCGGCGATGGCTCGGCGCTGGACTCGCAGCTCGACGTCTTCATCGACCTCGATGGCGAGGATGTCGCCCTCGGGCTCCTCCGCGACCACCTTGCCGATCACGCCGCCGACGGTCGCGACTTCGTCGCCGACGCCGACCGAACGCACCATCGCCTCTCTGGCTCTCATGCGCTTTTGCTGCGGACGGATCATCAAGAAGTACAAGACGACCAGCAGCCCAACGGGTAGTAGCAGTGCTTCCATGCGAACCGTCAGGGTAGTGAGTCGTCGCCCCAAACCTGGCGAACTTCGCGCGCGAACTCACCGAACGTCGCGCCCGCGATGGCCGCTCGGCTGCGGCGCACCAGATCGACCAAGAACCACACGTTGTGGAGCGTGACGATGCGAGCTGCGGTCGGCTCGTTGACCTTGAACAGGTGCCGCAAGAACGCTCGGCTCACGTCGTTGCCGAACGGTGAGTTGGCGGCGAGCGGCGCCGGGTCGCGCGCAAAGCGCTGGTTGCGCAAGTTGATGCGCCCGGCGTCGGTGAGCGCGGTGCCGTGGCGAGCGAGCCGGGTCGGCAGCACGCAGTCGAACATGTCGACGCCTGCGCCGATTGCGTCGACGATGCGAACCGGATCGCCGACTCCCATCAGGTAGCGCGGCCGGTCGGCTGGCAGGCTGGCTGTCGCGGCCGTGAGCGCTGGTGCCATCTCGGCGCGGCTCTCTCCCACGCTGAAGCCTCCGATGCCGTAGCCGTCGAAGCCGAGCGCCGCGACGTGCGCCGCGCTTTTTTCGCGCAAGGCTGGGTCTGCGCCGCCTTGGACGATGCCGAACAGCGCTTGGGTCGGGTGGTCGTGCGCGGCTCGGGCGCGCTCCGCCCAGCGGTGCGTGCGCTCCATCGCCTCGCGCACACGTGCGGCGTGCGCTGGCAGCGCCGGGCACTCATCGAGCGCCATCTGAATGTCGGCGCCGAGCAGGTTTTGCACCCTCACCGCTTCCTCTGGCGTGAGCCGCATGAGCGCGCCGTCGTAGGTCGAACGAAACGTCACCCCGTCGTCGTCGATCTGGTTGTGCTTGGCGAGCGACATCACCTGGAAGCCGCCGGAGTCGGTGAGCGTGTGTCCGTCCCAGCCGCAGAAGCGACCCACGCCACCCATCTCGGCCACGACGTCGGGGCCGGGCCGAGCCATCAGGTGGTAGGTGTTGGCGAGCACGACCTCCAGCTCTAGGTCGACGTAGTCGCGGGCGGTGAGGTGGATGACGGTGCCCCGCGTGCCGACCGGCATGAACACCGGCGTCTCGAAGCTGCCTCGGTGCGTGGTGACGCGCCCGCGCCGGGCTGCGCCGTCGGTGGCCAGCAGCTCGTAGCGGAGGCGACGGTCACCTGCTGGCGACGCTGCGTTCACGAGCGCCGGGGGTTCAGCAACAGCATCGCGTCGCCGTAGGAGAGAAACCGGTAGCGCGCGCTGAGCGCTTCGTCGTACAGCTCGCGCCATCGGTCGCCGACGAAGGCCGCCAGCAGCAGCAGCAAGCTCGAGCGCGGCAAGTGGAAGTTGGTGAGCATGCCGTCGACCGCCAAGAACTGATCGCCGGGCTTCAGGAACAGGTCGGTGCGTCCGCTCAGCTGACCAGTGCGAGCGACGGTCTCGAGCGTGCGGACGCTGGTCGTTCCCACCGCGATCACTCGCTTTGCTGTTTCGCACGCGCGCCAGGTGGCCTCGGGCACGCGAAAGCGTTCGGTGTGCATCACGTGATGCGCCGGGTCGCCGGTGATGGGCTTGAAGGTGTCGAGCCCGACCGCCAGCGTGACGGTCGCCCAGCCGATGCGCGCGTCGGCTAGCTGCGCCAGCAGCCGCTGCGTGAAGTGCAGTCCCGCGGTGGGTGCGGCGGCCGATCCGACGTCGCGCGCGTAGACGGTCTGGTAGCGCTCGCGATGGGTGCCGTGCGCGAGCGGCTTAGGTTCGATGTAGGGAGGCAGCGGCACCACCGCACTGCGAGCCAGCAGCCGGCTGGCAGCTTTGGCGTCGACGACGCACTCGTCGCCGACGCGCAGGTGCACCAGGCGTGTCTCGTCGCCGGGCGGGCCGACGGTCACCACCAGCTCTGGGTCGGCTCGCGACGTGAGTTCGGCCCCGTCAGCCAGTCGCCGAGAGGGTTTCACCAGCGCCCGCCACCAGCCCGCCCCGGCCTCGGCTGGCTCGGCGACGGGTTCGAGCAGCAGCACCTCTGCTGCCCCGCCGGACCGTTTGCGCAGCGTCAGGCGCGCGCCGAACACGGCGGTGTCGTTCGCGACCAGCAGGTCGCCGGGCTCAAGCAAGCTCGCGAGGTCGCGAACGTGACGGTGCTGCGGCGGGCCTGGGCCGTCGACGACCAGCAGGCGCGCCGCGTCGCGGGGTTCGATCGGCTCTTGCGCGATGGCGTTGCTGGGCAGCTCGTAGTCGAACGCAGCTAGCGGGTCGGTCACCTGGCGCTGCTAGTCGGCGAGGTCGAGCCGGTTGGTTTGGCCGTCGTCGGTCGGCACGGCCACGCCCAGATGCGCGAACGCCGCAGACGTCGCGACGCGCCCGCTCGGGGTTCGCTTCAGCAAACCTTGCTGGATCAAGAACGGCTCGTACACGTTCTCGACCGTGTCGGGCTCTTCGCTCACCGCGATGGCGAGCGTGGTCAGCCCGACCGGCTTGCCTTCGTGTCCCACGGTGAGCACCCCGAGAATGGAGCGGTCGAGCTTGTCGAGGCCGAGTTCGTCCACGCCGAACATCGTCAGCCCTTCGTTCGCGGCCGCGGCGTCGATGTGGCCCTTGCTGCGTACTTGCGCGAAGTCGCGCACCCGTCGCAGCAGGCGGTTGGCGATGCGCGGCGTGCCGCGGCTGCGCTTCGCGATCTGGGTGGCTCCGGCTCGTTCGATGTCGACGCCCAAGATGGCAGCCGTTCGCTCGACGATCTGAGTCAGCTCGTCTGCGTCGTAGTAATCGAGACGCTCAACCAGGCCGAACCGGTCGCGCAGCGGCGCGGCGACCAGCGCGGTGCGCGTGGTGGCGGCCACCAAGGTGAACTTGGGTACGTCCAAGCGAATCGAGCGGGCCGCTGGCCCCTTGCCGAGCACGATGTCGAGCTGGAAGTCTTCCATCGCCGGATACAGCACCTCCTCCACCACCTTCGGGAGTCGGTGCAGCTCGTCGATGAACAGCACGGCGCCAGCCGACAGGTTGGTCAAGATGGCGGCGAGGTCGCCTGAGCGCTCGATGGCGGGCCCGGAGGTGACGAACACGTTGGCGCCCAGCTCGTTGGCGACGATGCCCGCGAGGCTCGTCTTGCCTAAGCCCGGCGGACCTGCGAACAGCATGTGATCGGGCGGCTCGCCTCGGGCGACGGACGCCTCCAAGATGACGGTCATCTGCTCTTTGAGCGCGCGCTGTCCGACGAACTCATCTAGCCGCTGCGGTCGCAGCGACGCTTCGATGGCTGCCTCGTCGCCGGTCGCCGCCGCGGTGAACGCTTCGTCTCGGCCTGCTGGTGCGTTCGCGTCTGGCGACGTCACTGACGCGCCATTTTGTTGAGGTGCGCCAACGCAGTCTTCAACAAGCTGGCCACGTCTGGTGGGGCCGCTGGCTCGTCGGCGTCGGCCCCCGCGTCGTCGCGCTCGTCTCCGTCTGTTTGGGCCTGCTCGCCCATCTCGGTTACCACCTGGTGCAACGCCGAGTTGATCTCTTCTGTGCTGAAGCCCATAGCCGCCAGCCCGCTGCGCACCTCGTCGATTTCGCTCGACGTGAGATCTGAGTCGCCGTCGGTGCCGGCAGCGAGATCCATGTCGACCAGGTGCCCGAGGCGCGACTTCAAGTCGATGATCATGCGCTGCGCGGTGGTCTTGCCCACGCCCGGGATGGCGACGAGGGCAGCCACGTCGCCAGAGATGACCGCGCGACGAAGATCGTCGGGACGAAGGTGCGCGAGGACAGCCTGCGCGAGCGACGGGCCGACCTTGTGCGCACTCAGCAGCTCTTCGAAGGTGCGTCGCTCGTCCGCGGTGGCGAAGCCGTACAGCGTGATGGCGTCGTCGCGCACCTGCTGGCTGACCCATGCGGTGAGCTGCTGGCCGACCCTCGCTTGGCCCAGCAGCGTCGGGCCCGCGCTCAGCCGGTAGCCCACGCCCGACACCTCGACTAGCACCTCACCAGACGGCTCAATCGCGAGCACCTCGCCGCTCAGCCACCCGATCACGTGAGCCCGCTCATGCTGGCCTGCTCACGCGAACTCTTGCATTCGCATGTGAGCGGTGTGGCAAAGCGCGACGGCCACGGCGTCGGCCGCGTCGGCGGGCCGCAGCTCGTGGGGCAGCCCAGCGATCTTGCGCACCATCTTGCCCACCTGGTCTTTCGACGCGCCGCCGTAGCCGGTCACCGACAGCTTCACCTGGGTTGGGGTGTACTGCTTGACCTCGAGGCCGCGGCGGGCGGCTTCGGCTAGCACGAGCCCAGCGGCTTGAGCTACGCCGATGGCGGTCTTCAAGTTGAGGTTTGCGAACACGCCCTCGACGGCGACGGCTTGAGGGTCGAACTCGTCCATCAGCGCGGCCACCTCGCCGGCGAGCGCGCTGAGCCGTTGGGCGTGGTCGACGTCGGGCGGCGTGCGGATGACGCCCGCCGCGACGGCTTCCCACTTGTTGGCGACGGAGTTAGCCAGCCGGCTGCCACGGCCGCTGCGAGCGTCGACGGGCTGGCTGCGCGCGGAGCGCACGATGCCGTAGCCGCAGCGAGACAAGCCGGGGTCGATACCCATTACGAGCACACGTTCAGTGTGCCGCGCTGCGCCGCGCCAGTCGCGGCTCGTTAGCTCGCGGGCTAGCTGGCGAGCGCCTCCAGCAGGTCATCGCTCATGTCGAAGTTCGCGTATACGCCCTGCACGTCGTCGTGGTCGTCGAGCGCGTCGAGCACCGCCATCACCTGCTTGGCTTCAGACGTCTCGCTGACCTGCACGGTGTTCTTGGCGACGTAGGTGATCTCGCTCGAACTCACCTTCATGCCAGCGCTCTCTAGAGCTTGACGCACGGCGCTGGTTTCTGCGGCGTCAGCGCTGACGTGCCAAACATCTTCGACGCCGCTGATGTCGTTCGCGCCAGCATCGAGCGCGGCCAGCATGATCGTGTCTTCGTCGACCGGCACGACCTCGTCGCCCTCGGCCGCTTCGCCCGCGACGACGATGAGGCCTTGACGCTCAAACTGCCAGGCGACCGCGCCGGGCTCGGCCAGCGACCCACCCGCTCGGGAAAAAAGGCTTCTGATTTCGCTGCCGGTTCGGTTGCGGTTGTCGGTCAGCACCTCGACGTACATCGCGACGCCGCCGGGGGCGTAGCCCTCATACGACACCGACTCGTAGCTGACGCCCTCCAGCTCGCCGGTGCCTCGCTTGATGGCGCGCTCGATGGTGTCGAGCGGCACGGAGTTGTCGCGCGCCTTCTGGTACATCGTGCGCAGCGTCGCGTTGGCGTCGAGGTCGCCGCCACCTTCGCGTGCCGCGACCTCTACCGCGCGAATGAGCTTGGCGAAGAGCTTGCTGCGGGCTTTGTCTGCCGCGCCCTTGCGGTGCTTGATCGTCGCCCACTTTGAGTGTCCTGACACGGTGATCCTCTCCTGACCGCGCTCGATGCAACGAATGAGGCTAGGAGCCGCCGCCCAGGTAGGACGCTCGCAGGTCTGGGTTGCTTGCCAGCGCTTCGGCGGTGTCGTCGAGCACGACCCGTCCGGTTTGTAGCACCCAGCCGCGATCAGCGATCGAGAGTGCCATGTTCGCGTTCTGCTCGACCATGAAGATCGTCACGCCGTCCGCGTGGATGCGCTCGATGAGCCGGAACGTCTCGGCCACCAGCGCCGGCGCCAGGCCCATCGACGGCTCGTCCATCAGCAGCACGCGCGGGCGAGCCATCAGCGCTCGGCCGATCGCCACCATCTGCTGCTCGCCGCCCGACAGCGTGCCCGCCTTCTGCTTGAGCCGTTCGGCTACGCGCGGAAACAAGCTGAAGATGCGCTCGAGGTCGTCCTTGGTGTCGCTCGCTTTGCCGCGCCGGCCGTGGCGCAAGTACGCGCCGAGGTCGAGGTTTTCTTCCACCGTCAAGCGGCCGAACAGGCGGCGATTTTCGGGCACCATCGTGATGCCACGTCGCACTCGCTCGCGCGTCGACGTGTGCGTGACGACTTCGCCGTCTAGCCACACATCGCCGATGGTGGGCGTGACCATGCCCAGCAGGGTTTTCAGCGTGGTGCTCTTGCCGCTCGCGTTGCCGCCCAGCAGGCACACCAGCTCGCCTGGGCGGATGGCGAGGTTGACATCTGACAGCACCATCGCGCTGCCGTAGTGCGTGGTGACGTTGCGCATCTCGAGGACCGGCCCGTTGTTCATGTCTCGCCTCCGCCGTCTTCAACAGCCGGCGTGTCTGTCTTGTCGCCCTCGGCCGGGCGCGTGTCTGTCTTGTCGCCCTCGGCCGGGCGACCCAAATACGCCTCGATCACGTACGGGTCGGTCGACACCTCTTCGTAGAGGCCTTCGGCTATAGCTTCTCCGTGGTCGAGCACGACCACTCGGTCGCTCACACCTTCGACGACGCCCATGTCGTGCTCGATGAGCACGATGGTCACCTCGTGCGCGTCGCGCAGCTCGCCAATCTTTCCGGTCAGCTCGGCGGTCTCGCTCGGGTTCATGCCAGCGGTCGGCTCGTCCAGCAGCAACAGCTGCGGGCTGGTGCCCAGCGCACGGGCGATCTCCAGCCGTCGTCGGTTGGCGTAGCTGAGCGAGCTGGCTGGCTGATCGAGGCGGTAGCCGACCAGCCGTGTGCCGAAGAAGCCGAGTATCTCCTCGGCTCGCCGTCGCACCTCACGCTCTTCGTCGCGGAACTTGCGCGTCTGCGCCAACGTCGCGAACAGCCGCGACGTCGTGCGGCAGTGCTGGGCAACCGCCACGTTCTCCGCCACGGTCATGTTGGGAAACAAGCGCACGTTCTGGAACGTGCGAGCGATGCCAGCCTTGGTGACCTCGTGCGGGTCGAGCCCGACTAGCGAGTCGCCGTTGAACGTCATCTCGCCGCCGTCGGGCGCAATGAGCCCGCTGATGAGGTTGAAAAACGTCGTCTTGCCGGCGCCGTTCGGCCCGATGACCGAAACGATCTCGCCTTCGTCGACGGTGAGGCTCAGGTTGTCGAGCGCCGTGAGCCCGCCGAAGCTGACGCTCAGGTTGGTGATCTCGAGCATGCTCACGACGCCGCTCGCTCACTCGTCACTTCGAGCCAAGCGTCTTGGTTGATGTCGTCGGTGCTGAGCGTCGCCGACTTTCGCCTGACGGGAATCAGCCCTTCGGGTCGGCGCAGCATCACCCACACCAACAGCGCGCCGTACAGCAGCAGCTTGTATTGCGCGAACTCCGCGAGCAAGCCCGGCTGGTTCGGGCCGCCCAGCACACCGATCAGCAGCGCTGCGCCTGCGATGACGCCAGCGATGTTGCCCATGCCGCCCACGATCACTATCACCAAGATGATCACCGACACCAGCACCTCGAAGCTGTGCGGGAAGATCGAGCCGACCTTCGCGGTCGAGATCGCTCCGGCGAACGCGGCGAACACCGCGCCCACGACGAACGCCAGCAGCTTGACCGCGACGGTGTCGATGCCCATCGACTCGGCAACGGTCTCGTCTTCGCGTATCGCCGTCCAGGCGCGCCCGATGCGGCTGCGCTCTAGTCGCCACGACGCGTAGACGACGAACGCGCAAAACACCGCCACCACCAGGAAGATCGCACGAGAGTCGGTGCCGGTCACCTCGACGACGCCCAGGTCAATTGAAGGAATCTGCGTGATGCCCTGCGCGCCGCCGGTGAGCCCGCTCAGCCAGTCTGACAGCGCCAGCAGGCGGATGATCTCGCCGAAGCCGAGCGTGACGATGGCCAGGTAGTCGCCCCGCAGTCGCATGACCGGCGCGCCGATGAAGACTCCCGCGATGACCGCCATGACCACGACCACCCCCAGCGCGGCTACCCAAGGCAGCTCGGGCGTGATGCCCGGCGAGCGAGCAGACGTCAAGATGGCGGTGGTGTAGCCGCCGACGGCAAAGAACGCGACATAGCCCAAGTCGAGCAACCCCGCCATGCCGACCACGACGTTGAGCCCGAGCGCCAGCAACACGTAGATGCCGACGTTGGCGAGCAGCTCGTTGGTGAACTTACCCGCGAAGAACGGCGGCACGACAATGACCGCGGCCACGCCCAGCGCGATCAGCCCCTTGGCTGCCAGCGGGTGCAGACGCCGCAGCTCGCTGGCCGTCTCAGACGTTCCCGAGATCGCCCGCTGCCAACGATGGTCGCTCTCGCTCGTGCGCGGTCGGCGCACCACCCACGTCAGCACGAACGCGAGCGCCGCGATGACGAACGCTGCGAGCGCATTGAGCCCTCCTCGCCCGACGTAGATCAGGCGCTCTAGCCACTCCAGCCAGATGCTCTCGAGCACGTCGTTGAGCAGCTGCTCGACCAGCGCCACCGCGACGACCGCGAAGATCGCCCACGTGAGGGCCGAGCGCGTCGCCGGCGAGAGCAGCCTCGTCGCAGCTGCGCCCGCGCCGAGCGCGGCGCCCGCCGTGAGCCAAATCAACGCGCCGACGATCTGCGCTGACGCGGCTGGCCCGGCGGGCGCGGATGCGGCATCTAGGTCGAACGTAAGCAGGTGATGAAGCAGCGGGCTCCAGTTGACGAGCGGGTCGCGGATGTCGAACGCGCCCAGCAGCGCCACCAGCCCCGCGTAGCCAGCCCCGCTGAGCGCGCCCGCGAGCGCGCCGCGCCCGACGTCGCGCATGCCGGGCGCGGGTGTGTCGATACCTTCGAGGGCGACCGTCTTCGTCGCGACCAACCCGACCATCACCGGCACGACGAAGAGAGCCAGGTAGCCGAGGCTCAGCACCGGGCTGATCACCGTGCGGTCGTCTAGCGACAGCCCCACGCCGCTCAGCGCGACAAACGTCGCGGTCGCCGCGCCGACGAGCCCGATGCGGACCGCCTTGGTCGTCGACGCGTCTAGCGGCTGCACGTCAAGCCCGCTCTTGCGTTGCCGTGCGTTCGCCCAGCAGGCCGCCCGGGCGCACCAGCAGCACGAAGATCAGCACCGCGAACGCGATGGCGTCTTTGAGTTGCGACGCGCCGCTCACTCCCAGCGGCTCAAGCACCATCAGCGGCGCGAGCGATTCTGCGCCGCCGAGAGTGAGCCCGCCTAGCGCCGCGCCACCCATGTTGCCGATGCCGCCCAGCACTGCCGCGCTGAACGCCTTGATGCCCAACAAGAAGCCGCTCGTGTGAATGATCGTCTTGAACAGCAACCCCCACGCCAGCGCCGCGACGCCCGCCATCGCGCCGCCCACGGCGAACGTCGTGCGAATGGTGCGGTTGACGTCGATGCCCATCAGCGCCGCGATCTCGCGATCTTCCGCGACGGCCCGCATCGCTCGTCCGGTGCGGGTGCGGTTGACCAAATACCAGAGCAACGCCATCGCCCCAGCTGCGGTCGCCAGCACCACCAGGTTGGTGCCCGCGATGTCGATGCCGAGGATCGACCGCTTGGCCGACAGCCACTCAGGCGAGGGCGGGTACGACTTGGTGGTGGTGCCCAGCAGCACCAGCACGGCGTTCTGGAGGAAGAACGACACGCCGATGGATGTGATCAGCGGGATGATGCGCGGCGCGTTGCGCAGCGGCCGGTAGGCGACCCGTTCGGCTAGCACCGCGACAACGGCCGAGGTGACGACGCTCACCAGCAACGTGGCTGCGAGCGCCAGCAAGAACGCTTCTTCCCACACGCCCGCCGCGTCGAGCTTGGTGCTGACGATGAAGCCCGACATCGCGCCCACCATGAAGACCTCGCCGTGCGCGAAGTTGATGAACCCCAGCACGCCGTAAACCATCGAGTAGCCGAGCGCCACGAGTCCGTACATCGCGCCTTGGGTTAACCCACTGACCAGCAGCCCTTCGAACTGCCCCCAGGTGATGCGCCGCGCGTCGTCGTTGATGACCGACGCGAGCGGGTTGGCGGGGTCGATCTGTTGCCACGCGAAGGCGAACAGCCCAACCGCGATCGCCACGATGAAGCCGACGCGCAGCAACCACAGGACGCGGTCGATCAGCTGCTCGTTGTGGCGCTTGGCGCGCTTTGGCCGCTCAGCGACCTTTGGCGCGTCCGCCTCGGTCACCGCGACTGTGTTATGTGGAGAGTGTCTGGCTAGCCGAACGTCGGCCGGTCTAAGACCCCTCGTAGGAGTAGACGATGTTGGCCTTAGAACTCTCGATGTCGTCGAACGAGTTCTGGATGACCGTGATCTTTGAGGCACCGCAGTCGCCGAACTCGTCACACGTCAGCGAGCCCAAGATGCCCGCAAAGCCTGACGTGTCGTGCAGCGCATCGCGCACGCCTTGTCGATCGATGATGAGGTCGCCGCCGTCGACTTCGCTCGCCGCCTCAATGGCTGTGAGCAGCAACGTGGCCGCGTCGTAAGAGTGCGCCCAGAACGGCGCGGTCGGTGCCTCGCCTCGCTCCTCCTCGTAGGTCGCCAAGAACTCAGCGGCCGAAACGCCGGTCGCCTCGTTGCGGTTCTCGCCGAAGCGGATGTCGGGGCCGGAGAAGTACATGTTCTTGGTTTGGGGCAGCTCGAGGTACGGGTCGGTCAGCAAGCCGTCTGCTGCCAGCCTCGCGACGTTTTCGAGGCCAGCGATGCCCGTGAGCTGATCGGCCAGGTAGTCACCGGCTGGCTGGAAGATCGGATAGAAGACCGCGCCGGGCGCACCAGCTGCGATCTCGGTGAGTGCAGACGACATGTCGGTGTCTTCCTTGCCGACGCCGATCGTGTCGGTGACGGTTCCTCCGAGCGCTTCGAAGGCATTGTTGAACGCCCCGGTCAGCCCGACCGTGTAGGGGTCGCCGTCGTGGATCGACGCAGCCGCAGTGATGCCGAGCTGGTCGTAGACGAAGTGGGCGACCGCCGCGCCTTGGACGAGGTCGTTGTGAGCCGTGCGGAAGTAACCATCGACGTGATCGGCGCCTTCGTTACCGGCGAGATCAGACGTGAGATCTGGAGCCGTGTTCGATGCCGAAATCAGCACCATGCCCGCACCGGTGATGACTGGCGCGGCAGCTACCGCCGCGCCCGAGCACGACGTGCCGATCACGCCGACCACCTGCTCATCCGCTGCTATCTGCTGGGCTGCCGCTTGGCCGCCCTCTGCGTTGCAGAGGTCGTCGAGGCCGGTGCCCAGGTCGACGTCGAAGCCGCGGATCTGCCCGTAGTCGGCGATGGCCTGCTCGACCGCATACTGGATGGGCAGACCCAAGAAGGCGACCTCGCCGGAGATGGCGTTCAACGAGCGAATCTGAATGGACTCGCCCTCGGGGACTACCACCTGGGTGTCGTCTGTCGTCTGTCCGCTGCCGCCTCCGCCGCACGATGCGGCGAACAGCGCGAACACTGCGACCAGCGCTACGAGCCACACCAGGCGGGTGTGCTTGGCTCCGCGGAGTTTCATTGTGTTGCCCCCTTTTGGGTCGTTCTTGTTGCCGACACTACTACCTGGCGTAGGAATAGACGATGTTTTGCTTAGACACCTCGATGTCGTCGCTGTCGTTGAGGATGACGGTGATCTTCGCCGGGCCGCAGTCGCCGAAGTCGTCACAAGTCAGCGAGCCGAGAAGACCCTCGTATCCGGCGGTGTCTTTGAGCGCCTGACGCACCGCCGCGCGGTCGATGACGAGGTCGCCGTCGACGACTTCGCTCGAAGCAGCGATGGCGTCGAGCAGCAGCGTCGTCGCGTCGTAGCCGTGCGCCCAGAACGGCGACGTCGGCCCCTCGCCGCGCTGCTCAATGAACGTCGCCTCAACCTCTGTGGCCGTCAAGCCAGTCCCCTGGTTGCGGTTCTGTCCCAGCCGAATGTCGGGGCCAGAGAAGTACATGCCCTTGGTTTGCGACAACTCGAGATACGAATCGACCAGCAGCGCGTCGGCGCCGAGACGCACGACGTCGCCCAAGCCAGACACCGAGAACACTTGGTCAGCGACGTAGTCGCCCGCAGGCTGGAAGATCGGAAAGAAGATCGCCTCAGGCTCACCCGCTGCTAGCTCGGTGAGCGCGGGCACCATGTCGGTGTCTTCCTTGTCGATGCCGACCGTGCCGGTGACGGTGCCGCCGAGCGCGGTGAACGCGTCGCTGAACGACTGCGACAACCCGACCGTGTAAGGGTCGCCGTCGTGCATCGTCGCGGCGGTGGTTAGCTTGAGTTCGTCGTAGACGAAGTGAGCCATCGCCGCACCCTGCACGAGATCGTTGTGCGAGGTGCGGAAGTAGCCATCGGCGTGGTCGGCGCCAGCAGTGCCGGCCAAGTCGGACGTGAGACTCGGAGCCGAGTTGGCACCAGAGATGATCACCATGTTCGCAGCCGAAATGACGGGCGCTGCAGCCGCAGCAGCGCTCGAACAAGACGTGCCGATCACGCCGACCACCTGCTCATCCGCGGTGATCAGCTGAGCTGCTGCTTGGCCGCCCTCCGGGCTGCAGAGGTCGTCGAGGCCGGTTCCCATCGACACGTCGAACCCGTTGACGGTCCCGTAGTCGGCAATCGCTTGCTCAACTGCGTACTGGATAGGCAAGCCCAAGTAGGCGACCTCGCCCGAGATGGTGTTCAGCGAGCGAATCTGGATGGCCTCTCCCGCGGCCACGACGACCTGCGTGTCGTCGGTTACCTCGTCGCTGCTGCCGCCACACGAAGCCGCCGTCAGCGCGAACGCTGCTGCCAGCGCCAGCCACCAGCGACCTCCTGCCGCCGAACGCCAACCTTGTTTCATTGTGTCTCTCCCTGCTGGCTCACGTGAGCCGCTCGTGTCGGTTGGGTTCACCGTAGGGCAAAGACGCGTCACAAGTTGGCTAACCAGTTCGACAGGCCCGTTCGACAGGCCAGTTGGACTGGCGGGCTTGACTAGTGCCGTGAGCACCACCCGCCGACGCATTCCGCCGGAGGCGGCGTTCGTGGCTGGCGGGCTGTCGCAGTACATCGGCGCGTCGATCGCGGTTGGCCTGTTCGATGAGATCGCGCCCGGCGGCGTGGCGCTGCTGCGGGTCGTGTTCGCTGCGGCGGTCATCATCGGGCTGCGGCGGTCGTGGAAGCGGCGACTCAGCGCGCAGCACCTCGGCTACACCGCGGCGTTCGGCGCGGCGCTGGCGCTCATGAACCTGTGCATCTATCTCGCGATGGCGCGGCTGCCGCTCGGCAACGCGGTTGCGATTGAGTTCACCGGGCCCGTCGTGGTCGCTGCGGTCGGCGTGCGCTCGTGGCGGGCGGTTGCGGCGGTGACGCTCGCCGCGTTGGGCGTGCTGGTGCTCTCAGGTGTCGAAGCCGAAGCGACGTTCGCTGGCACGGCGTTCGCGCTCGCCGCTGGCGCCTGCTGGGCGGGCTACATCGTGCTCGGGCACCAGGTCGCGCGGCGCAACATCTCGATCGACTCACTCGGCATCGCGATGGCCATCGGCGCGTTGGTGATAGCGCCGTTCGGCGTGGACGAACTGCCAATGGCCCTCGCGTCGCCGTGGCTGCTGGTGCTGGCAGCAGCGACCGGGCTCGCGTCGAACGTGATCCCCTATGGCATCGACCAGCTGGTGATGCGCAAGGTGAGCCGCGCACACTTCGCGCTGCTCCAAGCCATCTTGCCCGCAACCGCGACGCTGACCGCGCTGGTGCTGCTCGGCCAGATGCCCAGCTGGGCCGACCTGATGGGCATCGCCGCCATCACCGCGGCGATTGCGACGGCTAACGCCCGGTGAAGTTGCCGGTGAAGTTGGGGGCGCGCTTTTCCACGAACGCGGCGATGCCCTCTCGTCCGTCGTGGGTGCCCATCGCTCGGGCGATCATCTCTCCTTCGGCTTCGCCTGCTGCTTCGAGCGGCAACTCGTACCCGCCGTAGACGATCGACTTGGCGTGACCCAGCGCCCACGCTGGCCCGTCTGCGAGCTGCTGGGCGAGCGCGGCGGTGGCGTCGTCGACCTGCTCGTCCGGCACGACGCGGTTGACGAACCCCCAGCTCTCGGCTTCGTCGGCCGACAGCACGCGGTTGGTGAGCGTGAGATCGAGCATGCGGCGCAGCCCGATGTGGCGAGCGACGAAGTAAGTGGACGTGCCGTCCGGGGTGACGCCCGCTCGGGTGTACGCCATCGTGAACTTGGCTGACTCACCCGCCACCACCAGGTCGAACGAGCTGACCAGCGACATGCCGGCACCCCCAGCGGCACCGTTGACGCCGGCGACGAACGGCTTGGGCATCCGGTTCATCCGGTAGATGCCGCCGTGAAAGTCGGTGAGCATGTCGCTCGCCAGCTTCGGCAGTCCGTCGCCGGCCGCGTGGAACTCCTTCAAGTCGCCGCCCGCGCAAAACACCTTGCCTTGCGCGGTCACCGACGCTGCCTTCACGCTGTCGTCGTACTCGACCTCGAGCATCACGTTGCGCAGGTCGCGCGAAAACGCCGGGTTGACCGCGTTGGCGCCTTCGGGTCGGTTGAAGCGAATGTGCGCGACGCCGTCTCGCACTTCGTAGCTGATGGCTTCAAGGTTCATGAACGTGGCCCTTTCTGGTTGGTTTGCGTTGGTGGCGGCTGTCAGCGCGCGGCGGGTGCCAGCGCTCGGGCGGCTTCCATCGGGTCGATGTCGCCGAAGCCCATGATCGAGATGGCAGAGCTGGTGACCCCGTTCTCGTGGTAGCGGTCGATGTGCTCGCGACAAGCCTCGGGCGGGCCGTGCACCAGCAGCTCATCGACCAGATCGTCGGCGACTTGGTCGAGCGCGCCACGCCGGTCGCCCTCGCCCCAGCGTTGCCACATCGCGCCCAGGCGCTCGCCGCGGCCCAGCCAGCGGTGAAACTCGGCGTACACCGGCACGTTGAGATACGCGGTGATCGCGCGCTTGAAGCTGGCTCGCACCATCTCGGCGTCGTCGCTGGGGCACACGAAGATGCGAGCGACCAGCTCTTTGGTTGCGCCCGGCGCCCCAGCCTCGTCGACGTACGGCTTGACGGTGGCGACGTCGTCGGCCGACAGCCAGTTGATGATGGCGCCGTCGCCGACCCTGCCCGCCAGCCGCAACATGCCTGAGCGCAGCGCGGCGATCAAGATCGCCGGCTGCACCTCGGGCGGACGGCCCAGCGTGAAGCCGTCGACGCTGAAGGAGTCGTAGCGCTCGCTCATGCGCTTGCCGGTGAGCGCGTCGCGCAAGAAGGTGGCGGTGTCGCGGGTGCGCTGATACGGGTCTGCGAACGCGATGCCGTTCCATCGCTCGACGATCACGTTGGACGAGCTGCCCAAGCCCATCACGAAGCGTCCAGGTGCGGCTTCGCACATCGCCGCCACCTGCTGTGCCAGCAGCGCCGGGCCGCGGGTGTAGGCGGGGATGATCGCGACGCCGAGCCGCACGTGGGGAACGTGGGCGGCCGCGAGCACCAGCGGCGTGAAGCCGTCGGTGCCGTCGGCTTCAGAGCTCCAGAACTCGGCGTACCCGAGATCGGCTAGCTCGCGGTAGATGTCGGCGTGCTCAGCGAGCGGGGCGGGGAACGGCACGGTGATGCCGTAGCGAAACTCGGTCATATCGGGCGTTCACGCTAGTTGTCGCAAGCGCGCTATTGCCCGCCACTCGCCTGATCCCGGCGCCCATGTCCCACCCCCTCGTCATGATTTACCCATGACAAACCAACTCCACCTCTCACTCATCGTCGCTTCCGAAGACATCGTGGCAGACGGCCCCGCCGAGCTAGCCGGTGCCCCGCCGGCGGCGTCACGTGCGTCAAGACAGCGGCGGCGCCGCACTCGGCGAGCAGGCGCCGCGTGGAGCCCGTCGGTTTCGAGGGGTCGTAGCCGCTCGTGGCGCCTAGACAGCCACACCCGTGAAGTCGGCAAGGCAGGCATCGCTGCCGCCAGGGAACGGCTCGCATCGATTAGAGGTCCGCTCAAGGTCGACCTCGAAGCGGCCTAGATCGGAGCGCCATGAACGTCAGCCGTCGCCACAACAACAAAACTCCGTTCAGCCTCGACCGCAACTACGCGACGATTGTCAGTCCTGTGCAGACCACCCTCCGCACCATCGGCAACTCGAGGCTCCACGACCCGGCTCGGTCGGCCGGGCCTTCTGCCAAGCCACCGAAGCTGTACTTCACCGACGGGCAGCGCACTCGCGACCAGGCTGCGCTCCCGAAGGTCTGCAACCGCCGTGCGGCGCAGCGGCGCTAGCGGTCGGCGGCGCCGCTCGCTAGGCGTCATCGCGTTGGCGGTGAGCGCGGGCCTCGTCGCTTCCGCGTGCGGCGCGCTGGGCACGACTCGGCTGGTGCCCGCAGACGGCGCTGGGGCGGTCGCGCCGAACGCTCACCTCGCGTACGTGATCGACGGCGACACCATCGCGGCGCGCATCAACGGCCACGAGGTGCGAGTGCGACTAGACGGCATCGACACGCCAGAGAAAACGGGCGGCTATCTAGCAGCCGAGTGCTACGGCGACGAGGCCAGCGCGTACCTGCGCGCCCTGCTGCCGTCTGGCACCGCGCTGCGCATCGAACGTTCCGACCCGCCCACCGACGTCTACGGGCGACTGCTCGCGCTCGTCTACCGGGCCCAAGACGGGCTGCTGGTGAACCGGCACCTGGTCGCGCTGGGCTACGCCGATGCCGTCAACTACGGCGGCGACAATCAGCACTATGGGGCTCTAGCCCCGCTCGCACGCGAGGCCCGCCGTCAGCAGCTGGGGTTGTGGGGCGCGTGCGGCGGCGCCGACCGGCCGCGCTAGGCGACATCAACCGGCAAGCACCGGCTCGGCCGATCAGCAAGCGGCGTGCCAGCTCGCGCACATCTCAAACCACAAGCCCATGTCGCCCTCGACCTTCAGCTCGCCGCTCATGTAGCGCTCGGCGGGGTCGGCTTCACAGCCCAGCAGCGCAACCATCAAGTCGTGATCGGCGCTGAACGTCAGGTCTGCGCTCTTCGCCGCGCCCTTGGCGGCCGCCGCGCAGGCGCCGCGCTCGATGGTGAGCGTCACGTTCACGTTGCCGTCGGGCGCGCCGGTGAGCTTGAACGCCACCGTCGCGTCGCCTGCGAAGTCGCCGAACAGCGACCGGCGTTCGTCGGCCCAACGCTGCGCGTCTTCGAGCGTGAACGAGCCCTGCGTCACGCTCTCAGCCACCGGGCGTCAGCACCAACTCAGCCGCTCCGCAAGCCCGCGAAGAGGTCGCTCTCCATCGGCTCGGTCTTGACGCGCGACTCGATCAGCATGTACTCGTCGTAGGGGTACAGCGTGTCGAGCACGTCTTCGGGCAGACCAAACCAGAACGGCGAGTTCGGGTCGACTTGGGTTGCGTGCGCCATCAGGCTCTTGCGCCCCACCCACGGCTCGATGACGAGCCGTGCGGTGACGCGGTCGTCTCGGTCTCGTCCGCTCAGCCACTTCTCGTCGAACGGGCTCTCTAGCCCTAGCTCGAGGAACTTCTCGTGGGTGCGGGTGAGCCGCTCCTTCGACCAGATGGGCGCGTACAGCTTGGTGGGCGTGAACGGCTCGCCCACCTCTGGGTACCAGTTGGGGTCGCCCGCCCGGGCGAACGCGGGCAGGGTGATGGCGGTGACCTTCTTGTGATCCGGGTGCGGGTAGCGGTTTTGCACCAGCGGATACGTCACGACCACCTGCGGCTTGACTCGCCTGATCACCTCGACAAGCCTTCCGGCCGCTTCGTTGACGTCCGCGTTGGCGAACGCCTCGGGCCGCGCGTTGGCTTCGCTGTCGGGCATGCCGGAGTCGCGATATCCGAGCATCACGACCTGGTCGTAGCCGATGATGTTGGCCGACGCGTCGAGTTCGGCTTGCCTGACAGCTTCGAGGTTGTCGACGACGTCGGGGCGGTCCATCGCTGGGTTCAAGATGTCGCCCTCTTCGCCGCCGGTGCAGCACACGAGCGTGGTGCGAATGCCCTCGTTCGCGTAACGCCTGATGGTGCCGGGGCCCTTCGACGCTTCGTCGTCGGGGTGGGCGTGGACGGTGAGAATTGAGAGCTGCTCGTGGCCTGCCATCGGGCGTGAAACTACCAACGCGCCAGCTCTAGTCGTGCTCTAGGTCGGCCTGAGGCGTGAAGCTGACCCGGCCGGTTTCTTCGTCTAGATGCGCCTCGTAGCCGCACACCGCAGCGAGCCGCTGCCGGCCCTCTTCTGGCCCCGACGCGATCAGCTCGTCGCCGACGCGCAGCTGCGTCTCCTTCGACGGGTTGTAGCGGTAGTGCTCGGCTCGCCTGATCGCCAGCACCGCGTATCCCGGGTCGACCGCCAGCCCCAGCGAGCCGAGCGTCGCTCCGTCGGCAGCCGAGTGCTGCGCGACCGGCACCACCATCACCACGTCGTCGGTGTCGCCGAGCGCAAGCTCGAGCACGGGGTGCACGTCTTCGCCGTCGAGCACCAGCGCGACGACGTTGCGCGCCATATCGCCGATGTCTTCGGCGGCTTCGGCGACGTGCAGCAACCCGCGCAAGCTCTCCGGTTCGAGCCCGGTCGCGGCGGCCCGCAACACCCAAGTTTGCATCGAGACCTTCATCGCGTCGAGCCGCTCTTGCAGCGCGGCGACCTGCCGGGCGAGCGACACGTCACGCAGCACGAGCGCCGAGTACGCGAGACCGATGGCCGTCTCGGAGAGGTCTTTCATGTTGACCAGCACCTCGACGGCTCGTCCCACGTCTGAGACCTCGGGCGCAGGCTGGGCTGCGGGTGGCTCCCAGGTTCGCGCCGACGCCATCTCGCGCAGCTGCGGAATGCCGGCCGGGTCGCCCCGCATGAACAGCGTGTCGCCAGCTTCGAGCACGGTGTCGCGGTCGAGCTCGGTCGACCAGCGCCTGCCGCGCTGCTGCGCGACGATGCGCATGCCGACCCGATCTGGCAGCTCGAGTTCGCCGAGCTGGCGGTTGGCTAGCTCGCTGTGCGCCGCCACCTCAATCTGGTGCGACACCTCCGCGGCCTGCGCGAGCGCCACCAGCAGCACCCGCGGGATGCTGACCTCGCGCAGCACCACCTTGGCGATGTCGACCGCGGCGTTCGCGATCTGCTCGATCGACGACACCACCTGCAGCACCGAACTCATGCCGTCGACCTCGCGCGGGTGGCGCACCGCCAGCAGCGCGAGCGACCGCATCTCGTGCACCAAGTCGGACATGTCTTCTTCGAGGCTCTGCACCGCCTCGGCCATGCCTTCGTCCGCGTAGCAGAGCGCGGCGTAGGCGAGGTCGACCATCAGCTCGGAGGTGTCTTTGGCCTCGGCGAGCATGGTCTTCAGGTTGCGCGGTTTGTCTTCCATCAGCGGTTGTCCTTATCTGTATCTGTTGAGAGGTCTGTTGGCACGAAACGATTGAGGGGCGTCACGACAGCCCCACCCAGCCCATCGCCAGCACCAGCGCAGCGGCGCCGCCCAGGTCGACTGAGCTGGTGACCAGCGGTATGCCGAGCGTGTCTGGGTCGGCACCCGCGCGGGTCGCGAACGCGGTGCCGTAGTAGGCGATGGCGCCTGCCAGCACCGTGGCGATCACTCCGCCGAGCATCGAGGTGGCGACGACCGCGAACAGCCCGGGCGACGACAGGCCCGCGACGACGGCCACGCCGTGCGCCAGCACGCCGTTGGCTAAGAACGTCGGCACGGCGAGCGACAGGCCGAACGCCAGGTCTCGGCGCGCGCTGCGCGACGGCACTGCTGCGGGCTCGATCACGCCGAGGTGCAGCTTGGTCGACAGCCTTGCCGCGAGCACGCCGCCGATGGCTCCGGCCGAGGCGAGAGTTGCGGGCACCAAGATCAGCACCGCCCGGTGCTCGACGAACGTCGCGAGACGATGCTCGATCACTACGCCTGCGACGATCAGCAACAAGCCGGTGCCCAGCAAGACGGGCACCGACTCGCGCAGCACCTGCTGGGTCAGCGACAGCTTGGTTCGCCACGACACCGCGAGCGCGAAGGCGCACGCCGTCATCGACGCAACCGCCACCACCGGCGTGAGCGCGTCGAAGTTGACCAGCCAGCTGGCGACGAACAGCGCGGGCAGGGTGACGACGTCGCCGGCTGCAGAGATGATGGGCGCGCTCACGTTGTCTAAGTCCCAGCCGCGCCGGGCTGTCAGCGCGGCCAGCCCGAGGGTGATGGCGAGCACCACGACCGACGCCATCGCGGCGCCGACCACTGAAATGGTCAACAAGTCGGCGATGCCGACGACCTCGGTGAGGCCGAAAGCTGGCGCCACCAGCGCAGCCATAACGGCCAGCCCGACGGCGGTGACGACGGTGAGCACGCCGACCGCGATGACGTTCTGGCCGACGACGCTGGTAGATCGTCGCGACATGCGGAACGTGCCCGCGTGAATGGTGGTGGCAAGACGGCTGCCGAGCGCGCCGAAGATGTTGCCGCGCATGCCGATGGCGGCGGGCACCAGCACCAGCAGACCGGGCAGCTCGGCGAGTTCGCCGGTGAGCGCGGCCAGCAGCACGCCGGCCGCGGCGGCCGTGACGCTGCTGATGCCGAGCGCGGTGAGGCTCTGGCGAGCGCCGACTCGGTCGGGCCCCAGCAACCCGCCGAAGACGATCTTGAAGGTTCGTGCGGCCGGCGCGAACGCCCGATTCAGCAGTGGCACTGCGCAGGTGGGTCCGAGCGGCCCGGGGCCGCGACGGTTACGGAGCCTCGGAGACGTTTTCGCCTTCGACGTCGAACTGCTGTCCGGTCAGCAGCTGGTTGGCGATGTCGACCAGCCCCTCGGGCCCGATCTCGCCGCTGACGCGCCCGGCGATCTTGCCGTCGGCGGTGACGGCCACGTGAAACGGCACGCCGCTGACGCCGTACGCCTCGGCGACCTCGCCGTTCTGGTCGGCCAAGATGGGCAGCGGCCAGTCTTCGTCGCGCAGCCACCGCGCCGGCGGGTGGTTGCCTCGGCTCTGGTTCTCAAACGTGGAGACACCCAAAAACTCGACGCCCTCGGGTAGGTCGTTGTCTTTCAGCCAGTTCGAGACGTTCGGAATTTCTCGCTGGCAGTTCGGGCACCAGTGCGCGTAGAAGCCGAGGATGAGCGGGGCGTTGTCGGTCTGGCTCGTCAGGCTCTCGCCGGTCAGCATGTCGGTGCCGGTGAAGAACGGCGCGTCTTGTCCTGTGGCCACGTCAACCGCTCCGGGCGCGAGCCGCTCGAACTCGGGCAGCGCTGAGCCGAACACTTCGGTGTTGGGTTCATACGTTTGGCCAGACGAGCCGCCTCCGCAGGCTGTAGCCAGCAGGGCGAGCGCAGCTAGGGCTGCGACGATGAATTTCGCGGTGCGCACGACCGCTCAGGCTAACGACGCGAGCGAGCCGCGCCCTACGGCACTCGTCTGGCGGAAAGCGACCCTAGGAAAGCGACGACGAGCCGCCGCCCTCTGCGTCGACCGTTCGTCCGGCTTGCAGCTGTTCTGCGAGGCTCGCCAGCCCTTCGGCCCCGATGGCGCCGTTGACGCGTCCGGCGACCTTTCCCTCGGCGGTAACCGCGACGGTGAACGGCACCACGCTCACGCCGAACGTTTCGGCCGCAGCGCCGCGCGCGTCGGCCACGACCGGCAGCGTCCAGCCCTCGCGGCGGAGCCACTCATCGGGCGGATGGTTGTCGCGCGTCGGGTTCTCGAAGGTCGACACGCTCACCACGTGGACGCCAGCAGGCAGGTCGTTGCGTGTGAGCCAGTCGACAATCTCGGTTACGTCACGCCGACAGTGCGGGCACCAGTGCGAGTAGAAGATGACGAGCGCGGGTTCGCCGGTGTCGCTGCTGACGCGTTCGCCGGTGAGCATGTCGGTGCCGGTGACGACCGGCGCATCGGCGCCGACAGCTCCGTCTGGCTGCGGCGAGTCTGAGCGCTCGAACTCAACGAGCGCCGAGCCCGCCACCTTGGTCGGGTCGGCTTGCTCGGCGAGCAGCACGTTCGCTAGCTCGACCAGACCATCGGGCCCGATGTTGCCTGACACTCGACCAGCTATTCGGCCGTCCGCGGTCACTGCGATCGTGAACGGCACGCTCGCGATGCCGAACGTCCATGCGACCTGATGGTCGGCGGTGTCGGACAGCACGGGCTGCGGCCAGCGTTCTCGCGCGAGCCAGGCGTCTGCTGGGTGGTTGCCTCGGGCTTGATCGTTGAACGTGGAGATGGCGACGAAGTCGACCCCGTCGGGCAGCTCGTTGTCGTCGAGCCATCTGACGATGTCTGGCACTTCGCGCTGACAGTGCGGGCACCAGTGCGCGTAGAAGCCCAGCAGCACAGGCGACCCGGTGCTGGTGCTTAGCCCAGCGCCGGTGAGCATGTCGGTGCCGGTAACGATGGGCGCGTCGAGGCCGACGGCTGGGTCGCGCTCGCCGGGCTCGATGTCGTCATACGCGGGCAGCGGGTTGCCGAACACGGCGGTTGGCCCGGGCGGCACAGACGGCTGCGTGGTCGGCGCTTGCGACGTGGCTGGTTGGTCGGTTGGGGCCGTCGGAGAGCGCGACGTTTGCTCCGGGTCGCCGTCTACCTCGCCGGGCTCGTCGGCGGGTTCGGTCGACTCGATGGCATCTACCTCGGAGGTCGGCGTCGCGGTGCTGCTGGTCGACCCGCCGCAAGCCGTCCACATGAGAGCGAGCGCAGCCACGCCAGCCCACGTCAACTTGCGCCAACCCATCGCGGTTCAAGCTAACCGACAGGGGCGCTGGCAAACTGCGCGCCGTGCGCACCGTTCAACTGACATCGACGCCTGGGTTCGTCATCTACGACTTGGCTGATGCCGAGAGCTACGCGGGCGAGGTTCGGCTCGGCCCGAAGTTGATACCGAACAACGCGGTGATGCTGATGCGACACCAGACATACACCTTCGCCGCGCTGGGCATGAAGAGTTCGGGCGCGAGCGTCGGCTTGAAATCAGAGCCTGCCGACGCGCAAGACGCGGTGGCGGCGCTCGCCGTTGAGCTAGAGGCTGAACTAGCGGCCGCGCCCGCAGCGGGCCGCCTCTCGCTCGACGCTGGCCTGCGACTCAACCGCGAGCTGATCGCGCCGCTCGCTCAACACGACCAACGCAACGCGATTGCTTTCGACGCCCGCGACGGCGTGAGCTTTGGCGACGAGCTGGTCGGCGTGGGGGCTGCGGCTGCGGCCACCGCTGCCGGAGTGTCGCTCGCATCCGCGCGCGTCGCCATCGCGAACTTCAACGCCGCGGGCCTGGCGATCGCCCGCGAGGTTGCGGCCACAGGCGGGGCCGTCGCTGCGGTCAGCACGCAGGCGGGCACCGCCACCGGTGAGTTCACCGCCGATGCGATGAGCGAAGCGTGGGCATCTGACGGTGCGCAGTGCGTGAAGACGTTGGCTGGCGAAGCCGAGCCAGCGAAACCCTGGGCCGTCTACGGCACGAACGCTGACGTGGTCTTCTGCGGCGGCGCCCCGGGCGCGCTCAGCGGCGACGGCGCGGCGATGGTCGGCACAACGACGGTCATCTCGTTCGCGCCCGCCGCTGTTTCCGCTAAAGCGTTGGCCGTGCTGCGAGAAGCGGGTGCGGTCGTGGTGCCGGAGTTCGTCGCCTGCGTCGGGCCGACGATGGCGCACGCCGCGCCGCCCGACGCGACGCACGACGACCTGCGCGCTCAAGTAGCCGCCAAGGTGAGCGAACTGGTGAGCGACGGCGCGAGCCACGCGGATGGCTGCTTCATGGGTGCGTGCTACGCCGCGGAGGAGTTCATGTCGAGCTGGGTCGCCGAGCTGCCGTTCGGCCGACCAATGGGGTGAGTGGCTGGGCTGAGCGGCCACGGGCACCCCGCCGGCTAGCGGCTCAGTCGAGCAACGCCCTCGAAATCACGACGTTCTGTATTTCGGTCGTGCCGTCGATGTAGTGGGTGAGCCGCGCGGCGGCTAGCTGGCGAGCCAGCCCGTAGTCGCGCTTCGCGCCGTTGGCGCCCATCACCTGCATGCAGGTGGCGATGCCTGCTTCGGTGACGCGGGTGGCGAACTTTTTCGCGTGCGCCGCCGTTTGCGTGGCGGGCTCGCCTTCGGCCAGCAACCGCGCCGCTCGGTAGGCCAGCAGCCTGGCGGCCACGAAGTCGGTGGCGACATCGGCGAGCATGAACCGAAGTCCTTGGAGGTCGGCGACCCGTTTCCCGAAGGCGATGCGGTGCTTCACGTAGTCGACCGCGACGCGCAGCGCGCGGGCCAGCATGCCGGAACACATCGCCGAGACCAACACTCGGGCGATGTCGATGCCCGCCATGGCCGCGCGAAAGCCCTCACCCACGGGAACGAACAGATGGTCGCCAGGCACCGCGCAGTTGTCAAGCCGCACGTCGTTGACGCCGGCGGCGTGTCCGCCAAACATCTCATACGGCTCGCCGCGCTGCACGCCCGGGTTGTCGGCATCGATGAGAAACGTGGCGATGCCGCGATGGCCGGCAGCTGTGTCGGTCTGCGCGTAGACCGAGAGCAAGCCAGCGTGGGTGCCGTTGGTGACCCACGCCTTGGTGCCGTCTATCAGCCAGCCGCCGCCGTGGGGCTTCGCGCTGGTCGTCATCGTGGCGGGGTCGCTGCCGGCGTCGGGTTCGGTGAACAAGAAAGCGCCCACCTTGTCGCCGCCCACTAGCTGCGGAAGCCGTTCGGCTCGAAGCTGCGGCGACGCCAGGCGGCTGACGGCGCCCGCGAGGTTGTTGTGGCAAACGAGCACGAACGCGACCGCCCAGTCGATCGCTGCTACGTGCTCGAGCACGCGCGCCAAGCCGAGCGTGTTGAGCCCAGCGCCGCCGTCGACGGTGGGCACCAGCAGACCGGTGAGCCCGTGGGCCGCTGCCGACTCGAATGCCTCGGTCGCGAAGCGTCGTTCACGCTCGAAGGTTTCGGCTCGCGGCGCCAAGAGGTCGTTCGCCCACGCTGCCGCCCGGTCGACGACCGCTTGGTGCTCGGGGACCAGCTCGGCATCGGGGACGTGAGCGATCGAGCCCAACACTTCCTCGGCGGCGCTCGTCGGGTTCACCGGCTCGTCGGTCACTGGACTCTCGGCTCGTGCGGGAAGCCGGGCACGCCCGGGTCGAGTTCGACGCCCATCGTGTTCAAGAACCCAGACACCATGCGGTAGAAGCCTGCGGTCATCACCAGCTCGATCAGCTCAGCGTCGCCGTAGTGGCTCGCGAGCGCGTTCCACGTTGCGTCGCCGATGCAGTCGTTTGCGCACAGCTCGTCAGCGGCGGCGATGAGCGTTAGGTCGCGCTGCGCCCACGGGTGCGCGCCTGGGGGCGACGCGAGCGCGGCGATCTCTTCGTCGGTCAGGCCACAACGCTGGCCGATGAGCGTGTGCTGGCCAAATTCGTATTGCGAGCGGCAGTTGACGCCGACCCGCAGGATGACGATTTCGCGCTCGCGCTCATCGAGCACGCCCTTGTTGAGGATGAAGCCGCCCATCAGGTTGAACCGCTTGGCGAGCTTGGGATGGTTCGCCAGCACGCCGAAGATGTTGACCGGGCGGCCCTCTATCTGCGGCGCCTGCGCGAACAGCTGTTGCAGCTCTTCGTCGTTGCCTGCTGAGGTGACGGGCGCGATGCGGAAGCTCGTCGGACGGGGGATGGCCCGGTCGTTCATGAAGGGGTCGTCATTAGGGGGTTGGTTCACGCACGGCAGTGTCGCACACGCATCACCTGTCGTCTTGTGCCCGCCGGCAGGTCGCCTCGGCAACAATGGCGCCGTGGGCACCGAACGACGCGGACGAAGGGGCCAACGAGCGGGCAAGCGCGCTGGCAAGACCGTCAGCGCGACCGAAGCCGTCGGCGCCATCGCGGACCGCAGCCGCGTCGCGGTCGCGCAAGGCTCGGCGATGCCGTTCGGCCTGCTGGAGGCGATCGCGAGCGAACGCCATCGGTTCACCGATCTCGAGTTCGTGTGCGCGTTCACGCTCGCTGCGCCCGCGGTGCTGTCGCACCTGGGCGAGCCGTTTCGCTGGACGTCGCTGCAGCCGAGCGGCCCTGTGCGCGAGCACGCAGGCCACCCGGCGTTCAGCGTGGTGCCGGCGCGCTACTCGGACATCGCGGGTCTGCTCGGCGCTCACGGCGCGCTAGCCGCCGACGTGCTGGTGTGCAGCGTCAGTCCGCCCGATGCCGACGGCCACATGAGTCTCGGCACCGGCGTCGGCGCGCACGTCGAGCTGGTTGACACGGCGCCGCTGGTGATCGGTCAACTCAACGCGCGCATGCCGTACGTGATGGGCGACGGCGAGTGCCACGCGACCGACTTCGACTTCTTGGTTTCGATCGACGAGCCGCTGGCCGAGCTAGCTCCGGCGACCATCGACGCGACCAGCGAAGCCATCGCCGCTCACGTCGCGCCGTTCATCGCGCCGGGCTCCGCGCTGCAGTTCGGCATCGGCGCCATTCCCGATGCGGTGTTGCGCACTCTCACCGGCGCGAGCGGGCTGTCGCTGCGGGGCGGAATGATCAACGATGCCTGCGTCGAGCTGATCGAGGCGGGCGTGTTCGGCGGGGGCGACGGCGGCTGCATCGCGGCGGAAGTGATGGGCACGAGCGCGCTGTACGAGTGGTGTGACCGCAACCCACGCATCCGGCTCGTGCGCGGCGGCCTCAGCCACGGCATCGAGGGGCTGTCGACCGTCGAGCGGTTTGTGGCGCTGCAGTCGACCGTCGAAGTCGCGCTCGATGGGTCAGCGAACTCTGAGGTCGTCGGCGGCAGCTACATCTCCGGGCCCGGCGGTGCGCCTGATTTTGCGTTCGCCGCTTCGGTGGCTACCGGTGGCCGAGCGATCATGGCGCTGCCCTCGACCGCCGCGAGAGGCGCGGTGTCGCGCATCGTGCGCCGGGTTGGCGAAGCCGCTCCGACCACGCTGCCCAGCTACCTCGCGGATGTCGTGGCAACCGAGTTCGGCGCGGTCGAGCTGCGCGGCAAATCGTTGGCGGAGCGCGCGCGGCTGCTCACGTCGATCGCGCATCCAGATTTTCGCGACGAACTCGCGGCGCGCAGCTAGCGGGCCGTCTACAGCCGTCTGACGGTCGCGGCTTTGCCGGTCGTGCCGTATGCCATGCCCGTCATGCGGTGCAGGTTGCGGCTGTTGTGCATCCGTCCTTGTATGCGAGGCCCGGCGGCCAGCAGCCCGCCGTCGATGATGTGGTGCTGGCCGGTGATGAAGCGGGCGTCGTCGCTGGCGAGGAACGTCGCGAGCGCGGCGATGTCTTCGCCTTCGCCGCGATGCGGCCACGGCTGCAGCTCGCGCATCACCTCTTCGGCTTGCTCGGGCATGCCGCTGTGCATGAGCGGCGTGAAGATCAGCCCGGGGCAGATCGCGTTGACCCTGATTTCGTGCGGCGCCAGCTCGACCGCGGTGGTGACCGAGAGGCTGATGACGGCCGACTTGGCTGCCGAGTATCCCTGCGGGCCAGCACCGCCGCCGATGCCCGCGATCGAGGCCGTGTTGATGATCGAGCCGCCGTCGCCTTGGTCGATCATCACCCGCGCTGCGTGCTTGGTGCCCAGCATGACCGAGCGCACCAAGATGCCGAACGTCTCGTCCCACGGGTCGACTTCGAGTTCGGTGATGGGCCCGAACGCGCCGCCGATGCCCGCGTTGTTGAACGCCACGTCGAGGCGGCCGAACGCGTCGACGGCCAGCTCGGTGAGCGCGGCGACGTCGTCTTCGACCGCGACGTCTGTCTTGGTGAACCGCACCCGGTCTCCGCTGCCAGCGTCGGCGAGGTCGGCCAGCAGCGCTGCTCCTGCTTCGGCGTTCAAGTCGCCGACCACCACGCTGGCGCCTTCGGCCAGAAATCGCTCGACCGACGACCTGCCCATGCCGCTCGCTCCGCCGGTGACCAGCGCGACCTTGCCTTCTAGCCGGTGGCTGCCTGCCTGGTTGGTTGGTTTCATGGTTTCGCTCCGTGGGGTGAGACTGCTGACGGGCCGTCAACTTACGACACGACGGCGCTCGGTGGGCTAGAACTTGGGTATGCCCACGCAAGCCCAGCCCATTCACCCGACGCCCCAGCAGAGCGCGGGCGCAGCCAACGGCAAGCCGCTCCACACCGTTCACAAGATCGCTCACGCAGGGGCGGTCGACGCCGACGGGCACATCCTCGAGCCGCCGGACTTGTGGGAGGAGTATCTGGAGGCGAAGTACAAGGATCGTGCGCTGCGGTTCGCGCTCGATGAGAACGGCCTCGAAGAGCTGGTGATAGGCGGGCAGCGCAGCAAGATGTCGCGGCGCGGCTTTCCCGCGACGCTCGGGGCAATGGGCGCGGCAGACCTCGGCGCCATCCACCACAGCCCCGAGCGCACGTACTTGGGTGAGGCGCCGTTCGGTTCGATGGACCCGGCCCAGCGGGTCGAGCTGCTGGACGCCGAGGGGCTCGACCTGGCCATCCTCTACACCACGGTCGGGCTGCTGTGGGAAGCCGAGCTCGAAGACGCCGAGCTGTCGCAGGCCTACACCCGCGCCTACAACCGCTGGATCTGCGACTTCTGCCGCGAGCACCCCGATCGGCTGGTCGCGTCGGCGCACCTGTCGCTCACCGACCCGGCGGCCGCAGCCGACGAGCTGCGCCGAGCGGTAGCCGACGGCGCGAAGGGTTGCTTCGTCGCGCCGTTCACGCACAGCGCCACTCCCATCGGGCACCCCGACCACGACCCGGTGTTTGCCGCCGCGCAAGAGCTGGGCGTGCCGTTCGCCATCCACCCGACCTTTGAGCCGCAGTGGACGAAGGGATCGCGCATGGGAACGTGGGAGCACGTGCGCGAGCTGCGGCTGACGGCTTCGATGAACGCTTCAGACGGCGTGCGCCACCAGTTTTGCTCGCTGTTCGACTACGGCGTGTTCGACCGATTTCCCGAGCTGAAGGTGCTGGTGCTCGAGTCTGGCGGCGGCTGGATCGGCTACTGCTTAGATCGGCTCGACGCGGTCTACGACCACACGTATGTGGGCAACAAGGTGCCGCTTGAGGCTCGTCCGAGCGAGTACTTCATGAGCCAGGTTTGGATCAGCTGCGACCCGGATGAGCGCACCATTGCTGCGCTGGCGGCGCGCTACGGGCACGACCGCTTCATCTGGGCGAGCGACTTTCCGCACGCCGATCACACGCCCGAATACGTGAACGACCTCAACGAGCTGGTCGACATGTTCCCGCCTGAGCACCGCCGCGACTTCATCGGCGACAACGCTCGCCGTCTGTTCGGGTTGACGTAGGTGCGCGGCGTGCGGTTGATGCTCTCGTTGCTGGCCGTCACGTTCGCTGCGGGATGCTCGATCGACATCGAGGGGATCGATGCCGCCATCGACGGCTACAACACCGCTGCTCGTGAGCTGGCGTCGATCACCTACCCGGCTGCGGACGCCGACCCCGAGGGTCTGGCGACCAGCTTGGAGCGAGCCGCCGCCAGCTTCGACGAAATGGCCGCCGCGACGGTCGAGCAGTGTCCAGCCATAGCTGAGGGCGTAACCGAGGTGTCAGCGACCCTCGCGGAGGTCGCCCAAATGCTCCGAGCAGACAGCCAAACCGCAGCAGTTCCCGACGTTGAGCGGCTCTTGCGCATCACCGCCGAGCAGACCGTGACGTGGGCGGCAGGCTGCGGACTCAACCTCAGCGACGGCCAGCTGAGCCGCCCGTCGGTGTCGCAATAGCTCGCCGTCGCCCTGGCTGACGGGGGCATTGCGCAATCGTCCGAGCGCTAAGCGACAAGTTCAGCGGGCTGGCAAGCGATTAGCGGGCCAGCAGTCAGGTAACGGAGTTCGCCGAGGCCAAGGGGAACTAGGAAGCTCAAAGGCACGACGCCGTGACGCTTCGCAGGCGGTTTGGGTTCGTCTTAGGTTTGAAGGCCGTTCCGGCAGTCGATACAGGAGGTGCACCCCGATGCCAACGAATCTCAGCGGCCCCAGCTCGCACGACCGCTCGCGCGGCGCACCAGCCGAGCATGTCAGTCCGTCCGAGTACCGATGGGCAACACGCGCGGTCGCTGGCCGGCGCTCCGTCTTGGCGAGGGCGCGCCGGTTGTCTGTTGCGGCGGTCGGCGTGGTGGCGGTGCTCAGCGTGACGCTGGTAGCCGCGTCGACGCCGAGTGCCACTCTTCCGGCCTCCACCAGCGCGGCGGTGGCGCAGCCCATCGCGTCGCAGCCGACCGTCACCGAAGGCGCCACGAACGCGCAGGGCGACCGTCTGCTGGCTGGCGCTGACCGCTACGCCACCGCGGTGCTGCTCGCGTCGGTGCCGTTGGATGCTGGCGACGCTGCCTCCCGTGAGGTGCTGGTGGTGTCTGGTGAGAGCTTGGTCGACGCGGTGTCGGCGGTGTCGGTCGCCGCGAGCCGCGACGCCCCGATCGTGCTGACCGCAACCGAACGTGTGCCTGCGGTGGTGGCCGAGTTCATCGCCGAGCGCGGCTTCGACCGGGTGACTGTCGGCGGCGGCACCGCCGCGGTCAGCGACACGACCGCAGACGAGCTTGCCGCGCTGATCGGCGAGGCGAACGACGACGCGTCCAGCGGCGCGTCGGACGGCAGGTCGAGCGGCGCGTCGGGCGGCGCGGTGGCTGGCGCGGGCGACGTGAGCGATGGCGACGGGTCGAGCGGCACGCCGGGCCGTCCGTCCGACGGCGGGGCTGGTGATGCGTCTGGCGTTGTGCCGCGTGTGGCGGGTGCGACGCGTTTTGAGACGGCGGTCGCGGCGGCGCGGGCTGCGGGCCAGCCGGGCAACTGGTGCGACACCGGCTATCGCGGCGCGGTTGTGGTGTCTGGTGAGAGCTTGGTGGACGGCGTGATC
>CAYRJD010000006.1:0-16255 GCA_964424585.1 uncultured Acidimicrobiales bacterium | reverse complement strand
CCCCGATAGACAACCGCCCCCCGCTTCACAACCCCCGCCCGCTCGCCAGACGCCCTCGCCCGACACACTCGTGCGCGCCGCGCCAACTGCGCGGCGGTGCTAGGTGGTCTTGACGCGCTTGCCGAGCGAGCGATACGACATCGTGAAGGTGACGACGCCGAGGCCGACCACCGACAGCGTCGCCCAGCCGAGACGTGTGGCGTCCCAGCCTGAGTCTGGGCCCAGTTCGAGCAACGTTCGCATTCCTTCCAACAGGTAGGTCACCGGGTTCCAAGCGGCGACGGTGGCGAACCAGCCAGTCATCAGTTCGCGCGGCAAGAACGCGGGCGTGAGAAACGCGAACGGAAAGAAGATCAAAAACGCGCTGTTGACGGCCGCGGGGTTGCCGGTGCGCAGCGCGACGGTGTAGGGGAAGCCGGAAAACGACAGGCTCCACGCGACCGAGAACGCCAAGAACACCAAGATGCCCAGCGGCCCGGTGGCAAACCGCACGCCGAACGCGAAGCCCATCACCACCACCATCAAAGAGAGGCTCAGCGCCAGCACGAAGTCGGCAACCATCAAGCCCGCCAGCAGCGTCGAGCGACGCACCGGCGTGATCAGCATGCGGTCGAGATAGCCCGACTCGATGTCGACCACCAGCACGCTGGCGCGAGACAACCCCGTCACCGCGAAGATGATCGCCACCGGCAGCTGAAACGCCCGAAAGTCGACGACGTTCGGCGCCCGCTCGACGAAGCTCTCGAGCGCGCCGATGTTGACGATGAAAAAGAACACCGGAATGACCAGCGCGGGTGCCATGAACTCGGGCTCGCGCAGCAGGCTGCGCACCGCCCGGCGAGCGACTGTGCCGATGTCGGTGAGCGCGCCCACGCGGCGCGACAGCATTCCGGCGCTCACGCGGCGCTCACCTCAGCGCCTTCGGGGGAGGCGGCTAGCTCTTCGGCCACCGCCATCCGGTAGCCGGTCGCCTGGAGGAACACGTCGTCGAGCGACGGCGTGCGTACCGTCAGCGCGGCCGGTGAGATGTGCGCGTTGGCGAGCGCCACCGCCACCTCGGCGACCGCGCCCGCGCCGTGCGCCGTCGCGACGGTGATGCCCTGGCGTCCCTTGGTCACGCCCGTCACCGCCGCCACGTCGTCGACCGCGCCGGCGGCAGGCTCGATGTCGTCGGCCGCCAGATCGACCACGATCACGTCGTCGCCGACCGCTCGCTTCAGCTCGGCGGGTGCGCCTTGGGTGACGATCTTGCCGCCCGCCAAGATCGCCACTCGCTGCGCCAGCGCGTCGGCTTCTTCCATGTACTGGGTGGTGAGAAACACGGTCATGCCCAGCTCGCGGTTGAGCCTGCGCACCTCTTCCCAAACCAGCGCTCGGCTGGCGGGGTCGAGGCCGGTCGTCGGCTCGTCTAGAAAGATGAGTTCTGGGCCGTGAATGAGCGACGCCGCCAAGTCGAGCCGCCGGCGCATGCCGCCTGAGTAGGTGCCCACCCGGTCGTCGATGGCGGCGCCGAGCTGCGCCAGCTCGATGGCCCGCTCGATGGCGCCCTCGCGGTCGGCTTTGGTCAGCCCGTAGAGCCGGGCCTGCATGTTGAGAATTTCGCGGCCGGTCTGCTTCTCGTCGAGCGCCGCGTCTTGCTGCGCCATGCCGATGCGCACCCGCACCTCGGGCGCGTCGTCGACCACGTCGTAGCCGACCACCAGCGCACGCCCAGAGGTGGGCTTGAGCAGCGTGCACAGCACCCGCATCGTCGTGCTCTTGCCGGCGCCGTTGGGGCCGAGGAAGCCGAAGATCTCGCCCTCGGCCACCGCGAGGTCGATGCCGTCGACGGCGCGGGTGTCGCCGAACGTGCGCACCAAGTCTTCGGTTTTCACGGCGTATCCGTTGGCGGCGGCGGCCTGCGACGACATCAGCGCGAAAGAGTAACGAGCGAAAGGTGCTGGGCGGACCGTCAGCCCGCCTGTTTGCCCGACCGTTCGCCCGATTGATTGCCCTAGCGGAGCGGCTCGACCGGTTCGAGGCAGCCGTGGCGGGTGGCCTGCTCAAACGCATACGCGAGCTGGCACACCTCGACGTCTGCGTTGCGGCGGCCGATGAGCTGTAAGCCGACCGGCAGCGCGTCGTCGGTGAAGCCGCCCGGCACCGAGATGGCCGGTTGCGTGGTGACGGTGATGTCGCTGCACGCGCGCATCCACTCGATGTAGGTGCGCATCGGCGTGCCCGCCACCTGAGCGGGGTATTCGACGTCGTGGGAAAACGGCGGCACCTGGGTGACCGGCGCTGCGAGGAAGTCGAAGTCGGCCATGAACGCACCCATGCGCGCGTACAGCGCGGCGTGCGCGCGGCAGGCGTCGGTGAACTCTGCGACGGTCATCTCGAGGCCTCGGGTGATGTTCCAGATGACGGTGTCTTTCATTTCGTCTTTGTGGCGCGCCAGCAGCGGGCCGTAGCCGAGCGCGAACAGCCACGCACGCTTGGCGGCAAACACCCAGCCGGCGTCTGACAGGTCGGGCCACGCCTCGACCACTTCGCAGCCCAGCTCGGCTAGCTGGTCGCCGACCGCGTAGAGCGCGTTGGTGATCGCCGGCTCGACCGGCAGGCCGCCCGCGGTGGGCGACCACGCGACCCGCTTGCCGGTGAGGTCGACGTCGAGCAGCTCGCTGGTGGCGCTGGTCGCCCGGCCGTCCGCAGCGGCGTGCGCCAGCTGCGTCAGCCGCTCGTCTGCCGGCAACGAAGACGGGTTGTTTGGGTGCGGCCCCGCCAGCACCGACAGATAGAGCGCGACGTCGGCCACGCTGCGAGCCATCGGCCCTTCGGTCGCGAGCGGCCCCCACAGGTCGGCCGACGACACCGACGGCACACGCCCTAACGAGGGCCGCAAGCCGACCACGTTGTTGAACGCAGCCGGGTTGCGCAGCGAGCCTCCCAAGTCTGATCCGTCGCACAGCGGCAGCATCCGCGCCGCCAGCGCGACCGCTGCTCCGCCGCTGCTGCCGCCGCACGTGCGCGACGTGTCGTACGGGTTGGCGGTCGTGCCGAACACCGTGTTGAAGGTTTGTGAGCCCGCGCCAAACTCGGGCGTGTTCGTCTTGCCGACGCTCACCGCGCCCGCCGCGCGCTGACGAGCCACCACCAGGTCGTCGGCATCGGGCACGTTGTTCGCGAAGATCGGCGAACCCAGCGTCGTGCGAATGCCTTGCGTGTTGGCGAGGTCTTTGTGCGCGACCGGCACGCCGTGGAGCGGCCCCTGCGTGTCGCCCGCCGCGTGGGCCGCGTCGGCGGCAGCGGCTTGGGTGCGCGCTCGATCTTCGGCGAGGGTCACCACCGCGTTCAGCTCGCCGTTGACCTCAGCGATGCGCGCCAGGTGAGCTTCGAGCACCTCGGTTGCGCTGACCTGTCCTCCGATCAGCAGGTCGATGAGCGCGGTCGCGTCAACACGGTGCAGGTCAGCCACGGCAGGTGAAACTAGTTTGGCTGCCGATGACATCACGTGACTACGAGCGACGCACCGGCGAGACGGTCGAGCTGCTGCAAACGATGATCCGCAACGCGTGCGTCAACGACGGCACCGCCGCGTCGGGCCAAGAGATACGCAACAGCGACGTGCTGGTGAGCCTGCTGGAAGCCGTCGGCGCGCAGGTCGAGACCTACGACGCGGCGCCCGGGCGGCGCTCGCTGGTGGCCCGCATCGAAGGCAGCGACCCAAGTGCCGACGGCCTGTGCCTGATGGGGCACACCGACGTCGTGCCGGTCAACCCTGACGGCTGGAGCCGCGACCCGTTCGGCGGCGAGCTGATCGGCACCGGGCCGACCGCCGAGGTGTGGGGGCGCGGCGCGGTTGACATGCTCAACATCACAGCGTCGCAAGCGGTCGCGTTTTGCCACCTGGTTGCGTCGGGCTTCAAGCCGACCGGCGACCTCATCTACTTCGCGGTCGCCGATGAAGAGTCGGGCAGCCACTACGGCGCTCAGTGGATGGCCGACCACCACAGAGACGACATCTACGCCGCTTACGTGCTGACCGAAAACGGCGGGCTGCACTCGGGGCCGCCGGGGCGCCCGGTGGTCACCATCAACGTCGGCGAAAAGGGAGTGGCGTGGCGGCGGCTGCGCGTCAAGGGTGTGCCGGGGCACGGCTCGATGCCGTTTCGGTCAACCAACGCGCTGGTGACCGCGGCGGCGGTGACGACAGCGCTGGCCGACTACAGCCCGCCGCCGCAGTTCGGCGAGCTGTGGCGCAGCCAGGTAGAGACGATGGACGTCGACGACGACACCAAGCGCACGCTGCTCGATGCTGACGCCATCGACTCGTGGCTGGCCGACCACCCGGTCGCGCCGCTCGCGGCGCAGCTCTACAGCTGCACCCACACGACGTTCTCGCCCAACGTCGCGGCCGCCGACGTGCCGATGAAGACGAACGTCATTCCCGACCAGGTCGACGTGAACGTCGACATTCGCACGCTGCCGGGCGAGACAGCCGAGGAGGTCGACGCGCACCTGCGAGCGGCGCTGGGCGACCTGTACGACCAAGTAGAAGTGTCGGCCATCATGAACGACCCGGCGTCGATCAGCCAGACCGACACGCCGCTGTGGGACAGCCTCGCGAAGGCCATCAACTCGCCTTTCGGCGAAGTCAGCGTGACGCCTCGCATGATCGTCGGCTTCACCGACGCCCGCGTGTATCGCAACATGGGCTCGGTGGCATACGGCGCCGGGCTGTTCAGCCCCGAACTCGACGCCGCCGACTTTGGCGCTCGCTTTCACGGCAACGACGAGCGCATCGACGTGGAGAGCTTGGGGCTGACGACGCAGCTGTGGCTCGACGTGGCGACCGACCTGCTGGGCTGACCCTCTTCTGGGCTGACCCCCTTCTGGGCTGACGCTCGGCTCGTTCGCTCGTAGGCTCAACTTGTGACGGCGACCGCCCTTGACGTGATCGACCTCGTGGTGCGCCCCGCCGACCCTGATGGATCGACTGGCGGACCGTCTGGCGACCCGTCTGGCGGACCGTCTGGCACTTCAACCGGGAACGGCAGCGGCAGCGCCGAGCCGATACTGAACGGCGTCTCGCTCACCATCGGCGCGGGCGAATGCCACGCGATCATGGGCCCGAACGGCTCGGGCAAGTCGACGCTGGCGGCGACGATCATGGGTTCAGACGACTACGAGATCGTCCGCGGGTCGGTGCGGCTGTTCGGCGAAGACGTCACCGACTGGTCGGCGGACGAGCGCTCGCGGGCGGGCATGTTTTTGGCGTTTCAGTATCCCCAGGCGATCAGCGGCGTGTCGATCAGAAACTTCTTGCGCCAAGCGGTGTCGGCCCGCAAGGGCACCGAGGTTTCCGTCATCGACACCTACGTGACGATGACCGAGTGGATGAACAAGCTCGAGATCGACGAGTCGTTCGCCGACCGCTACCTCAACGAAGGGTTCTCCGGCGGCGAGCGCAAGCGCAACGAGGTGCTGCAGCTGGCGATGCTCGAACCCGAGGTTGCGGTGCTCGACGAAACCGACTCGGGGCTCGACATCGACGCGCTCAAGATCACCGCTTCGGGCATCAAGGCCGTGCGAGCGGCGCGCCCGCAAATGGGCGTGCTGGCCATCACCCACTACCAGCGTCTGCTCGACGAGATTCGACCCGACGCGGTGCACGTGCTGGCCGACGGCCAGATCGCCGCGTCTGGCGGGATCGAGCTAGCCGACCGGCTCGAGCGCGACGGCTACGACGATTTCGTGTAGCGCGCCATGGCACTTCCGCACGACGTCAAGACGCAGTTTCCGTTGCTCGCCGACAGCGAGATCATCTACCTCGACTCCGCCGCTTCTTCACAGAAGCCGCGCCAGGTGCTCGACGCGATGGATCGCTTCTACCGCACGTTCAACGCGAACGTGCATCGGGGGGCGTACGAGATCGCCGCGCTGGCGACCGAAGCGGCCGAAGGGGCGCGGCGGGCGGTTGCCGGCTTCATCGGCGCCGGTAGCCCCAACGAGATCGTCTTCACCAAGAACGCGACCGAGGCGATGAACCTGGTCGCTCGCGCTTGGGGCGGCGCCAACTTGGGCACCGGCGACGCGGTGGTGGTGACCGAGATGGAGCACCACTCAAACATCGTTCCGTGGCAGATCATGGCGAGCCTCACCGGCTGCGAGCTGCGCTGGATACCGGTCGACGACAGCGGCCACCTCGACACCAGCGACCTCGGCCGACTGCTCGACGGTGCGAAGATGCTGGCGGTCACCGCGATGAGCAACGTGCTGGGCACGCTCACGCCGGTCGCCGAGCTGGCCGCGGCCGCGCACGAAGCGGGCGCGCTGGTGCTGGTCGATGCGAGCCAGCGGGTGCCGCACACCCCCACCGACGTGGGCGAGTTGGGCGCCGATTTCATGGCGTTCACCGGCCACAAGATGTGCGGGCCGACGGGCGTGGGCGTGCTGTGGGGGCGCGAGCGGCTGCTCGATGAGATGCCGCCGTTCCTCGGCGGCGGCGAAATGATCGTCGACGTTCGCAAAGAAGGGTTTACGCCGAACGAGCTGCCGCACAAGTTTGAGGCCGGCACGCCGCCCATCGCAGAGATCATCGGGCTGGGCGCGGCGGTCGAGTTTCTGACCGAGCTGGGCATGGAGGCTGTCCGCGAGCACGAGGTGCAGCTGACTGCCTACGCGCTGCGAACGCTGACCGAGCGGTTCGGCGAACGCATTCGCATTCACGGGCCGACCGAGCCTGCGGAGCGAGGCGGAGTGCTGTCGTTCGCTTACGGCGGCATTCACCCGCACGACCTGTCGCAGGTGCTCGATGCGCGCGGGGTTTGCGTGCGAGCGGGGCATCACTGCGCGAAGCCGCTGATGGCTGCGCTGGGCGAGCCGGCTACAGCGCGTGCGTCGGTCTACCTCTACAACTCGGCCGACGACATCGACGAGCTGGTCGACGGGCTGGTCGACGCCGACGCGGTCTTCGGCCGCGAGCTTCGGTAGCGCGAGGGCGACCGTGGCTGGGCTCGACGACCTGTATCGCGACATCATCATGGATCACTACCGCAGCCCGCGCAACCAGGGCGAGCTTGAGTCGCCGCCTGCGCTACGAGCGGAGGGCTTCAACCCGCTGTGCGGCGACGAAGTGGTGCTGACGTTCAACGTCGAAGACGACCGCATCACCGACATCGCCGTCGGCGGGCAAGGTTGTTCGATCTCACAAGCCGCCGCGTCGATGCTGTCGGGCGCGGTGAAGGGCATGTCGCTGGGCGAAGTGGCGGCGCTCAACCGTGCGTTCAAGGTGCTGATGTCGATCGAGGAAGCCGACGGGGCCAGCGGGTCGGCGGGTGACGACGCGGCGGCTAGCGACGTCTCGCTCGGCGATCTGCAAGCGCTGAGCGGGGTGGTGAAGTTTCCGGTGCGCATCAAGTGCGCGACGCTGCCGTTCAACACGTTGCTGAGCGGCCTCGCCGAAGCGGGGCTGGCGACCTAGTCGGTCGTTTCGCGCCGCCGTCGTTTCGGGCCAGCGCTACCAACGCCAGCTACCAGCGATTGCCGGGCGGCACGCCGGTGACGTGCTCTTTCACTCGCCGCTCGGTCGCAGCCGATGTGCCTTCGGGCAGCTCGGTCGGGTCGAAGAATCCGACCTCGGCGATCTCGACCGACCTGCCCCCGCCGGTCGTCCAGTCGGTGACGGTGAACACGACGATGTGGTGGCTGTGTCGCCCGGCGACGGTCGAAAACACGCCGTGCACCGCTCGGGGCAGCTCGGCTGGCTTGATGCCGGTCTCTTCGGTCAGCTCGCGCGCCGCGCAAGCGTGCAGCGACTCGCCCGACTTGACGTTGCCGCCGGGCAGAAACCACCCGTCGCGGTAGGTGTGCCGCACCAGGCAGACGCGGCCTTCGTCGTCGGTGACCAGCACCCGCACCGAGACCGACACTCGCGGCCAGCCGACGCGGCGTGCGAGCGAATAGAGGGTGTGGCGCAAGCCCATAGGTGAAGTGTTGCCGGTGACGCGCTGAGTTGTTTTGCGATTTACGAAGCGGGCTGCGCGTGGGTGGCTGCGAGTTCGTCCATGCGCTGCGCGAGGTCGATGTCGAGCTGGGTGACGCCGCCTGAGTCGTGGGTGGAGAGTTCGACGGTGACCGTGCCGTAGGTGTTTGTCCAGGTCGGGTGGTGGTTGAGCTTTTCGGCGACGAGCGCAGCGGCGGCCATGAAGCCGAACGCCCCCACGAAGTTCGCGAACCCGTAGGTGCGTTCCAAGCGTGCAGTGCCGTCGAGCTGGCTGCCAGCGAACGTCCAGTCGGCGAGCGTGTCATCCAGCGCGGCGACCTGCGCGGGGCTCAGCAGTTGGGCGGCCACGGCTACAGGCTTCCGATGCTGACCGACACTTCGGTGCCGTCGGCGGCGGCCGGCTGGTACTTGGCGTAGCCGGTGGCTTCGAGCTCGGCGGCAAGCTGCGAGCCGCCCGACGCGACCAGCTGGCCGTTGACCATCACGTGGATGACGTCTGGCGTCAAGTGCTCGAGCACTCGGGGAAAGTGGGTGATCGCCAGCACGCCCAGGCCTCGGGTGGTCATCGCTTCGACCCGGCTGGCGCAAGCGGCGAGCGCGTCGATGTCGAGGCCAGAGTCGAGTTCGTCGAGCACCGCGAAGCGCGGCCGCAGCACCGCGAGCTGGCACGTCTCGGCGCGCTTGCGCTCGCCGCCAGATGCGTCAACGTTGAGCGAGCGCGTCAGCAGCTCGGCGCTCAAGCCGACCGCGGCGGCCTCTTCGGCTAGCCGGTCGGCGACGTCGTCGCCGTCGAGCGCGGCGTTGTGCGGCTGGTTGGCTGCGAGCTCGAGCGCAGCGGTCAGCGACAGCCCGGGCACCTCGGTGGCGTGCTGCATGACGAGAAACAGGCCCGCTCGGGCGCGCTCGTGCGGCGCCATCGTCAACAAGTCGGCGCCGTTGAGCGTGGCGGTGCCAGCGGTGGCTTCGTAGCCGGGCCGCCCCGCCAGCACGTGCGCGAGCGTGCTCTTGCCGGAGCCGTTGGGGCCCATGATGACGGCGACCTCGCCGGCGGCGATGGTGAGGTCGATGCCGCGCAAGATGTCGCGGTCGGTGCTGTTGGCGCCGCCTGTGGCGTGGTCTGTCTCACGCGCAGCTATGCCGCCGCGCAGGCCGGTGATGCGCAGCTCGCTCACGGCAGCACCAGCATCACGTCGTCGCCCTCGCGGCGCACCTCATAGACCGGCACGGGCTCGGTCGCGGGCAGCACGTTGGGCACGCCGGTGCGCAGGTCGAACGTCGATGAATGCTGCGGGCATTCGAGCGCGCAGTCTTCGGGCCACACCCAACCCTGCGACAGCGAGTAGTTGCCGTGGCTGCAGCGGTCGCCGATGGCGTAAAAGCTGTCGCCGATGCGCACCAGCGCGATTCGCTGGCCCTCTATTTGGCACAACTTGGCGGTGCCGTCGGCTACGTCGTCGGCCGCGCACAGCCGAACCGTCTGGTCGCTCTGCCCAGTCACGATTGCCCAGTCACGATTGGGCGCCCGCGTCGTGCGCGTCGAGCAGCTCGCCGATGCGTTCGCCGACGGCTGCGGCCACCGCCTTGTCGGGCAGGTCGTCGGTGATGTCGGCGAAAAAGCCCTCGACCAGCGCCAGCTCGGCGGCTTCAGGCGAGATGCCGAGCCTGCCGAGGTAAAAGATTTGGTCGGGGTCGACCGGCCCGCTCGATGAGGCGTGGCTGCACTTGACGTCGTTGTTTTCGATTTCCAAGTTCGGCACCGCGTCAGACCAAGCGTGCGGCGACAGCTTCAAGTTGTGGTTGGTTTGGTCGGCGTCGACGAACGCCGCGTCGGGCGCGATGATGATGGTGCCGGTGTAGATCGACTTGCTGTGGTCGTCGAGCGCGCCCTTGAAGCGAAGGTTTGAGGTGGTGTGCGCGGCGGTGTGACGCTGGAACGTGCGGAAGTCGAGCACCGTCTCTCCGTCGCCGAAGTAGACCGCCGAGATGTCGCCGTGGCTGCCCGGCGCAGCCATGTTTGAGTCGATGCGCATGCGCGCGTATGCGCCGCCGAGCGCTACCTGGTGCACCGACACGGTGGCGTCTCGGCCGAGTTCCGACGCGTGCATGGCGATCTGGGTTGTGGCGTGGCTGACATCTTGAATGCACAGCTGCGTGAGGTGCGCGGCGTCGCCGACCGCAAGCTCGGTGACAGGGCAGACGAGCGCGTCGACGTCGGCGCTGGCGTGATGCTCGATGACGGTGGCTGCGCTGGCCCGCCCGGCCTTCACGACTAGCCGCGGAAACCACGCCGAGCCAGCTCGCGTCGTGGCGACGCGCACCAGCACCGGCCCGTCTAGCGCGACGTTCGGCGCGACCTCAATGACTACCGGCGCGACGGCGAACGCCAGGTTTGCGGTCGCGAACACGTCGGGCGGCTGCGTGAGCACGCTGCCGACCAGCGTCGTCCAGCCGGCTTGGGGCTCGCAGCTGCCCGCTAGGTCGGCGCTGCACGCCTGCGCGGGCGCGCTGACACTCACGCCGTCGGCCCGCACGTCGCAGGCGACTATCGCGCCGTCGACGACGTGCACCTCCACGGCAGGCTCGACGCCGGCGCTGAGGCGCCACAAGTCGTCGCACAAGCCGGCCGCAGCAGGCTCGGGGAGCACCTTGTATCTCTCGAAGTCAACCTCGTCGACCTGTGTGTAGCGCCACTCTTCTTGGGTGAACGAAGGCGGCTCGGCTTCGTGCGCCGCCGCCGCAGCCGCCACACGGCGCTGGTGAAACTCGGCATCGTCACTCAACGCGGTGACAACGCCGTCGCTGAACATCTTCGGTCAGGCTAACGGGTCAGGCCAACGGCGGTGCGACGAACCCTCCGAGGTGTCGCTCGATGAGCGAGGCGAACGCGATGGCCCGGTGGTCGTGCAGGAACGGCGCGATCACGCCGACGCCGACCGGCAAGCCGTGCTCGGGCAGGCCGGCGCCGGTTTGAAAGCCGACCGGCACCGTGGTGGTTGGCAGGTACACCGAGCAGCTCCAGCCCGCCCAGAACAGCGCGTCGACGCACGGCTCTTGGCTGCCGTTGACCTCGATGGTGCGGGTGGCTCGGCTGCCGGTGTGGTCGTGAGCGAACGCGACCGACGTGGCGACCGGGCACAGCATCACGTCGTAGTCGGCGAAAAACGCAGCCCACGCCGCGCGGTAGCGGGTGCGCAGCTCGTGGGCTGCCATCCAGTCGCGGTGGCTGATGGTCGCGAAGTGGCCGGCGATGGCTGCGGCGCTGCGTTCGCCAGCTCGGTATTGGCGTTCGCCGTCTTCGTAGACCGCGTATGCGTCGGCTGGCGCGTGGGCGCCAGTGGCGCCGCGCAGCACCGTGAGGTAGTTCTCGTGAAACTCGTGCTGGTCGATGGCGGGCGCGGCGTAGGTGACTTGCGCGCCGGCGGCAGCGAGCGCGTCGACTGCGTCGGCGAGCACGCCGATCATCGCAGTGTCGGTCGCGACCACCGGCGTTTCCAGCATGACCGCGACCTTGAACTGGCTCAGCTCGGTGCGGCCCTCTCTCGGCAGCGCGAGCCGGTAGCCGACGGCGTCTTCGCCCGCGGGGCCGGCCATCACGTCGAGCGCGACCGCGAGGTCGGCGGCGCTGCGTGCCATCGGCCCGCACACGGCGATGTCGGCGGAGGTGACGCTGTGCGGGGCGGTGTGGCCGGCGGTGGGCACCACGTCGAAGCTCGGCTTGTGGCTGAGCACACCGCAGTAGTGAGCCGGGTTGCGCAGCGAGCCGCCGATGTCTGAGCCGAGTTCGAGCGCGGCCATGCCGGTGGCGAGCGCGACGGCCGAGCCGCCCGATGAGCCGCCTGGCACCCGGGTCGTGTCCCACGGGTTGGAGGTGGTGCCGTAGACGTCGTTGAAGCTCTGCCAGTCGCCCAGCAGGTAAGGCACGTTCGTCTTGCCGTAGATGACCGCGCCGGCGTCGATGAGCCGCTTTACAGTCACCGCGTTTTCGTTGGGCTGATAGTCGGCCCAGTTCGGGTTGCCCCACGTGGTGGGCGTGCCGACCCAGTCGAACCCTTCCTTTATGGTCATCGGCACGCCCGCGAGCGGGCCAAGAGGCTCGCCTGCCGCGACCTTCGCGTCGATGGCGGCCGCCGCTTGGTGCGCTTGGTCGGCGCGAGTCAGCACGACGGCGTTGTAGACGTCGTTGTGGGTTTCGTAACGAGCGAGCGCGGCGGCGAGCGCTTCGGTCGCGCTCGTCTCGCCCGCCGCGACTTGGCGGGCCAGCTCAACCGCGCTGCGGTAGAAGAGAGGGTCAGTCACGCACCGAGTTTGCCTCGCAGCCACGACCCGCCGCGCGGCAATACTGGCGGGCATGGATGCCAGCAACTTGAAGCGCCCGGTCGCGCCGTGGCGGATCGGAGTCGACGTCGGCGGCACGTTCACCGACCTGGTGCTCACCGACGACGCGGGGCAAACCTGGGTGGCGAAGCTGCCGTCGGTTCCCGCCGACCCGAGCCAAGGCGTGCACGCCGCGCTCGCGCACGTCGCCGTCGAGCTGGGCGTGTCGGTGGGCGACGTGCTGGCTGGCTGCACGCTCTTTATTCACGGCTCGACCGTGGCAACCAACACGATGCTCGAAGGCAAGGGCGCGAAGGTCGGGCTGGTCGCGACCGAGGGGTTTCGCGACACGCTGGAAATCAGGCGCGGACTGCGCGAAGACCAGTGGAACCACCGAGCGCCGTATGCGCCGGTGCTGGTGCCGCGCTACCTGCGAGCACCCGTCGGCGGCCGCATCGACGCCGACGGCACCGAGCACGCGCCGCTCGACCTCTCGACGCTCGACGACACGCTCGCGACGTTCGCGCAGCACGACGTGGAAGCCGTCGCGGTCGCGCTGTTGAACTCGTTCGTCAACGACAGCCACGAGCACGCCGTCGCGGACGCGATGCGCGAGCGCTCGGCCGTCGAGTGGGTGACGTGCTCGGCCGACGTATCGTCGCTGATGGGCGAGTACGAGCGCACGTCAACCGCGGTCGTCAACGCCGCGCTGTCGCCTCGCATCGTCGCGTATCTACAAGCGCTCGAAGCCGACCTCGCGGCCGGCGGCCTGGCGAACCCGCTGCTGCTGGTGCAGTCGAACGGCGGCGCGGCGTCAGTCAGCCAGCTTTCGGCGAAGCCGGTCAACTTGCTGCTGTCGGGCCCGGCAGCTGCGGTCGGCGCGCTCAACCTCTACGCCAAGGTGGTCGACGCCGCGGCTGCCGAGCACCCGTTGCGGGGTGCGTCTCGCCAGCGCGCTGGCGCGGGAAACCTGATCTCAATGGAGATCGGCGGCACCTCCTGCGACGTGCTGCTGATGGCCGGCGGCGCGGTCGACGTGCGAGACGACATTTCCATCGCTGGCTACCACGTGTCGACGCCCGCCGTCGACATTCACACCATCGGCGCAGGCGGCGGCACCATCGCCGGCGTCGACGAAGCGGGGCTGCTGTTCGTCGGGCCGCAAGGTGCGGGGGCCGAGCCCGGGCCTGCCTGCTACGGGCGAGGCGGCAAGCTGCCGACCGTCACCGACGCCCAGCTCGTGCTGGGGCGGCTGCGGGCTGGCAAGTCGATCAGCGGCACGCTCGATCTCGACGCAGACGCCGCGCACGCGGCCCTCGCCAACCACATCGCCGAGCCGCTCGGCGTGAGCGTCACCGAGGCTGCGGCCGGCGTGATCGAGCTGGTCGAAGCGCACCTGCTGAGCGCGACCGAGCACATCTCGATAGAGCGCGGCCACTCGCCGCGCAACTTCACGCTCGCCGCGGCAGGCGGAGCGGGTCCGATGCACGGCGCGGCGGTCGCCGCCGGGCTGGGCTGCGGGCGGGTGTACGTGCCGCGCGACGCGGGCGCGCTGTGCGCCATCGGAATGCTGCACACCGACGTGCGACAAGACACGTCGAAGTTTTTGATGGGGTCGATCGACGAGCTAGAGCCAGCCGTGATCGTGGCGGGCTTCGACGAGCTGCGGGCCGCCGCGCACGCCGAGCTGGGCAAAGAGGGTTTTTCCGCCGACGACGTTTCGGTCATCGCCGAGCTTGAGCTGCACCACCCGGGGCAGCTGTGGAGCATCCGGGTGGCGGTGCCAAACGAAGGACGCGCGTTCAGCCCCGCAGACGTGCGAGCCAGCTTCGAAGCCGAATACGAGCGGCTCTACGGACACGTTCAGCCCGACGGCGTGGTGATGATTGCGTCGCTGCGGGTCATCGCCAGCGGCGCGGTGGGCGAGGCGACGCTCGCGCAGCTGCCGCAGGCGAACGACGAGGCGGCGCCGACCGAGTGGCGAGACGTCTACTTCACCGGTCACGGGCTCGTGCCGTGCGCGATCTACGACGGCCGCCAGCTGTCGCACGGGCACGCAATAGAGGGCCCGGCTGTCGTTGAAGAAACGACCACGACGGTTGTCGTGCGGCCCGGCGACCGGCTCTGGGTCGACGCTCAAGGCGAGTTTTTCATGGACGTCGCGCTCGACGCGACGCCCCAGTCAGCATCTGGCGAACTCGACACCGGCAGCCTCGACGCAGGCCAACTCGATCCGGTGGTGCTGGCAGTAATGCAGAACCGGCTCGACCAGATCAGCCGGCACATGGGCTGGGTGATGACCCGCACCGCCCGCAGCACCATCTTTTCTCAGAGCCACGACTTCAGCTGCTACGTGACCACGCCCGACGGCACGCTCGTCGCGAACGCGGACGGCATTCCCATTCACACCGGCGGCGGCGGCTTTGCCGTGCGAGCGCTGCTGGCGCGTTTTGCCGGCCGCATCGACCCCGAAGACGTCTTCTTGCTGTCAGACCCGTACGTCGCAGGCGGCAACCACCTGCCCGACTGGGTAATCGCCCGGCCGATCTTCGTGCCCGCCGGCAGCGGCGCAAGCGGGCGCGGCGCGAACGACGAGCTGGTGCTGGCGGGGTTTTGTTGCAACCGCGCCCACCAGTCAGACATCGGCGGCGGGCTGGCGGGCACCTACAACCCGGAGGCAACCGAAATCTGGCACGAAGGCATTCGCCTGCCGGTGCTCAAGTTGATCGAGCGAGGCCACGTGCGCGACGACCTGTGGGAGCTGCTGCTGATCAACTGCCGCACGCCCGAGCTGCTCGACGGCGACCTGCGGGCGATGATCGGCTCGACCCGCATCGGCGGCGAACGCATCGGGGCGCTGGCGGCCGAGCTGGGCTACGACCGCTACCGCGCCTACCTAGACGGCGTGCTCGACCACGGCGACCGGCGGATGCGTGCCGCCATCGCCGAGCTGCCCGACGGCGTCTACGTCGGCGAAGACCGCACCGACAACGACTGCTTCGGCCCCGCCGACATCGCCGTGCGCGCCACGGTGACGGTGCGCGGCGATGAGATGAGCATCGACTTCACCGGCTCAGACGCGCAGATAGAGGGGTTTAAGAACAGCTCGCTCGCCAACACATACTCGTCGGCCTACCTGGCGGTGTCGTCGTTTTTCGACACGTCCATTCCTCGCAACGAGGGCACGTATCGGGCGGTCAGCATCACCGCGCCCGAAGGCACGATCGTCAACGCGCTGCCGCCCGCGCCGATGACGATGAACACCGTGTTCGTCGCGCACGAGATCGTCACCGCCGTGTGGCAGGCGCTGGCGCACGCGGCGCCGCAGCGAGCGTGCGCCGGCTGGTCGAAGACGATGCACGGGCACGTCACGGGCCGTCGGGCCGACGGCAGCACGTGGGTGATGTATCAGTGGCACGCGATGGGAACGCCCGGCGCGACCGCCGAGCGTGACGGGTTCGCGCAGATGGGGCACCTCATCACGCTGGGCGGGCTGGATTTGCCGAACCTCGAGTTTCACGAGCAGCACTACCCCGTGCGCTACGTACGCCACGAGCAGCGCTGCGACGCGGCCGGGCCAGGGTTTCGGCGCGGCGGCACGGGCGTCATCTACGAGGCCGACATCATCGCCGCGGCGACGTGGTCGTTTCGAGCCGAGGGGCTCGACACGCCGAGCGGGCACGGCGCGAACGGCGGCGGCACCGGGGCCGGGGGGCTTGAGTGGATCGAGCCGGCCGACGCGGCCGTCGATGGAACAGGCGACGGATCAGGCGACGGCGAACGGTTTGTGCCGCCGAAGTACGGGGTGCGCAAGCTGGGCCCGGCGCGGATGATCGCCTACACGCCCGGCGGTGGCGGCTGGGGCGACGCGTTTGAGCGTCCGGCCGACGCGGTGCTGCGCGACGTGATGGATGAGGTGGTGAGCGTCGAGGCCGCGGCGCGCGACTACGGGGTGGT
>CAYRJD010000005.1:0-41606 GCA_964424585.1 uncultured Acidimicrobiales bacterium | reverse complement strand
CTCCCGTTGCGCGGTCTGTCAGCACCTGGACGTGACGCTCGCGCCCAACTAGCTCAGGGCCGACGACCTTGCCGAAGGAAGGTCGAAATGGCGTCTTGCGCTCTAGATGCTCTAGCGACATCGTGTTCCTCGCGGCAGGCTGCTCGCTCGGACACTATCACCAAGACGCGCACTCGCAACCGACCCGCGCACAATCGCAAGGTGGTCGCGCACCACTGCAATCGACTCGCGCACAACTGCAACTAAGTGACACACGGCCGCACTACGAGGGGGACGGCGGCACTAGAAGGGGGACGACCGCACCAGAGGGGGGACGGCCGCACTAGGAATGCGGCTCCGGCTGATGGTTGGCGCTGCTAGAAGCCGGCGTTGGTTTTGACGCCGTCGACGATCCCGCCAATGATTGCCTGACCGATGGCAACCACGACGATCAGCGCCAGCACAAAGAGCAGCAGCCGGAAGGCGACGACCATTGATGTACTTGCCGCAGCGGCGCTCAGGTTGCTCGTGCCCGGGCTGGTGAGGCCGATCAGCCCGACCACTCCAGCCACAACCCACAGCGCGATGCCTCCTCCTCGGTTCTGAGACAGCCACAGCCCGATACCAACGATGAGTGCGACCCACGAGAGCAGCGCCAAGAGGATCGCCGCCGCTTTCTGGCCACTGCTGGCCGGCGGAGCAGCAGCCGAACGCCGCGCCGTTCCAACTCCCCGCCGAGGCCACTGGCGGCGGTTCGGTCTGTGAGCACCGCCGCCGCGGAAGTCGCCGGAACTGTCGTCTCCATAAGGCTGCTCGGGGTGGTCGTGCGAACTCATGTCAAATCACTTCTCTTCGCGATCAGCCCTCGGCAGCGTTGACGCACTTTAGCTGCTGTCGCCGTTCTCGTCGAGCCGCGTTGCGACGGCGAAACTGCCTTGCGGCGTCGACGAAGCAGATATCGCACCCAAAACATCGCGCCCACGGCAACGCCAACCACCAGCAGGCTCGACAGCACCAGCGCCAGCACCTGCCGCTGCGACGCGTTGAGGTCGTCCCACGGCATGCCTTCGTCGGCAGCAACAAATGCCTGGTCGTTGCCGTAGCGGGGTTGCCACCCCAACTCGCGCAGACGCTGGTTGCTCACGACCCAAGGAAAACGAATGTAGGGCAGATACCCGGTCAACGCGTCGTGCCCCAGTCGTCGGCGCAGGTAACGATCGAGCCAGTGCGACAGATGCAGCGGCAGACGTCCCTTGGGCCGCGTGCCCAGCAGCCTCCGTAGCTCGCGCGCCTCAAGCCAGCCGTCGGGCGCGACGTTGAACACGCCGTCCATTCGCTCGCGCGCCGCCAGCACCGCTGCGCTCACCAAGTCGTCTACCAGCAAGAACTGCGCAGGTGGGTCGCCCCTCCCGCTGCGCGCCGGCGTCGCCGCCAGCGCGGTCTCGCCCAGCACGTCCACTCCGCTCGTCGCCACGACCGGCGCTGCGCGCAGCACCGCAGCCGCTCGGCCCTCACGTGCCTGCCACTCAAACACCAAGCGCTCAGATTCCGCGTAGCCCGCCGCGAACGCGGCCTGCGGGTTGGGACGCGCATCGGCTTGCTCGCCCAGAGGCACCGGATTGTGCGGCCACGCCCCGTAGACGCACGCGCTCGAAACCAGCGTCACGTGCGCAAGGCGCGTCGACTCATCTAGCACGTCAGCCAGCCGCGCCGCATCTGTCGCTGGCTGCGTGGGCAGCACCACGACCGCCTCGGCGTCGCCGACGCGCATCTCAGTCGTTCCAACCGCGTCAACTCCGGCGGCTCGCAGGCCCGCGACCACCCGGCCTCGGATCGACGGCGCCGCCCCGCAAACGACAATGGTGACTGCAGACACGCCCCTACGATGCCTAGATGGCACCTTCGCCGACACCCGACGACGAAGAGGTCGACAAGCAGTTCGAGGAGATCTCGAAACAGCTGGGCGACCTCGCCGACATCGACGTCCCTGACACCGCCGTGCCCGATACCGCCAGCGGCGCTCCGTCGACCAACCCGTTCGCCGCGCTCTTCGGCGGCGGCGCGTCGCCCTTCGGCCCGCTGCCCCAGCCGATGCCGCCGTCTCGCGTCGCGGCCGACATCATCAAGGCGCAAACCGGTTCCGGCGAACCCAACGTCGACCCCGCCCATCGAGTCGCGCTCGAACGCATCGCCCGCGTCGCCGAGCTGCACGTCACCACTATCACCGGCCTCGACCCGACGCCGTCCGGTGCGCCGGCGCGCCTCGCCGCCGCCAAGCGCACCGACTGGGTTGACGACGCGCTGGCGACGTGCGCTCCGTTCATCGACGCCGCCGCAAAGCACCTCACCGACCCGGCTGCTACCGGCGAGCAGTTCAACATCGGCTCAGACGAAGCGGCCTCCGCGCTGAGCCAAATCATGGCGGTCGCGCAGTCGATGATGGTCGGCGCGCTCATCGGACAGACCATCGCGGCGCGCTCGCACACAGCGTTTGGGCGTTACGACCTGATGCTGCCTCGCAACGACGACACGGTCGGCATCGTCACCCACAACGTCGCGTCGTTCGCGCATAGCTGGAAGCTCAACCACGACGACCTGCTGCTGCGCACCGCTATCAACCAGCTCACGTGCCACGCCGTGCTCTCGGTGCCGCACATCTCGACGTTGCTCGTTGCGCTAGTCAGCCAGCACGCCAGCGCGTTCGAGCCCGATCCCACCGCGCTCGAACGGCACCTAGCTCAGATGGACACGCCCGAGCTGAGCGACCCCAGCCAGATGCTTCAACAGGTCAACCTCGTGTTCAACAACCTCGAGGCCCTGCTAGGCATCGCGTCGCCCGAAGCGCAGCGCGCCACCGCCGCCGAACTAGAAGGACTGCTCGCGCTCGTCATCGCGTACGCGAACTTCGTCTGCGACGTCGGCGGCGCCCGCCTGATGCGCAGCTACACCGCCATCGACGAGGCGTTCGCCCGGCACTCGCTCGAAACTGATGCGAGCGCTGCAGGCCCCGAACCCCGCGCGCTGCGTGACCTGCTCGCCATCGAACCCTCGGCCGAGGCAATCGGCCGGGCTCGCTCTTTCATCGACCACGTCGCGCAGGGCCCTGGCAACGACGCGCTCACCCAGATGTGGCGCTCGCTCGACCTGCTCCCAAAACCCGACGAACTGAACGACACGCAGCGCTGGCTCAAGCGCTACAACGCCCAGCAGTAGCTCGCGTCACGCCCAAAGCGCTCGGCTTTCGCGACCATTCGGCGCTAGTCGGCCACGCCCTCGAACGTCGCCGCAATCACGCCCGCATCTGCCAGTTCGCGCAGCCACCTCGTGGCGTCGGCGACCGTCGCCAAACCGCGCGCGCCTGCCGCTACGTCGCCAGCCAACAACTTGGTGACCGCCAACGTCGCCACGGCCGCAGCCGCAGCGCTCGGATGGTCGATGGCACCCAGTACTTCGTGGTGGTACTCGCCGTCACGAAAGCCACGCAGCTCGACTCGCACCGCGCCCGGGCCGCCGTCAGGGTGCGGCGGTCGCAGCATCGGCAAGAACGCGCTGACTCGGTCGCGGCGGGTGCCCCCAGCTCGCGCGGTCACTCGCTGCGCGTCGACAAACGCGGGCTGCAGCAACAGCGCGTCGGCGAGCCCCGCGCGGAAGCAATCTCTGGGGCCCAACGGGTCGGGAAACCACGCCAGCTCGCGCCCAGAAAATCCGGGCCGTTTGACCCACTCGCCATCGCGCCAGTCGACCGCACTCTGGGTTCGGGCTCGATGAAGCTGACGCTGACACGCCGGACCCGCTGAACCCATGCGCGCGACGTGCACCTCCGTCACCCGGTCGAACCACTCTCGTCCGTGAGCTGCGAGCAGGCAGCTCAGACCGGGCGAAAACCCGGCGCCGATCACGACGCACCGTCCCTCCTTGGTCGCCTTGTCGTCGAGCGCCAACAGATCGGTCACGTCGCCCACCGACTCTGCGAGCGACACCACGTCGCAGCCACCTGCCAGCAGCTGAGCCGCCAGCGGCGCGTGTCCTCCGGCTGGCAAGCTCAGCACCACCACGTCTGCTTCCGGCAACTTGCCGGGCGCGACCAGTTCGACGTCGACGTCGCGCAGCTGCCGTGCGAACCACCTCAACCGGCCCGGCTTACGACTCGCCAGCACGAGCTTGTCGACGTCGCCTGCCGCGGTCAGTCTTCTGGCGATGCCCTGGCCGACCAGCCCGGCACCCACAATGGCGACGGTGCTCACCAGCTACCGAAGGTCTGGGCCGCGCAGCTCACGCCACACTCCCCGCTGCGTCGGCACCTGCTCGTTCGAGCGCATCCGCAGCACCGCCGCGATGGCCGCGCTGATGCCCAGCGCCAAGATCGCCCTGCTCGCCCAGCGAACCGTGAAACCCACTACTTACCTCGCTGGTTCGACTCGATGCGGTTTCGCACACGAGGGCGACGACGCCGTGGGGCTAGATGGAATCGAACCAACGACCTCACCCTTATCAGGGGTGCGCTCTAACCGACTGAGCTATAGCCCCGGCACAACACCTAAGGCTAGCGGCGGCGACGGGCATTGCGAACCCGCGTCACGTCGTCGGCGGCGTTTCGTCTTCTTCCAAGATCGTCAACCGCACGCCGCCCACCAGGTCGCTGATGAGGTTGAACATCACCGCCATCAAGACGTTCAGCGCGACGCCTGCTGTCGCCGCGACGAGTCCGAGCTTCCACGCTCGGTTGTAGATGACGCCCGCGTCGATCTGCCAGACCTCGTAGCTGCCGACCTCCGCGATGAACGACTCGAGGTCGTCCACGACACCCGACCGGCGCACCGCCGCCCACAGCAGCACGCCGGCGATCAGCACTGCCACGTAGATGCACGCGTACAGCAGCACCGACACCTTAAGCACGCTCCACGGGTCGACGTGCCGCACGGTGCGACGAGTGCGACGGACGCGAGCCCTGCGCGCCTGGCGACGGCGACGCAGAGCGGCGAGCGGATCTGGCCGGGTTCGCTCGGCTGCGGCGCTCGGCGGCGTGGCTTGCGTTGACGGTTGCGGGTCGGTGTCGCGTGGCTGTCCCAAATCGGGCGCGGGCACTGGCCGAATGACCGGCACCCCCAGGTCGTCGGGCACGCCCAGCGCACGGTTGAACTTGGTGGTCAGCGACTCTTCGGCGTCGCCCGGGTCTGGCCGTTGGCGGGCATCTAGCGGGTCGCCACCAGATGCTGTCATCGCCGACATGGTAAAGCGGCGCCGCTCAGCGCGTCGCGGCAGCCACCGCCGCTTGCCCGTCGATCGTCACCACCGCGTGCGCGATTCCGTCGACCGTGGTCAGCTCGTAGTCGGCTGCCGACAGTCCGTTGCGTCGGGCTGCGTCGGCGGCAGCCTCTGGGCCGCCGATGACTGCCGCCAGCACGACCGCGTCGGCGACCGCTTGCGCTCGGACGGCACGTGTCGCCGCCTGGCTCCAAGCGACAACCAACGCCACCACGATGAGCGCTGCGAACGTGACAAACGCCATCATCGTGAGCACCTGGCCCGACTCGTCAGTCGGCGACCGTCTCCCGTTCGACGGCCGTCGCGGTGGCTGCTTCTTTGGTGCCTGGCTCTTCGGTGCCCGGCTCTTCGGTGGAGGGCTCTTCGCCAACCTCGACGTCGTACGGCGCGATCGTTGCAACCTTCTCGTCGCTGCGCAGCCGCATGACGCGCACGCCGCGCGCGGCTCGCCCTTGCATCGAGATCGACGCGACTTCGGTGCGCAGCATCGTGCCGCCGGTGGAGAACGCCAACAGCTCGTCATCGTCTTCCACCAGCCGCGCGCCGACGACCGCGCCGTCGCTGCCCTCTCTGAGTTTGATGCCCCATACCCCTAGCCCACCACGTCCTTTGGCTGGGAACAAGTCGGTTTCGACGCGCTTGCCGTAACCGGCATCGGTGATCATCAAGAAGTTGCGGCCGTCGTCTGGGCGCAGCACGTCTGCCGCCACGACGCGGTCGCCCTCGACCCGGTCGTCGCGCAGTCGCATTCCGATCACGCCGGCAGCCGTGCGTCCCATGCGCCGCACCGCACCGACGGAGAACCGGATGGTGCGTCCGCTCGCCGCGACCATCAGCAGGTCGTCTTCGTCACCCGCCTCGACGACGCGCGCCAGCTCGTCGCCTTCGTTCAGCTGCAGCGCTCGCAGTCCGTTGCTGCGGATGTTGGCGAACGCGCTCTTCGCGGTTCGCTTGACCTTGCCGAGCGCGGTGACGAACACGAGGTCGCCGTCGTCGTCAAAGTCGCCTCCCACGATGATCGCCGCGACCGTCTCGCCGTCCGCGAGCTTCAAAAAGTTGACGACCGACCGGCCCTGGCTGGTGCGGCTCATGCGCGGCAGCGCGTACGCCTTCAGCCGATACACCTTCCCCTTGCTCGTGAAAAACAGCAGGTCGCTGTGAGCCGACGTCGCAAGCACGCGCACCGGCACGTCGTCGTCGCCCAGGTTGGTGCCCTTCACGCCGATGCCGCCGCGACCTTGCGTGCGGAACTCATCGGGCGCCATCGCTTTGATGTAGCCCGCGGCGCTCAGCGTCACGACCACTGGTTCGTCATCGATGAAATCTTCGGGCAGGAGGTCGCCCTCGAACGGCTCGATGCGAGTGCGTCGCTCGCTCTGGTGCGCCTCGCTGATCTCGGTCAGCTCGGTCACGATGACCGCGCGCAGCCGGCCGTCGTCGGCAAGGATCGCTTCGAGCTCGGCGATCTGGGTGCGCAAGCCCTCTAGCTCTTCTTCGAGGTTGGCGCGACCCAGGCGCGTGAGCCGCACGAGCTGCATGTCCAAGATGTGGTTGGCCTGACGTTCGCTGAAGGTGAACGGCTCGGCGGTGAGCTGACGCAGCGCCTCGGCCCGGTCTTCGCTCGCCCTGATCGCCGCGACGATGGCGTCGATCATGTCGAGCGCCTTCAGCAGGCCTTCGACGATGTGGGCACGCTCGCGCGCCGCGTTGAGCCGGTGCTCGCTGCGGCGGCGAACAACCTCGAGCTGGTGGTCGACGTAGGCCGCGAGCATGTCACGCAAATTCAGCGTGCGGGGCTGGCCGTCGACCAGCGCGAGCATGTTGATGGCGTGCTTCGTTTCGAGTGGCGTGTGCTTGTAGAGGTTGTTGAGGACAATCTGCGCGTTCGCGCCCGCCTTCAGTTCGATGACGAGCCGGGTTTGCCCCTTCGACGATTCGTTGCGCACCGCACGCACGCCTTCGAGCCGCTTGTTGCGCGTCAGCTCGGCGATCTTTTCTTCGATGCTCTCAACCGACGTCTGATACGGAATTTCGGTGACGATCAGACGGCCGCCGCGACGCTCTTCTTCCTCGACGCTCACCTCGGCTCTGATGCGCACCGACCCTCGGCCGGTGTGGTACGCCTCGAGCGCGCCCGAGGTGCCCATGATCGCCCCGCCGGTCGGAAAGTCGGGTGCCTGCACAAACTGCACCAAGTCGGCGACGGTCGCTTCGGGGTGGTTGATGAGGTGCACGGTCGCGGCGATCACCTCATTCAAGTTGTGCGTTGGAATGCTGGTCGCCATGCCCACCGCGATGCCCTGGCTGCCGTTGACCAACAAGTTTGGAAAACGAGCGGGCAGCACCACCGGCTCGTTGCGCGAGCCGTCGAAGTTTTGCGTGAGGTCGACCGTGTCTTCGCCGATGCCCTCGAGCATCGACATCGCCAGCTGCGTCAGGCGGCACTCGGTGTAGCGGTAGGCAGCCGGCGGGTCGCTGGGCGAGCCGAAGTTGCCGTGCGGGTCGACCAGCGGCTCGGGCAAGCTGAACGACTGACCCATCCGCACGAGCGCCTCGTAGATCGAGTTGTCGCCGTGCGGGTGGTAGTTGGCGATGACGTCGCCGACGACCGTCGCGCACTTCTTGTGGGGGCGGTCGGGCCGCAAGCCCATGTCGTACATCGACCACAAGATGCGCCGGTGCACCGGCTTGAGCCCGTCGCGCGCGTCGGGTAGCGCACGCGAGGTGATGACCGACATCGCGTAGTCCAAGAAGCTCTGGCGCATCTCGGCGCCGACGTCGATGTCGACGACCGTCTCGTCGAGCGCGTCGGTGCTAGCCGGCTCGACGTCGAAGACCTCGGGCCCGGTGCCGTCTGGCTGGCCAGCTGTGTCGCTCATACGTCGAGCAGCTGCACGTCGAGCGCGTTCTGCTCGATGAAGTCGCGGCGCACCTCTACGTCTTCACCCATCAGCGTGCTGAACGTCGCGTCGGCCAGCGCCGCGTCTTCGACCGTGACCCGCAGCAACGTGCGCTGCGCTGGGTCCATCGTGGTGCTCCACAGCTCGCCGTAGTCCATTTCGCCGAGCCCTTTGAGGCGGGTGAACTCGTTGCGATGGTTGGGGCGCTGCGTGAGAAACTCGTCTTTGGCTTGGTCGTCTTTCAGGTAGTGCGTCTGCGAGCCGACCTTGGTGGAGTACAGCGGCGGCTGCGCGATGTAGACGTGGTTGTTGGCCACGAGGTCGGTCATCTCGCGGTAGAAGAACGTGAGCAGCAGCGTGCGGATGTGCTGGCCGTCGACGTCGGCGTCGCACAGCAAGATGACTTTGCCGTAGCGGATGTCGTCGACGTTGAAGCGGTCTTCGTGCTCGTGGTTCGCTCCGACGCCCGCGCCTATAGCTGAGATGAGCGCTTGGACTTCCTTGTTTTCGTACGTGAGGTCGCGGCGGCTGCGTTCGACGTTGAGGATTTTGCCGCGGATCGGCAAGATGGCCATCGTGGCTGGGTCGCGGGCGTCTTTCGCTGAGCCGCCAGCGGAGTCGCCTTCGACGATGTACAGCTCGGCTTCGTCGCGGTCTTTGGTGGTGCAGTCGGTCAGCTTGCCGGGCAGGCCAGCACCCTCGAGCGCTGACTTGCGGGCGATGTCGCGCACCTGCTGTGAACGGATGCGGGCGCTAGCGGCAGCTTCCATCTTGGCGACGATGACACGCGCCTCTTTGGGGTTGCGGTCGAGCCAGCTCATCAGCTCGGCGTACGTGTTGGTTTGCACCAGCGACTTTGCACCCAGGTTGCCGAGCTTCGACTTGGTCTGCCCGCCGAACTGTGGCGCCGCGAGGCGGGCGTGCACCACGGCGCACAGCCCCTCCTGAATGTCGCCGCCCTGAAGGCTGCCGAGCGCCTTGGGCAGCAGCTTTTCGTCGCGGGCGTACTTGTTGAACGCGCTGGTGAGCGCGCTGCGAAAGCCCTCTTCATGGGTGCCGCCCGATGGCGTGGGGATCGTGTTGACGAAGCTGCGCAGGCCGGTGTCGTCAAAAAACCTGTTCCACTGCATCGCGACCTCGACTTGCTGGGGTCGACCTTGGTCTTCTGTGCCTTCGGCGACGAAGTGGAAGATCTCGTCGGTCAACGGCTCGCGCGTGCCGTGGAGGTAGCGGACGTAGTCGACGACGCCTTCGGGGTAGTGGAACTCGGTAGCAGTCGCGGCGTCGTCGTCGGCTGATGCGGTGGTCCGTTCGTCGGTAAAGGTGATGCGCAGGCCCGCGTTGAGGAACGCCGCGGTGCGAAAGCGGTCCATCAGCACGTCCGCGTCGAACGTTGACGTCTCGGCGAAGATCGAGCTGTCGGGCGCGAACGTGATCGTGGTGCCGGTGCGGGGCTTGCCGTCGTCGCGCAGCGGCGCGAGGCCAACCATCTGAAGCGGCCCCTTCGGCTGTCCGCCGTCGGCGTACTCGACTCGCCAGCGGCAGTGCTCGCCGGTGGCTGGGTCTTCGCGGTCGACCTCGCAGATGAGGTAGGTGCTGAGCGCGTTGACGACCGCGAGGCCGACCCCGTGGAGGCCGCCCGACGCGGTGTAGACGCCGCTCTTGAACTTGCCGCCGGAGTGAAGCGTCGACAGCACGACCTCAACCGCTGACTGTCCGTCAGACTCCGCGTGCGCGTCGACGGGGATGCCGCGCCCGTCGTCGCTCACACGGCAGCCTCCGTCGGCCAGCACCGTGACCTCGATGTTGTGGCAGTAGCCAGCCATCGCCTCGTCGACCGAGTTGTCGACGATCTCATAGACGAGGTGGTGGAGGCCGTCGGGCCCGGTCGATCCGATGTACATGCCGGGTCGCTTGCGAACCGGTTCTAGACCTTCCAGCTTCTGAATGTCGTCGGCGGTGTAGCCGTTGCTTGGCACGCTCGCGTTGACTAGATCCATTCGCTCCACCTGCTAGAAGGCCCTCAAATCTTACCGGCGGACGTGCGCTTATCAGCGCACCTTTCGAGCCTTCGCTAGGTGCCCTTGACGACCACGCGAACCGAGGTCACCCGGCCCGGCTTCAACAGCGCGTCTAGCGCGCTGACGAGCTGCGCCTCGACGAAACGCAGCTCGGTCGCCCAGCCGGGGTCGTCAACTTGCACCACCAGCGCCGAGGCGCTGAGCTGCGTTGGCCTGCTGTGCGCGGCGAGCCGCTGCCCGACCAGCGTGTCCCACTCGCGAGTGATGGCTGGCATGTCTCGCTGCGCGCCCATCGTTCGCAGCCACTCGCGGAGGCCGTCGGCGACGTGCCTCATGCCGACCATATCGAGCGACCGCGCAGCAACCACATGGCTAGCGCGAGATGGCTCCGTCTAGGAGGTGAACGTGGCGGTCGGGCACGACGCCAGCGGGCAGCGTTCCCGTCGCAGTGGTGAGCACCGTTTGCGCGTTTGGAAGGCAGTCGATGAGACGGGCGGCGCGGCCTGTGTCGAGTTCGGAGAACACGTCGTCGAGCAGCACGATCGGCGGGTCACCCGTAGCTCGCGTGAGATACGCGCACTGCGCGAGCTTGAGCGCGAGCGCCAAGCTGCGCTGCTCGCCTTGCGAGCGGTGAGTGCGCGCCGGCAAGTCATCGATGAACAGCGCGACGTCGTCGCGGTGCGGCCCAACGGTGTTTGAGCCAGCACGCATGTCGGCTTCGCTCGCCGCCGCCAGCGCGGCCGCGAGACCGTGGCGCATCCACGTCGCGTCGTATACGAGGTGCACCGAAGCGGTCTCATCGCTGATGCGTCGGTAGTAGTCGTTAGCCGGAGCGGTGAGCGCGTCGCACAGCTTCGCTCGCTCACCCGCTACGTGTTCGCCGGCCGCCGTCAGCTGCTCGTTCCACACCGCCAAGGTGCTGGCCGCTTCGGCATCGCACTCGCGTGGGTCGGATGCTCGTCCGCGCGTGCCCCCCCGGCGCTCGCGCATCTGCGTCAGCAGGCGCGCACGCTGCGTCAGCACGCGGGTGAGGTCGGCGCGCGCCTGTCGAAACGCGTTCGACGCCCCAGCAGCGATCGCGTCGAGCCAGTCGCGGCGTTCACTCGGCGCGTCTTGCACCAGTCGCAGATCGGCGGGGCTGAAGACCACCGTGCGACACACCTGCGCGAGCTCACCGACGTTCCGCACGGCTGCGTCGTCTCGTCGCGCGCGCAGGCCCGTCTCGCTCACGGTCAGTCGAAGGGTCGTGTCAACAGCAGCGCTGGCCACAGTCGCTCCGACTTCGGCGACGCTGGCGCAGGGCCCCACCATGTGAGCCGGTCGCGCACGTCGGAACGATCGGCCGCCAGCCAGCAGATCGATCGCCTCGAGCACGTTCGTCTTGCCGTGACCATTCGGGCCCTCGATGACGGTCAGCCGCTCGTGCGGCTCAAGCACGGTGTCGACGTGATTGCGGAAGTTCGCGAGCGCCAGCCGACCGACGCGCACCTAAGAGATGCGCACCGGCATCAGCAGGTACACGAGGTCGGTCGCGGCGTCGTCTGCGACTACTGGCTTGAGCAGCGCGGGTTTCGACTCGTCCTCGGTCTCTAGCAGCACCTCCTCGGTGCCAGCCGCGTCGAGGCCGTCGAGCAGATACTCGGGGTTGAACGCCACCACGAGGTCGTCGCCTTGGTAGGTGGCATCGAGCGCCTCGACCGACTTACCTTGGTCTTGCGCGAGCACGTTCAGCTCGAGCCCGCTCGCGCTCTGGCCGATGCGCACCGGCGTCTTGGCGTCGCGCCCCATCAAGCTGACACGACGCACCACGTGGGTCAGCGCGTCACGATTGACCGTTGCCGCGTGGGTGTAGCCCTCGGGAATGAGGCTCTCGTACGACGGATACGAACCTTCGATCAGGCGCGCTTTCAGCTCAGTCGAACGAGCCTCGCCGTCGAGCTTGAAGCTCACGTCGCTCTGGTCAAAGTCGAAGCACACGTCGACGGTGCCTCCGTCGCCCAGCAGCGGCAGCAGCTGCTGCAGGCCCACCGCCGGGACGATGGCCGAGTCTTGCGCGCCGAGCACGTCGACGCCGGCGATGTCGACCATCGCTAGCCGGTACGAGTCGGTAGCCACGAGCCGCAGGGCGCCCTCGCGCCGCTCGAACAGCACGCCCGTCAGCGTCGGCCGCGCGGGGTCGGTACCCGCCGACTTGACGACTCGATTGATGCCCTCCGCGAGCGCCGCGCTTTCAACGGTGACGGGCTCGCCTTTCACCTCGGCCAGCTGCGGGTAGTCGGCCGTGGCGAAGGTGAACATCGAAAACTCGGCGCGCCCGCCTTTCACGGTGACCTCGTCTTCGCTGAGCGTGAACTCGACCTCCGCGGAGTCGAGCGCGCGAAGGATGTCGTTGATGAGCCGCGCGGGAATGATGGCCTCGCCGTCTTGCGCGACGGTCACCGGCACGCGGGCGTGCGCGGTGAGCTCGAGGTCGGTGCCCGTCACCGACAAGCCGTCGCCGTCGGCGACGAACCGCAGGCCGTTGAGCGCTGGCACGCGCTGCGCTGTCTTGACGACCTGCGCCGCGAGCGAGACGACCTCGCCGAGCGTTTGACGATTGCACTGGAACTTCATGGTTGACCCTTTCAGGCTGGTCTCGTGGATGGATGCGCCGCGAGCGGCTCAGGCGCTACTACCCAGCTGGCTCTCATATAGGTGGCTGTAGCAGTAGGCCTGTGGAGTTGTGTATAAGCCGCTGCGACGGTGCTGTCAAGCGGGTTTTTCATTCACAGCGTTTTCCCCGTGGTCCACAGGCTGGCCGTGAGGCGCAGCCGGTGGGCGTCGCCGGGGGCGACAATGTGGATAACCGGCACATTAGTCACCGGTTACCCACAGCCCTTGGATATTTCCTTGAGGCTGGCGCGCCGGTGTGCTAGCCGCCCCGACGAGCTGACGTAAGCAGCGAGTGCACGAGCCGGGACAGCTTTTCGTCGGTCGCCATCTGTTGGCTGATCTTGTTGTGCGCGTGCAGCACGGTCGTGTGGTCGCGAGCGAGCAGCGTGCCGATGGAAGACGACGAGAGGCCGGTGAGTTCGCGGATGACGTAGATGGCGACGTGACGGGCGGTGACGAGGTCGCGATTGCGTGACGGCCCCTTGAGGGCCTCAACCGAGGTGTCGAAGAGCGCGGCGGCTTGCTCAAGGATCGTGTGCGGATTGATGGGCCCGTCGGTGCCGGCCGATCGCGGGCCGAGCAACGTTTCGGCAAGTTCGAGTGACGGCTTGACGTCGGTCAGCGTCGCGTACGCCATCAGTCGGGTGTACGCGCCCTCTAGTTCGCGCACGTTGTCGGTGACGCGCTCGCCGATGTAGTTGAGCACCTCATCTGGCACGGAGGCTTGGTCGCTGAGCGTGCGCAAGATGGCGATGCGCGTCTCAAGGTCGGGCGACTGGATGTCGGTGAGGAGGCCCCACTCGCAGCGGGTGCGGATGCGATCGTCGAACAACAGCAGGTCGCTCGGCCGGCGGTCGCAGGTGATGACGATCTGTCGGTCGGCTCCGTGCAGCTCGTTGAAGGTGTGGAACAGCTCTTCTTGCATGGCCTCCTTGCCGACCATGAACTGCACGTCATCGAGCAGCAAGACGTCGAGGTCGCGGTAGTGATGCTTGAACGCGAGCTGCTCGCCATGGCGGATGGCGTTGACCAGATCGTTGAAGAAGTTCTCGCTCGACTCATACAGCACCCGCGCCTCCGGGCGGCTCGCCGCGAGGTAGTTGCCGATGGCGTGCAACAGGTGCGTCTTGCCGAGGCCCGAGTTGCTGAAGATGAAGAGGGGGTTGTACTTCTTGCCAGGCTCCTCCGCGATGGCTTGTGCCGCCGATGCGGTGAAGCGGTTGCTCGGGCCAACGATGAAGCTGTCGAACGTGTCGCGCTCGCGCAGGCCAGTGGGTCGAGCCGTGCTCCGCGCGGGCGTGGCTGTCGAAGACGAAGGCGGCGACGCGCTGGCTGGGTGACGAGCCGGCGCGCTGGTCGCGGTGCGCGCCGACGCGGCAGTTGCTGCTGCGGCGATGACGAGGTCGAAGCCGCCGTCAGGCAGGTCGCTCGGCGCGTCGCCGGGTGCATCAGCGTCGAGCGGCAGGGTGCCTTGAGGTTCGTGGTGAAGCGGGTGGATCTTGACGATCACCTCGATGAGGGGTCGGGCGATGCCGGTCGTGGCGAGAGCTTCGCTGATGGCTGGCAGGTGGTGACGAACGACCCGGTCGCGGGTCATCTGGTTGGGCGCCGCCAGCGTGAGGCGCTGATCGATGAAGGTGAGCGGAGCGAGCTGACGCAAGAAGCCGTCCCACGTCGCCTGGTCGACCTCGCGTCGCAGCACGTGGGTGCACTTGTTCCACAGCAACGTCGCGAGCTCTTGCTGCTCGGCGCTCACCTCGCCGTCGTCGGTCACAGCAGGCGCAGCTGACGGAGCCGTTGGCGGGGAGGTTGGCGGCTTGATCGCCTTCGGGACGATGCGGGCGGGTTGGTCGGGGGAAGGTTGTTGGGCTGGCAGAGATGCCACACCACTCCTCTCTGGGGTTAGGGGTGTTTCGCTGAGTTCGGCGGGCGGAGCGACGCTACGGCAGCAGCTCGGCTGGCTCTAAGGCGGCGACGGCGCTGGCTGGCTCGCGTCACTTGCCCGCGGCAAAGTTCTAGTCGCTGCGCGAATGCTCGCGCCAAACGGTGAGGTCGTCGGGCTGGGGCCGATTTTGAACGCGCGACGCGCAGCGTGTATGGGGGCGCGCAAGTCGAGCGCTCGCACGTCGGCGCGCCGCGCGAACGCGGGCGCGTGCCCCTAGCATTGCCGACCGGCGGCCGTCGGTGGACGGGCGCGAACGCTGGAGGTCTTGGGCGTGAAGCGCACATTCCAACCGAACAACCGCAAGCGATCCCGCAAGCACGGGTTCAAGCACCGCATGTCGACCCGAGCAGGACGGGCGGTGATCAAGGCTCGTCGACGCAAAGGGCGCCGGCGGCTCACGGCCTGAGGCGCGCGTGGCGCTCCAGAGGTGTCGAAGCCGAGCCGACTTCGCGGCGTTCGCGCGGGCGCGCCGACACCGCGGCGACCATCTGTGGCTTCGGTTCGCGACGGCGAGCGACGTGAAGGTGCCGAGGGTCGGTCTCGCCATCGGACGAAACGTGGGCAGCGCGGTCGTGCGGAACAGATTGCGTCGACAGCTGTGGGCGGCGCTGCGTGAGATCGCACCGACGATGCGCGCCGGTCGCTACCTCATCGGCGCGCGGACTGCGGCCGCAGGCATCAGGTTCGCGGCGCTGCGCGACGAGCTGCGCGAGTTGACCGCGCGAGCGACGGCGAACACCGAGCGCGACGCGAGCGTGCGACGGGCGAGCCGATGAGCGCACCGGCGCGAGCGATCGTCTGGGTGCTGCGTCTGTACCGCGCGGCGCGCGTGCGACCGGCGGCGTGCCGGTTCGCTCCGACGTGCTCGTCGTATGCGCTCGTCGCGGTGAAGCGACATGGCGCGCGACGCGGCGGCTGGCTCGCCGCGAAGCGCGTGTGTCGGTGCAGGCCGTGGGGCGGCTTCGGCTACGACCCGGTGCCTGAGGCGTAGCGCGCGATGTTTGACGGGTTCTTTCGGGCGCTGTCGGAGGTCATCGCCTTCTTCTACTCGCTCACGGGCGACTACGCCGCCGCGATAGCGCTGCTGACGCTCAGCATTCTGATCGTCTTCACGCCGATCACCGTGATGGGTTCGCGGTCGATGGCGAAGATGTCGCAGCTGCAGCCGCTGATGAAGAAGATTCAAAACGAGCACAAGGGCGATCGGTTTAAGGCGCAGCAAGAGATGAGCCAGCTGTATCGGCAGTACAACATCAGGCCGCTCGCCGGCTGTCTGCCGCTGCTCTTGCAGCTGCCCGTCTTCTTCATGCTGTACCAGGTCATTCGAGGCCTGTCGCAGCGTGAAACGGTCGAGGGTGCAGACACGACGATCTGCTCGCCCAAGTATATTGGCACGGAATCACCATTATACCAAGATATTGTGCTGGCGGATTGCGAGATGCGGTCGCTCGGCATGGATTTGGCGCGGTCGGCCAACGACGTCGTGCAGGAGAGCTTCGTAGAGGCGCTCCCCTACTTGGGCCTGGTGGCGCTGATGGTCGTGCTAGCGTGGCTGCAGCAGTTTCAGGCGAAGGTGCGGCGCCAGACGGTGGGCACTAACCCGCAGATGGAGATGGTGATGAAGATCATGCCCTTCATGCTGCCGGTCTTCAGCTTCATTGTGCAGTCGGGGCTGACCGTCTACTTCGGGGTGTCGTCGCTGTATCGGCTGGCGCAGCAAGAGTACATCCATCGCACCACCAAACAGATCGACCTAGACGCCGGGCCGCTCGTGCGTGAGCCTGAGACGCCGAAGCCGGTGCCGCACCAGCGGTCGCAAAAGGCAATCGACGCGGAGGCCGACCGCCGGGCGGAGCGCGCCAAGCGGAGTGCGCAGAGACGTGGGGGCGGCGAGGTGGCGAGCCGGATGGGTCGTAAACCGCCTGCGCAGCTGCCGCCCAGCGGGCGCAACGGTCAGCCGTCCGGTGACCGGCAAACCGACGATGATCAGGTCATCGATGGGCAGGCCATCGGCGAGCAGGCCATCGGTGAGCGGGCCGGCCAGGCGTCGCCCAATGATCAGCGGTCGGGCGATGAGCGGCCCAAGAAGCCCAACAAGAGGGAGTCGGTGGTCAGCTCTGCCCGCCTTGACGACCTCGGCGTGCCGCCGACGCCGAATGAAGAGCCCAAGCGACGGTCGCTCTTCGGGCGGTCGCGAGATGCCAAAGCCAATGGCGGGCCGACGCAGCCGAAGCCGATTCAAAGTCGACGAACCTCCGGCGACGGCCGTCGCCGCAACACGAGGAAGAAGAAGTGACCGGCGAGTGGGTGATCACCGAGGGGCCCACAGTCGAGCGGGCCAGCATCGCGGCGCTCGACGCGCTCGGCGTGGCAGCCGATGATGCCGAGATCGAGGTGGTGGCCGGCGCGAGGCGTGGTCTCTTCGGCATCGGCGGTCGCGCGGCTCGGGTGATCGCGAGGGTCGAGCCGGTGGCGCCGCCGGGTCGCATCGAGCGAAGTCGCAATCGCCCGCTGAAGCGACGATCCAACAGAGACAGGCGGGCCAAGCAGCGAGCGCAGGGCCAGTCGTCTGCGAAGCAGGCAAAGGCAAGACAACCTAAGGCGCAGGCAAAGCAGGCGACCAAAGAGTCCGAAGCCCAGCAGCCCAAGACCAAGTCGTCCAAAGCCCAACAATCCAAGACCAAACAGCCCGTCAAGGCGCAGCCGAGCCAGAAGCCAGATGTCGCTGCGAGCGACGAGCCGCCGACCCGCACCCGCAAACTCGTCTCCTAACTGAAAGCACAACAACCATGACAGACATGACTGACCCAACTAACGAGATGGCGCCGGAGGACGCTGAAGGCTCAGACGAACGCCCGCCGGTGTCGATTGAGCAGCAGCAGACGATGGTGAAAGAGTTCATCGACGGCTTGCTTGAGCGCTACGGCATCGACGGCGAGTGCGTGCTGCTGGACAAAGACCACGAGAGCTTCGACATCGACATCCGAGGCGACAACCTGGCGCTCGGCCTGCTCATCGGGCCGAGGGGGCGGCACGTGTCGGCGCTGCACGAGGTCACCAAGACGATGCTGCAGCGGCAGCTGACGGCGAAGGAGCGGGCGCGGCTCAAGGTGGACGTGGGCGGCTACCGGCAGCGACGAGCAGACGCGCTGCGACGCTACGTGCTCGATCTGGCAGAGGGTGTGCGCAACACGGGTGTCGAGCGAGTGCTAGAGCCGATGGGGGCGTCCGACCGAAAGATCGTCCACGACGTGCTGAACGAGGTGGAAGGCGTCGAGACGACATCGACCGGCGAAGAGCCTCGTCGCAGCGTCGTGATACGCGCGGCGCAGGAACCTCAGTAGCGAGCCGAGTAGCGACCAGGCCTAGTAGACAGGCCTAGTAGAGGGGTCGCTTGACGATCTGCTTCCATGGCCGAGGGAACGCCTCGGCGCAGGGAGCAACAGCGGTCAAGACGGCAAAGCGCGGCGGGCCAGACACTAGCTCAGCAACGGCGAGACCGAGCTGCGCCAGCGCACCTTCAGGCCAGCGCAGCAAATCTGGCTGTGGCGGCTCGGCGACGACGAGCGTGCCGCCGGGCGCGAGAAAACCAGTCGCGCACTCAGCGGTAACAGCCGGTGCCCCGAACGCCCGACTCAGCACGACGGCGTATCGGTGGCGGTGACGCTCTTCGTGTGCGAGCTCGGCGGCGTCGCCTTCTGCGACAGTCACCCGGCCAAAATCGTCGCCGGTCGCAAAGAACGGCACGTCCAGACCCAGGCGGCACGAGGCTTCGCGCAAGAACGCGCTGCGCTTAGCAGAGCGATCGAGCAGTGTGAAGCGAAGACGAGAATGATGATGAGCCGCGACGATTCCCGGAACACCGGCGCCAGAACCCAGGTCGAGCACCGCAGCGCCGCTGGGCAGACGTTCTAGTCCGGCGGCGCGGGCGTGCGCCAGCGCGTGGTCGACTTGGCCGGAGATGGGCGCGCCGCCCAGAAAACTCAGGCGCTGAGCCGTCAACAGCACGGCTAGCAGAGCATCGGCCTCGCCGCGGGCGGTCACGGTTGGAGGCTAGCGAGCGCGGTGGTTTCACGTGAAACATCGGGTAGCGTGCGATGCTCGTGAGCGTCCGCACCATCGCCATCGCCAACCGAAAAGGCGGCGTGGGCAAGACGACGACCGCCATCAGCATCAGCGCCGAACTCGCCGCGCGCGGCCACCGCACGTTGCTGGTCGACCTCGACCCGCAGGGCAACGCAACCACCGGATTGGGCATCGACCCGCGCAGCGTGGGTGCCTCCACCTACCACGCGCTCACGCGATCTGTGCCGCTGGCGGACTGCGTCAGGAAAACGGCCGTGGCAGGTCTCGACGCGGTGCCGGCCATCAGCGATCTAGCCGATGCAGAGGTCGAACTCGCGTCCGCGCTGAGCAGAGAGCATCGCCTGCGCGCGGCGCTCGCAGACCTGCGCAGCGCGTACGACTACGTGCTCATCGACTGCCCGCCGTCGCTCGGTCTGCTCACCATCAACGGCCTGGCGGCCGCGACCGAGCTGGTCATTCCGGTGCAGTGCGAGTACTACGCCCTCGAAGGCCTGGCGCAGATGCTCGCCAACATCGAGCTGGTTCAATCCGACCTCAATCCGTCGTTGACGGTGAGCGCCATAGTGCTCGTAATGTTCGACTCACGCACGAACCTCGCGGGCGACGTCGTTGACGACGTGCGACGCCACTTCGGCGATCTCGTGTGCGCCCACGTGGTGCCTCGATCGGTCAAGCTGGCCGAGGCGCCCAGCCACGGACAGCCCATCGGCGTCTTCGACCCCGAAGGCACCGGCGCCACCGCGTATGGCGCGCTGACCGACGAGCTGATCGCGCGCGACCCAGACACCCCACCTGCCACTGACACCCAGGAGCCCCGCCCGTGAACGCCAGCAGCGACGCCGCCCCTCGCACCACCGGCCTCGGCCGCGGCCTGTCAAGCCTCATTCCTCGCAGCGCCAGCGCCTATCAAGAGCTCGCCTGCGTCGCCATCGAGCCCAATCCGGCACAGCCACGCAAGCACTTCGATGACGCCGAGCTAGCGGCCCTCGCCGAATCAATCGCCGAGGTCGGCGTGCTGCAGCCCGTCGTCGTGCGCGAGCTAGACGCCGCCGGGCGCTACGCGCTGATCGCTGGCGAGCGACGCTGGCGAGCCGCCCAGATGGCGAAGCTGTCGGTCATTCCGGCGATCGTCAAGCAGGCAGACGACGCAGATAGCCTCGTCGAGGCCATCGTCGAAAACGTGCACCGGGCCGACCTCGGCCCGCTAGAAGAGGCAGCCGCCTATCGGCAGCTGATCGACGACTTCGATCTCACCCACGACCAGGTGGGCAAGCGAGTGGGCAAGAGCCGAGCCACCATCACCAACAGCTTGCGGCTGCTCAACCTGCCGGGCGCGGTGCAGGCCAAGGTGCGCACAGGCCAGCTGACCGCTGGCCACGCGCGCGTGCTGGCAGGCCTAAAGGACAAGAGCGAGATCAAGCGGCTCGCCGAGCGTGTGGCCTCGGGAACGCTCAGCGTGCGCGACCTAGAGCGGCTCGCAAACGCAAGTGCCGACCGTGAGCCTCGTCGCCGCCGACAGCGAGGTCGACGCGAGCGTCCAGACCCGGCGCTCTCGGCCGCGCAGCTAGAGGCGCGCAATGCTATAGCCGACGCGCTATCGACTGACGTGACGGTAGAGCCCGCCACCGCCGGCGCCGGCAAAATCGTTGTACGCTATGCTGATGCTGCCGACCTACGCCGCATCGCAAGCCAAATTTCACGCCAAAACGACTAATGGTAGCATATATAGTCGCACCCGAATCACACGAGCACGAGCGGCGTCGCTTCAAGTTGAGGTTGAACTACCTAGCCACGTTCGACCGCGGATGAACGCCTAAGTTCAACCTCGTTATTCACCTTTGTGGATAACCTCCGAATTTCGGTGGAAACCCACGCAAATCGCCAGAATTCGTGGGGAAAACCTGTCGACAAAGCTCTAGGTCGCGCTCGCGTCAGCAGCACACAGCGTATCAAATAGCGCGCCGTGGACGACAGTCGCAATACTATGGGCCGTTGTGGCTGCCTGCATCGCCGATGGCAGTCGCAGCAGCACGGCGGGCATCGAGCTGTCACGCAAGATCGGCAGCGCCATGCCACGCAAGCCGACCGAGCCGCACGAAGACACCAGTCGCTCAGCTACACGGCTCGCGATCTGCTGACCGACCTCGCTGACATAGTGGCGGCCCTGAAAGTAGGCGACGTTGGCCGTCTCGGGCCGAATGTCGAAGCCCACGTACACGGCAGCCGCAAATCGGTTGGCCTGGTTGGCTTGAGCTGTCCAGTTGGGATGCGAGAGCGGCAGCACCACCGCGTCGGCTGCGGTGAGCATCCGCCGTACCGCCGCGCTCAGCGGCCCGGCGCCGCCAGCTTCGCCCACCGCGAGGCGCGTGCCCGCGAGGCCGCCGGTGCCAGGCGGCATCTGCTCGCGCTCTTCGATGTGCGCCACGATGCTGCGGTCGCTTAGTCGACGGCTCAGCCGACGCAGCGCCAAGATGGTCCGCGCCCCGCAGACGCCGTCGGCCACGAGCGCGGTGTTGTGCTGAAACTCGACCAGCGCCGCCGCGGTCTTGGGCCCCCAGATGCCGTCGACCCGGCCAGCCAGAAACCCCATCTTGCTGAGCATCGTCTGCGCCCTCGCGACGTCCTCGCCCCGCATCGTCGGCGTGCGCAGATAGAGCAGCCGGTCGCCCAGCTCATACCCAGCCTCTACTAGCAACGCCCACGTCTGCGGCCCGACGACCCCGTCGACGTCGATGCCGCGGCTGGCTTGAAACTCTTTCACCGCCACGGCCGTTTGCTCGGTGAACTGATCGGTCAGCGGCCCGGCACCAAAGTGAAGGTGCGCCAAGCGACGCTGCAGGTCGACGACGTGATCGCCAGCCGCGCCCACGCTGAACGGGCGAACCGGCCCGCCGCGGCTAGCCCAAGCGTGCGGGGCTTGCGGCGGATTGTCTGGCGAAGTGGGAGGGGGGCCGCTCTCTACAGGTATGCGCTCAAGTCTTTCAGCAGCGCGTCTTTGCCCCTCGCCCCGACGAAGCGGTGCGCCTCTTGGCCGTCTTGAAACAGGATAAGCGTGGGAATGCTCATCACGTTGTAGCGCAGCGCGATGTCTTGGTTGGCATCGACGTCGACCTTCGCGATGCGCAGCGCGTGCTGCTCTGTCGCGATCTCTTCCAGCACGGGTGCGACCTGCTTGCACGGGCCACACCACTCAGCCCAGAAGTCGATGAGCACCGGGACGTCGGTCGCACCGATCGTCTCGTCGAATGTGTTGGAGTCGAGGTCGGTGATGTTTGCTGCCACGGGTTTGCCTCTCTGTTGCTCGGCCGTTGGCCGGTTGGTTAGCGACAGCCTACCGATCGCTCTCTAGCCATCGCTCAGCATCGATCGCAGCCATGCACCCCGACCCTGCCGCGGTCACCGCTTGGCGGTAGTAGCTGTCTTGCGCGTCGCCGCAAGCGAACACGCCGGCGACCGACGTCTTCGTGCTGTCGGGGCTGGTGATGAGGTAGCCGTCATCGCGCATCGGCAGCTGCCCGACGAACAGGTCGGTGTTGGGGCTGTGCCCGATGGCGACGAAGAGGCCCGTCACGTCGAGCTGCGTGCGCTCACCTGAGACGGTGCTGGCGAGCGTCAAGCCCTCCACCTTGGCGTCGCCGTGGATCGCGTCGACGGTGCTGTTCCACACGAAGGTGATCTTGTCGTTAGCCATCGCTCGGTCGGCCATGATCTTTGACGCCCTCAGCTGGTCGCGCCGATGCACGAGGTAGACGCGCTCGGCGAAGCGGGTGAGGAAGTTGGCCTCTTCCATCGCGCTGTCGCCGCCGCCGACCACGGCGATCTGCTGGCCGCCAAAGAAAAACCCGTCGCACGTCGCGCACGTCGACACGCCGTGACCCATCAGCCGCAGCTCGTCGTCGAGTCCGAGCAGCAGGCTGCGCGCGCCGGTCGCGACGATGACGGCCTCGGCGGTGTGCGTCTGGTCGCCCACGGTGACCGTGTGCGGCGGCCCCGAGAAGTCGACCGACGTGACCTTCGCCGTCACGATGTCCGCGCCGAAGCGCAACGCTTGGGCGCGAAAGCTGGTCATCAGATCGGGGCCGAGCACGCCGTCGGGAAAGCCCGGATAGTTCTCGACGTCGGTGGTCAGCATGAGCTGACCGCCAGGCTGATCGCTCGTCGACGACGGTTCGCCTTCGAGAACCAGCGGCGAGAGGTTGGCGCGCGCCGCGTAGATGGCGGCGGTCAGCCCGGCCGGCCCGCTGCCGATGATGATGACCTCGCGGTCGGCACCGTCACTCATCGCGCTCACTCTCGGTCGCGTCGGCGCGAGGCGCCTTGCGCCGACGCCACAGCACCGCGCCGACGATGCCGCTCAGCGTCGCGGCGACCAGGTGTGCCAGCCACGCGCCGCGCGGCAGCGCGACATCGAGCGCGCGCACCAGCCCGACCAGCAGCAGCGCGACCGCGGCCACTGCCATCACCGCGATGACCAGAGCAAACACGATCACCCTCGCCGCGGTGATGACGCGCCCGGTTGTCTTGGTGCGCACGTGGGCGACGAAGTGCGTGAACGAGCCGACGGCGCTGGCGATGCCGTCGTGCTGGCCCTGCTCTGTGTCGTCTTGGCCTGCCGTGTCGTGTTGGGCCGCCGACTGGCTGCGAGAGCGCACGATTAGAGGCTAGGACGGCAGCTCGCGTTCCACCGCGATTCGGGTGATGGTGACGCTGAAGTCGCCGTCGGGCTGCGGCGCGCCCAAGTCGGTGATCCACAGCAGCAGCGAGCTGGCCTTCACGTTGTTCGTTAGCAGGGTCGTCGGCTCAGCCCCCGCAGCGACGACGGCTATCGGCTCGCCCCAATCGATGAGCGCGTGGTATCGCTCGGTCGACGCGTACAGCTCAAAGCGCCAGCCGACGTCGGGCGAGCTGATCGCGAACTGCGCGACGTCGGAGGTTCCGTCGGAGTCGGCTTGGGCTGGCTGACCCAGCCCGACGATCAGACCGACTCCTTCCTTGAGACCTCCGAAGTCGGCGGTGCGGTACGACTCGGTGTGCCAACCTTCGGTCGCGTCGCCGTTGTTGATGAGCCGCAGACGCTCGGGATGCTCGACGCGGTCGCCGCCAGGAGCCGGGTCGAAGTCGGTGATGTGAGCGATCTCAAGTGGCACCCGCGCGACCGGATAGCTCGGGTCGTCGGTGCTGTTCGTGGCGCCGCGTGGGGCCACCGACCCTGCGGCCACCGACGCGCCGGGTGGGCTAGCCGTCGCTGCATAGCCCCCGCCGTTCGGGCTGGCCGATGCGAAGCCGGGCGCCGCCGAGCCCCCTTCAGTCGAGCGTGCCTCGGTCGATCGGGCCGCCGTCGATCGGGCCGACTGCGACGCGGACTGCTGTTGCTGCTGACCGGCGTCGTCGTCCATTCGCTCGGCCAGCAGCGAGCCGGCCGTCAGCAGCCCAGCGGCCGCCAGCACGCCGGCCGCGCTCGTCAGCCACCGATGTTTGGCGCGTCGCCGTTTCGGTGCGCCCGCTTGGTGGCGTAGTAGCGCGGCGCGCGCCTCGGTGCACGCGTGCTGAACAGATCGCGCGTCGGGCCACGGCTGCGTCGCGTCGGCTGCGCGTTCGATCAGCAGGCGCGCAGGCGCGGGCACTTGGTCGCTGACCTCCCACGTGCCGTCGAGCCGCACGAGCGGCGGCGCGCCCACCATCAGCTCGTGCACCAGCGCGCCAAGGCTGCGCACGTCAGCGCGCGGCGTGGCGGGAATGTGCACCGCGTCGCTCGTCGGCGGCCCCGTCAAGATTACGAAGCCGCCCTCCGGTCGCCGGCCGACGTCGGCCGCCGTCAAGCCGCCGTGCGCGAACCCGCAGTCGTGCAGCGCGCCCAGCGCCTCGGCGACGCAAGCGCCGACCAGCAGCGCTTCCGCCGGAGCCATCGGCATCACCGCGTGCGACACGCTCGCACCCGCAGGCTCGGCGACGCGCGCCGCACCGCCAGATCGAGCCGCGATCGGACAAACCTCATCGGCAAGCGTGTGGGTCGGCACCTGTTCGGTTACCACGGCGAGCCGCCGGCCTTGGGAGTAGGTGTCGAGAATGTGGAGTAAGGCCGGGTGCTCTAGCCGAGCGAGCGCCTGGGTTTGTAAGCGCATGCGCTGGCCAGCTTCAGAGTTGACGTCGACGAGGCGAACCGTCACCGGTCGGCGCAGCGTGAAGTCGATGGCGGCCCACGTCTCGGTCGGCGCGGCGTCGTCGGACGGCCAGAGCCGCTGGCTCAGCTTGTAGCGGTCGTTGCTGGCGCCGGTGTGAACTTCGGGCGAGAACAGACGCCCGCCCGAAATCTCATACAGCAGGTCGCGCTGGCGCGGTGCGGCGTCGCGGCGCTCAGATGCCATACGACGCGCCCGACCTCACCCGCTCGTGCGATAGACGACCCCGATGGCACCCTCGCCGGCGTGCGCCCCCACGACGGGCCCGATATCGGCGACCGTGCACGGCACGCCTTCGCTAATGACGGCGCGTATGCGCGCTGCGAATTCGTCGACGTCAAAACACCGAGCGTGCACCACCGCAACCTCTTCGATGCTGCGGGCGTGCTCGCTGACGACGTTCAGCAGGTGAGCCTTCGCCTTGGTGCGAGTGCGCTGGCGTCCGGCCGGCACCACCACGCCGTCGGCGACCTCGATCAGCGGCTTCACCGACAAAGCGGTGCCGAGCAGGCTCTTGGCGGCGCCGATGCGTCCACCCTTGCGCAGGTTGTCGAACGTGTCGAGCGCGGCGATCAGGTGCGTGCGCTCGCGCGCCTCGGTGACCTGGGCCACGATCTCCGAAGCCGACGCGCCGCTCGCCGCAGCCCGTGCCGCCATCAGCACGAGCGTGCCAGCGCCCATTGAAACGAACGTGCTGTCGACGACGCGCACGTTCGCTTCGCCGGCCAAACCTTCCGCGGCGGTGAGCGCTGACTCGTGCGTCGCCGACAGCTCTTTCGACAAGGTGATGGCGACGACGTCGTTAGCACCGTCGTCCGCGGCGTCTCGATAGGCCTGGCCGAAAACCTCGGCGCTCACCGCGGCCGTGCGCGGCAGCTCGGCGCTCTTCGCGCACCGCGCCCAAAACTCGTCTCGGTCAAGATCGACGCCGTCGGCGAACGACTCGGTGCCGAAGTTGACGACCAGCGGCACCACCGTGATGTCGAGCTGGCTCACCAGATCGGCGGGAAGGTCGGACGAGCTGTCGGTCACGACCCGCACTGGGCGGTTAGTTGAGGTGTTCACGAGCCGTTTGCTCCGTTAGTTCGACGACGAAAGACGCTGCTCAGAATGGCACGCGGAGTAGCCAGTATCGCCATCGCCATCCGTAGCCGAAACATGCGACCCACGCCGAGGTGCACCGCCACCACCACCGTCACGACGACAGCCAAACGAACGACCGCCGTGAGCCCCCCGACGAATTCGACCAGCACCCAGTTCGAGGCGAACCCAAACACCGCAGCAATGGCGCCCGGCCAAATCTGGCGTTCGATGGACGCTCGATTGGGCAGCGTGGTGAGCGAACCAACGGGCCAACGTTTGAGCACGCGCCTCCGAATGAGCGACAGCTCGACCCACGCGCCCACGGTCGCGCCGGCAGCTAAGCCAACGGCGCCGAGTCGGGCAGGCAAGTCCGGATCGAGTCGCACGGCGTCGGCGAGCGGGCCAAACATGTCATCGTGGTAGAAGCCAAAGCCCGTGACGGTGCCGCCCACGACGGCGAGGCGGTCGAACGGAAACATGAGCAGCAGCCCGAAGGCCGCCGCGAACGCGACGCGAACGACGGAGTAAACGGCAGACGCGCGAACGTCGCCGTAGACGAACAGCAGGTTCTGCCACAGCCTCGACGCCACGACCAGCGGCAATCCGACCGAGTAGACGGCCAGCGTCACGCCGATGAGCAGCACGTCGTCGCGCGCGATGGCGTCACGAAGACCACCGAGGTTGAACAGCACATCCGCGAGCGTGATCGAGGTTGAGAGGTAGATGGCGGTGACGCCGGCTATGAGGTACGAGGTGTCGAGCACGCGATGGCCGGTGCGGTCGTGGATTTGCGCGTGGTCGGTCATCTGGCTGAGCGCGGGCAGCTCTGCCGCGGCGACGGCAACTCCGATGAGCGCGACGGGCAGCAGAAAGACAGCCTGCGCCGCGGCGATGGCGGCGGTCGCACCTACGGCGAGCAGCGACGCCAGCGCGATGTCGACGAACGCCGAAATCTGCAGCGCACCTCGGCCGATGACGGCAGGGCCGATGCGTCGAATGACGTGTCGCTCAAGCTGGTCGCGCCAGCGCCAGTGAAACTCGATGGAAGGGTCGGCTCGTCGCACGGCAAGCACGAGCAGCAGCAGCTGCGCCGTCGCTCCGGCGGCGACCGCCCAAGCCAGTGCGGTGGCTCGCGACGTCAGCCCGAAGCCTGCCAAACCGACGCCGACCAGCACGCCGACCTGCGTGGCGTTCCACAACACGGGCGCGACGTACGCGACGAACAAACGGCGCTGGCTGACCAGCACCGCGACGCACCAGGCAGACAGCACGGCAAGCCCCGCGCCGATGAAGGTGATGCGCAGCAACTTGACGGTCAGCTCGAAGCGCTCGCCGACGAATCCCCATGCGATCAAGCGAGCGAGCGGGCGCGCCGCGAACACGCCGATGAGCACCAGTGCCGAGGTGATGCTGAGCAGGAACGTGGCGATGGCGCCCGCTAGGCGGCCAGCGGCGCGGCGGTCTTGTTCGGCAGCGTGGCTGTAGGAAGGTACGAAGGCGGCGTTCAGCGTGCCGTCGCCGAGCAGGTTTTGAAGCACGTTGGGTATGCGCATGGCGGCGGCGAACGCGTCGCCGACGAGGCCGATGCCCAAGATGTTTGTGGTGAGGGTCGCCCGCACGACTCCGCTGGCGCGCGACAGGCCGATGGCGACTGCCGCTCGGACCGCTCCCGCCGGCAGCGCCTCGGCAGCTTGCGCGCCGGCTTGCGCGCCGGCTTGCTCGGCGGGCGACATGGCTTGCTCCGCGGGCGACGTGGTTGGCTCTTCGGTCACGCCTGCGCCGCCAGGTCTCTCCGACGTCGCGCTCGGTCGTGCAGCCACCAGAGCGCCAGCACGCCCACCGCGCCGCCGATCAGCACGAACGCCAAGAACGAAGGTGCCGTCGGCTCGACGGCGATGGTCGCGGTCGCCAGCAGCAGCGCGCCGTCTGGTGACCGCAGGTCAACGTCGATGGTGTAACGGCCCGAGCCACGCGCGTCGGTGTCGAACGAATAGGTGTTGACGCCAGGCGTGAGCCACAGCATCGTGCTCTCCCCGTTGGCGAACGAGTTGACGCGCACCCTGTCGCTGCGCAAGGCCAGCTGGGCGCGAAGCGGAGTATCGGTGTTGTTGTTCACCGTCAGCGGCAAAGCGGCAACCGCAGCGGTGACGCGGATGGTGGGGTCGACGATGATGTCGACGTCGGTGAGCGGGCCCCTGATTTGAGCCGAGACGGCCCGAAGTTCGCGCAGGCGCGCCTGCTTCGAGAAAGCACCGAGCGAACGGTCGGCCGAGCGGTCAATCGCGCCGGTCAGCGGCGAGATGTCCGCGGTGGTCGCCACCATCGACCGATAGGCAGCGACGTCGACTCGTGCCGCTTCCAGCGCGTCGGCCAGTTCTTGTTCGTCGGCTGACACAGACGCAGCAGCCCGCAGCGGGCCGACGAGCCCGTTCAGCGCGACTGCCAACGAGACGGTCGCCACGACACCCAGCGCGACGCGCGCAGCCCGGCACCTCATCGTGTCGCCGGTTGCTAGCTGGCGCGCCGGCGACCGAACTACTCGAGCGCCTTGTCGACGCGCTCGGCTGCCTGGTCTTCACTGATCTTCAAACTGATCGACAACTCAGACGTGAGGATGAGCCGCGACTTTTCGAGCATCTGCTTCTCGCCGGCGGAGAGACCTCGGCTGGCGTAGCGCAGAGACAGGTTGCGCACCACCTCGGCGACTTGGTAGATGTCGCCCGACTTCAGCTTTTCTTGATGGTTTTTAAACCGACGGCTCCAGTTCGGTGGCTCGCGCACGCCCTTCTTCGCCAGCAGCTCGAACAGGTCTTCTACGTCTTCCTGGTCGATGGGCTCACGCATGCCGACGTCGTCAACCATGTCGACCGGCACCGACACCGAGAGCTGGTCGTGGATGGTCTCAAGCTCGAAGTACTCGCGCTCTTCGTCGAACTCGGTTCGGACACCTCGTCCGACGATCTTGGCGGCCCCGTGATGGGGGTAGATGACTCGGTCGCCGACCTTAAACACTGCGGTTGTCTCCCTTAGGCGCGCGGAGGCGGTGAGGGGTCGAGGATACCCAGCCGGCTGAGCAGCCGAACCTGCTGGGCGGTGTGGGCTAGTAGGTGAGGTTGAGCGGAAGGTGCGATTGCGGAAACGGCGTGGTGGCGGGCCGCACGTCGTCGCCGACCGGGTAGCTGCGCATCATGTGGTTCCAGCCGCACGACGGGCAGACCTCGACCTCGTAAACCGTGAAGCGGCCGCGCCGCGCCGCGAGGCGCTCGATCTCGTTGTCGCTGACGAGGCTGCGGCCGGCGGCACCCATGCGCGGGCCGAAGGCGTAGCCGATGACGACGAGCCTGCCCTGGGTGCAAAGCGGACAGTCTTCGTTGAGCGGCGGCGCGTTGTGACGAGCGAGCCGCAGCAGGCTGGGATGAGGATCGCAGACGTCGCGGCGTGCAACGAGGCCAGCGGTGACGTCTGCCAGCAGCCGACGGCGTCGCATGCGGTAGTCGATGACCGGCGACGTGCGTCGCCGTGGCTTCGTGTTGGGTGTGGTGCCTGCTGGCACGGCGCAAACCGTAGCCCTACCGTGACGCACGGGCCGACTTCTGGCCAGACGTGCCGGTGTCGTCGCGCCAGTGGTCGACGAGCGCACCCTCGGCTTGCTCGGGCGTGAGCGGGCCTGCGGCGATGTGACGCTCGGTGAGAAAGCGCAGCGCTTCGCCGACCGCTGGGCCGCTAATCGTGAACCCGTGCTCGACAGCCAGTCGCATCACATCGTTGCCGTCGAGCGGCGTACCCACCGCTGGCAGGCCCTCTATTGCACGCAGCTCGCTCAGGCGAGCGAGCGTCTGCGCGGCGACGGGTCGGTCGACTGCAGCAAGCAGTTCGGCCGCGACTTCGAATGTGTCGGGATGATCGGCGAGCACGCGACGCAACGAGGGGTCTGAGCCGTCGACGGCGCACAGGTCGCGGGACACCGCTATCAGCGAGGCTGCCTGACGGGTCAGCGCGACCGAGAGGCGACGTTGGACGCGCTCTAGCTCGTGGGGCGCTGCGTCGAACGCGAGCGCGGCGAGTCGCAGCGCGACGCGCGTGGTGTTGTCACTGTGAGCGAGGCGGTCGATACGGCGAGCCATCGTGGTGCGGTCAGTGGCCCGCAGCCAGCCAAAGATGTCGGCCAGCACGCCGGTGCTCGCCAGCAGCGCGACGCCTGCGCCTGGCGTCGGTAGCGCCAGCAGTTTGGTCAGCTCCATCGCCTGGCGTTCGGGCTTGACGATCGCGAGGCGCGCCCGTTCGGCGGTCATCGCGGCGGTGATCGTCGGGTCGGCCTCGAGGTTCAGGGTGGCGACGAAGCGAGCGGCGCGCAAGATGCGTAGCGGGTCGTCTGCGAACAGCCCGTGCGGTTCGGAAGGCGCGCGCAGCCGGCGCGCCGCGAGGTCGTCGGCGCCGCCGAAAGGGTCGACGAGATCGCCGGTTGGCAGCGCGACAGCCATCGCGTTGACCGTGAAGTCGCGGCGGCTCAGGTCGACCGAGATGTCGTCGGAAAATCGCACCGCCGGGTTGCGTGACTGAGGGTCGTACTCCTCGGCCCGATGGGTCGTGACTTCGACGACGACGCCGTCGCGCGTCGCGCCGACCGTGCCGAACGTGACGCCGGCTAGCCACAGGTCGGGCGACCAACGGCGGAGCAGCTCGGCGGTGGTGTCGGGCAGCGCGTCGGTCGTGAGGTCGACGTCGAGCTTCCGTTGCTGGCGCGCCGGGCTGGCCTCGGCTAGCAGGTGGTCGCGCACCCAGCCACCCACCACGTAGAGACGGTGGTCGGCGTCGGTGAACAACGAGATGAGCTGCGCCAGTTGGTCGCAGAGCGAGCCCACCGCGCGCTCAAGCGCGCGTCGGTCGGGCAAGTGTGGGTCGTTCACAATCCTCAACCGTAGAAGCCGCACCGACGCGCACTGCCGCTTGACGCCGAGCTAAGTTGCGCGGTCGATGAGCTCCGGTGAGCGCTGGCGGGTCTGGCTCTCGCGCCTCGCCTCGGGCGTGTTCGCCTTGAGCGTCGCGACGATGCTGGTTGTAGGCATCGCAGCGCTAGCGGCCGGGAGCGACGAGCTGACAAGCCACACCCTGAGCGCCAGCGACGCCGGTCGCATTGTGTTCGTCGACCGAGTTGGCACGCCGCTTGGTGAGGCTCACCCACCGCCGGTGGGCGCAGTGGCGAGCCAGCGGGAGGTGCCGTCAGCGCTCATCGACACGCTCGTCGCGAACCGACACTTCGACCGAGGCGACGGCGAAGAGGCGGTGCGTCGACTGAGGTGGGTGCTGACGGGCGACCGCGACAAGATCGTCAGCGGCGCGGCGCGCAGCTACGTCGAGGCCACTGGCGAGCTGCGGGCCGTCGAGCGTGGCGGATGGTCGGGCGTGATGGGCCGGCTGCGGCACGTGTTGACGGTCGCTCGGGCAGAGGTGGCGCTCGCTAGCCGCGAGGAGGTCGTCAGCTACTTGAACGTCGCGTCGTTCGGTCACCGCACGCGAGGCGTCGGCGCCGCGGCGCAGACGTACTTCGGCGTGCCCGTCGGCCAGCTGACCGACCAACAGGCGGTGTATCTGGCGGAGCGACTCCTCGCGGCGAACGGCCCGACCGCTTCGGCGGCCAGCCTGACGGCAAGCAACTGGACGGTCTTTGCCGCCACCGGCGACCCGGCGCTCGATGCGACGATCGAGCCGACGCTGCGGTGGCTGACGAGCTGGCTGACGACGCGCTACGGCGAGGGGTCACTCGCCCGCAGCGAGGTGGAGGTCACCTTGACGTTGGACGCCCAAGCGCAGCGGCTCGCGCACGGGCTCGCAGCCGAAGGCGCAGCGCAGGTCGGCGTGCTGGTCGCCGACGACACCGCAGGCGTCCGCGTGCTGCTGGGTGAGCCCACCGGCGGCATGTGCGGCCCCACGCGCGCGAGCGACGACGCGAGCTGCTTGCGGCCGGTGCTAGCGGTGGCCGACACGACCGGCCCGCAACCGACGATCATCGAGCGATGGTCGACCCCGACGCAGCGAAGAGACGGCTCGACCGACGACTGGGCGTCGCTGGCGCAGTCTTCGATGACAGGCGCGAGCTTGGGCGCGGCCGACACCGACTTCGCGCGAAGCGACCGGCTCGTTGTCGTGGTCGCTGGCGGCCCGAGCGCCCTCGCGCAGCGCCTGCTCGTCGAGCTGACCCATCAGCTTTACCCGAGCGCGACACCCGACACGTAGGGCCACGCCAAGCTCGACTGCGACGTCGACGGTGGCGCCGGCTGTGGCATTGGGGCACGTGCGCCGTAGCGTTATCTATCCCCTGCCCCACGACGGGGCCCCGACGCATCGGGTCCACAGGAGGCTTCGCTTTGCGCACCTACGAAATGATGGTCATCATCGACGGCGACCTTTCCGAGGCCGACGTCGGCGTCGCGAGGAACGAGGTTCGCGCCGCAATCTCCGACGTCGCGACGATCGTCGACGAGACCTACTGGGGGCGTCGCGAGTTCGCCTATGAAATCGAAAAAAAACGTTTCGGGTTCTATGCGATATTTGAGATGACCGCCGCACCGGGCGCACTCGACCCGGTAGAGCGGTCACTGCGGATAGCGGACAACATCGTCCGTCACAAACTCATTCGGCTTCCCGACGCTGAAGCCGCCCGCCGGGTGGAGCAGCGTCAAGCGTCCGCAGAGGAGCCGACCAACACCGAAACCGGAGACACCGATGGTTGACAACACAATCACCGTGGTGGGGAACCTCACCCGTGATCCAGAACTCAGGTACACCCAGACGGGCACCGCCCGAGCGTTGCTCGGCGTCGCGGTGAACCGACGCTGGGTCAATCGACGCACGCAGGAGACCGAGGAGAGCGTCAGCTTTTTCAACGTCATCTGCTGGGACACGCTCGCGCAGAACGTGGCCGACTCGCTCAGCAAGGGTCAGCGCGTCATCGTGACAGGGCGGCTCGAGCAGCGGTCGTATGACACCCAGGAAGGCGAGAAGCGCAGCGTCGTTGAGATCGTCGCTCAAGAGATTGCACCGTCGCTGCGATGGGCGAGTGCTCAGGTGATGCCGAACCCGCGCAATCGCCCAGACGACGGCGGCTTCGACCAGCGTCGTGGTGGTGGTGGCGGCGGCGGCAGCTACAACGACGCATCTGGCGGCTTCGCACCAGCGACCGGCGATGCGGCGGCCCCAGGGCAGCAGGAGGAACCGTTCTAATGGCAACACGTCGCCGGAACCCGAGGCTGCGCGGCCGCGAGATGCGCGGCCGCCATCAGCGTCGCAAGGTCAGCGTGCTCACCGAGCAGAAGGTGACCTACGTCGACTACAAGGACGTCGAGCTGTTGAAGTCGTTCGTTTCCGAGCGGGCGAAGATCCGTTCGCAGCGGGTGTCTGGCAACAGTCGGCAGCAGCAGCGCGAGGTGGCAGCCGCCATCAAGAACGCGCGAGAGATGGCGTTGCTGGCGTACGTGCGACGACCGGTGACGCAGCGACGCACGTCTAGGCGGCGCGACCCGTCGCGTCCGACGCAGCCGTGGGATCCATCGTCACCGGCGATGCCGCCGCCAGCAGGTGCGCGCGTAGGCGGTGACGACGACGTCAACGCCGACGAGCTGGTCGTCGACGAGGCATTCGCCGATGAGGTGCTCGCCGATGAGGTGCTCGCCGATGACGTGCTGGCCGATGACGTGCTTGACGGTGAGGCGCTTGTCGATGGGCCAGCCGACGACGAGCCAGCCGCTGTCGACGCGACCGACTCGTTCGACGAGCCGGCCGACGACGATCTGGCCGACGACAAACCAGAAGCGAACCAGTCATGAAGGTTGTGTTGCGGGCCGACGTCGAGGGCGTGGGCACAGCGGGAGAGGTGGTCGACGTCGCCAACGGCTTCGCGCGCAACAGCCTTATTCCGCGCGGGCTGGCGCTGCGGGCCGCAGGCAAGGCGGTCGTGCAAGCCGAGTCGATGGCGAAGGCGCGCACGGCGCGCGAGACCCGAGCTCGCGAGGAAGCCGACGAGTTGGCGCGCCAGCTCGGCGGCACCAGCGTCACGCTCGCAGCGCGGGCGAGCGACCAAGATCAGCTCTACGGGTCGGTCACCGTCGCCGAGATCGCCGACGCGGTCGAGGTCGCGACCGGCAGCCAGATCGACCGCAAGGCACTGAGCATCGCGGAACCCATTCGCATGCTCGGTGTGCACGAGGTGCGAGCCGACCTCCATCCCGAAGTGCAGTTCGCGTTCACCGTGGAGGTGGTGCGAGAAGACTGAGCGTGGCCGGCTCACTGGCGATGTCCCACCCCGTTGCCATAGTTGGTGCCGTGAACGTCTTCACGATTTCCCCAGCGAATTCCCCGCATTTTCTACGGGTTTCCACCACTTATCCACGGCCGCTGGCCGCAGCATTGTTGCCATGAGCACTGTCACACGCACCGAGCCCCACAACTTGTCGGCCGAAGAGTCGGTCATCGGCGCGATGCTTTTGTCGCGCGACGCCATCGGCCCAGCGGTGGAGATCCTGCAGCGCGAGCACTTCTACCACACGGGCAACGGCGACGTGTTCGACGCGATCGCCACGCTCTACAACCAGGGTGCCGACATCGACGTGGTCACCGTCGAGCACGAGCTGACGGTGGCTGGCGCGCTAGAGCGCGCCGGCGGGTCTGATCGGCTGTTGATGTTGGCGGCGAGCACGCCGACGACGGCGCACGTCGAGGGCTACGCGCGCATGGTCGAAGAGTCCGCGCTGCTGCGTCAGCTGGTGAGCGTGGGCGCGGAGATTCAGCAGATGGGGTTTGCCAACCCGTCCGACGTGGCGGCGGTCATCGACGAGGCCGAGGCGAAGGTGTTCGCGATCGCCGAACGTCGCATCGCCGATTCGACGAAATCGCTGCACGAAGTGGTGCCGACGTTTCTCGACCGGCTGGAGGTGCTCTACAACCAGTCCGATCGCGTCACCGGCGTGCGCACCGGCTACGTCGAGGTCGACGAGCTGCTGGCCGGGCTGCAGCCGTCGAACTTGATCGTCGTGGGCGCTCGACCGTCGATGGGCAAGACCGCGTTGGCGCTGGGCATGGCGGCGAACGTCGCGCTGCGAGAAGAGAAGCCCGTGCTGTTCTTTTCTCTTGAGATGGACCACCTCGAGCTCACCACCAGGCTCGTCGCGTCGCAGACGCGGCTCAACGCGCAAAACCTGGCGACCGGCAACGTTCGTGACGGCGACTGGCGCAAGGTCACCGACGCGCTCGGAGCGCTGAGCGCCGCGCCGATGTGGATCGACGACAACCCCAACCTCACGGTCGCGGAGGTGCGGGCGAAGGCTCGGCGGCTGCAGGCGCGCGCCGGCGACTTGGGGTTGGTCGTCGTCGACTACCTGCAGCTGATGAGCGGGCCAGGCAAGGCGGAGAACCGGCAGATCGAGGTTGCGGAGATGTCGAGGGGCTTGAAGGTGTTGGCGCGCGAGCTGAAGGCGCCGGTGCTCGCGTTGTCGCAGCTGTCACGCAACCTCGAGAACCGGGCAGACAAGCGCCCGATGCTGTCCGACCTCCGGGAGTCAGGCAGCATCGAGCAAGACGCCGACGTGGTGATGTTTTTGTATCGCGACGAGGTCTACAACCTCGACTCGCCCGACCAAGGTCTCGCCGAGATTCACGTCGCCAAGCACCGCAATGGGCCGACGGGTTCTGCGAAGCTGGTGTGGCTGAGCGAGGCAACCGCGTTCGGCAACGCCGCGCCCGCCGGGGTGCCAGACGGCCCGTACGACGGCGGCACGTGATGGCGAGCTAGCTCCGTGTTTCTTGGCCCCGACATTTTGGCGTGGCTGCTGCTGGCGTTCGGCGCAGCGATGGCCGCTGGCAACGTCGCGGCGATGATGCGGCCGCGAGCGAACCCGCGCAGAGCCGGCGAGCTGAGCCGCGCGCCGTGGCGTCGCACCGTGCCGTTCACGCTGATCGGGCTGGTGGTCGCCTTCTGGGGACTCGCGACGCTGCTGTCGTGAGACGCCCAGTTGACCGGACTAGCTGACTGGGCTGGTTGACTGGGCTAGCTGATCGGGCTAGGTGAGCGGGTGAGGGGAATCGAACCCCCACTATCAGCTTGGGAAGCTGAGGTTCTGCCATTGAACTACACCCGCGAGCGTGGCGCGCGCGTCAGGGTAACGACCCAGTGCCGTTAGGTTCGCTCGCCGTGATCCTGTCAGATCGAACCATCCGTGAACACCTGGCCTCCGGGCACATCACGATCGATCCGCTCGGCGCCGCGGCGGTGCAGCCGTCGTCGGTCGACCTGCGGCTCGACAGCGTGTTCCGCGTCTTCCGCAACTACACCGCCAGCGTCATCGATCCGAGACAAGACCAGACGGCACTAACCGAGGAGGTCTCCATCGGCGACGACGGGCACTTCATCTTGCACCCTGGCGAGTTCGCGCTCGGCTCGACGCTCGAACGAGTGGGCCTGCCCGATGACCTGGTTGGTCGCATCGACGGCAAGAGTTCGCTCGGCCGGCTGGGGCTGCTCATTCACACGACCGCAGGGTTTGTCGACCCTGGCTTTGAGGGCTACCTCACCCTCGAGCTGTCGAACGTGGCGAGCTTGCCGATCAAGCTGTACGCCGGAATGTGGGTCGGCCAGATCAGCTTCATGACGATGACCACGCCGGCCGATGCGCCGTACGGCTCTAGCCAGCTCAGCTCAAAGTACCTGGGCCAGCGCGGGCCAACCCCCAGCCGCTACTTCGACAACTACAGCCAGCCGCTGCTCTAGCTGACTGTGCTAGCTGACTGGGCTAGCTGCCAGTGCTGGCTGACTGTGCCTCCCCGGCGGCCAGCGCGTCCGCGATGTGAATCGAGATGTCGGCAACCTTGACCTGGTCATCGTCGACGCCGTGCCCTTTCACGCCGTCGTCGATCATGATGTAACAGAACGGGCAAGCCGTCGCGATGCGGTCCGCGCCGGTGCCTAGCAGCTCAGCGGAACGTTCGTCGTTGACTTTGGTGCCGAGCGTCTCTTCCATCCACATGCGTGCCCCGCCCGCGCCGCAGCACATCGCCCGGTTGCCGTTGCGCGGCGCTTCGACGACTTCGACACCGCCGAGCTGACCGATGACGTTGCGCGGCGCGAGGTAGATGTCGTTGTGGCGGCCCAAGTAGCACGAGTCGTGGTAGACGACGCGCTCTTCGAGTTTGGCGTGCGTCAAGTTGAGCCTGCCGTCGGCGACGAGCTGCTCAAGCAGTTGGGCGTGGTGGATGACTTCCCAGTTGCCGCCGTATTGGGGGTATTCGTTGGCGAGCGTGTTGAAACAATGCGGGCAGGCGGTGACGATCTTGGTGACGCCCATCTCGTTCAGCGTCTCGATGTTTTGCGCGGCGAGCATCTGGAAGAGGTACTCGTTGCCGGCGCGTCGAGCCGAGTCGCCGGTGCACATCTCGGCTGGCCCCAAGATGGCGAAGTCGACGCCGGCGCGGCGCAGCAGCGAAGCGGTGGCCACCGACACTCGCCGGTTTTTGTCGTCGAACGAGCCGGCGCAGCCGACCCAGTAGAGGTACTCGTGGCTCAACGGCTCTGAGCCGTCGACGACCGGGACGTCGTCGTCGAGATCGGCCGTCCAGTCGCCGCGGTCGGAGTTGTCGAGGTTCCACGGGTTGGCGTTGTTTTCCATTCCGCGGAAGGCGCCGCCCAGTTCGGTGGGGAACTCGCTCTCCATCAGCGTCAGGTAGCGACGCATGTCGAGGATCTTGTCGAGGATCTCGATGTTGACCGGGCAGATCTCGTCGCACGCTCGACACGACGTGCAGCTCCACAGCTCGTCGGCGCTGACCCGCTGCGTGACCGCGTTGGCCGACACCTGGATTTCGACGTCGACGCCGATGGGTGGGCTGACCGCGCCGTGGGTGCCGGTGGCCGCCATCACCTCGCCGACCTTGAGCACGATCTCGCGCGGGTCGAGCGGCTTGCCGGTGGCGTGCGCGGGGCACACCGACGTGCAGCGTCCGCACATCGTGCAGGCGTCGGTGTCGAGCAGCTGCTTCCAGGTGAAGTCTTCGATGGCCGCCGCGCCGATCGTCTCGATGTCTTCGGCTTCCATCAGATCGGGCACCGCGCGCATCGCGCCCTTGGGTCGTTCGCGGTCGCGCAGGTACATGTTGAGCGGGCTGGTGAACATGTGCCGCAGCATCGTGACCGGCAGCGCGAGCAGAAACGCCATGAACGCAGCCACGTGCGCGACCCACAGCACCTGATGCCAGCCAGCGACCGCGCTCGTGTCGGCGAACAGCGCAGACAGCGGGTAGCCGACGAACGACCACTGCTCGAACGTGGGACGCCCGACGAGCGCGATGCGCAGGGCTTCCGCGAAGAAGCCGGTCACGCCGAGCGCTGCCAGCACGAACAAGATGAACGCGTGCTCGGGGCGCGACTTGATGCGAATGCGGTACGGACGCTGCACGTATCGCCGCACGATCGCCCACACCACGCCGACGGTGAAGATGACCCCGGCGGCGTCGCCGACCAAGCTGAACGCCTGGTACGACGGCCCGATGAGAAACTTCGCGCCGCTCGGTAACTGGTGGTTGACTTCCAGCGTCGTGGTCACCGCTAGCAGCACCAGGAAGCCGTAGTAGAGGAGCGCGTGCATCGCGCCGGCGGCTGGGTCGCGCAGCAGCGTTTGCATCAGCACGCCGGCGCGGTAGTCGCGCAGGCGGTGCTTGGCGTTGGAGCGGCTGGTGGCGCGCGCGTCGGGTGCGCCGCGCTGCCAGTTGCGGGTGCGCTGCGCGAACGCGTACGCGCCGAAGACGATGAGCCCGCAGGTGAGCGCGTAGAAGGTGAACTTGATCGCGTCCGGAACGTTGCCGAAGACCTCGCGGTAGGCGACCGCGTCGTCGGGTTCGTGAAACTTGAACACCGACGCGGCGACGCCTGAGGCGGCGGTCACCGCGGCGAACGCGATGCCGATCGCGAGCACCAGGTGGTGAGGCCGGACGCGTTGGTTCATCGTGGCTCGACCCTTCGCTTGCGTCTCCGACTGGTCCTTCGTGTGGTCGTCGCCGGCGCGAGCGTCGACGTCGGCCGCTTGCGGACGTTCAGCCGTAGAGCTTGCGGTTTGACTCTCGCAGTCGGCGCGCCAGCGACTCGAGCATCTTGTTCGCGACCGGGGGCATCTCATCGACGATGCCCTTGAGCTGTCGAGCTTGAAGCACCAGCGCCGTGACGTCGGTGCCCGCGACGACGGTTGCCGTGCGGGGCCCGTCGTCGTAGAGCGCCATCTCGCCGACGGCTTGTCCTGGGCCAACTTCCGCCACCTTGCGTCCGTTGCGCCGGACGATGGCCGTGCCCTTCACGATCACGAACGCCTCGCGGGCTCGGTGACCGCTCGCGCCTTCCTCAAGTAGTTGCGTGTCGGCTTTGAACTCAAGCGGTTCGGCCATCCGCGCAATCTTGCGAAGCTCGCTCTTGCTGCAGTCGCTGAAGAGATCAACCTGTCGGAGGAACTCGACGCGCTCACTCATGTCAACCATGGGCTTCACATTAGCGGCGCGCGAGCCCGTCGCGCTAATCGGCTCGCGCGAAGCGGCGCGCGGCGAGGTCGGTAGCGTCACCTTCCGTGGTCCGTCTCGTCACCGCCGTCATCAAGCCGCACCGAGTCGAAGCGGTGGTCGAAGCGCTGCGCGAGCTCGACGTCACGGGGCTCACCGCGTCGGAGGTGCGCGGCTTTGGACGGCAGGGCGGTCACACCGAGACCTACCGCGGCACCGAGTATCAGGTCGACTTCGTGCCGAAGCTGCGCATCGAGGTGCTGGTGCCCGCCGAGCGAGTCGACGCGGTCATCGACTGCATCGTCGAGACCGCGCACACCGGTCGCATCGGCGACGGCAAGGTTTGGGTCACCGACGTCGGCTCGGTGGTGCGCATCAGAACGGGCGAGCGCGGCGCCGACGCGCTGTAGCTGGCCGACGGCCAGCTAGTTGGTCAGGTAGCGATCGGCTGGCGCGATCTGCTCGGTCGGCGCGAACGAGGAGTCGAGCCGGTAGCACATCGGAACGCCGGTGGGAATGTTGAGCGCCATGATGTCGGCGTCGTTGATCTGGTCGAGGTGCTTGACGAGCGCGCGCAAGCTGTTGCCGTGCGCGGCGACCAGCACGACGTGGCCTGCGGCGAGGTCGGCCGCGATGTGGTCGTGAAAGTACGGCAGCATCCGAGCCACGACGTCTGCCAGGCACTCGGTGTTTGGTATGTCGCTCGGCGATAGATCGGCGTAGCGCTCGTCGGTGTTTGGGTTGAACTGGCTGTCGGGGTTCATCGCTGGTGGTCGCACGTCGTAGCTGCGTCGCCAGATGTGCACTTGCTCGTCGCCGTGGGTGGCTGCCATCTCGGCCTTGTTCAGCCCGGTGAGCCCGCCGTAGTGGCGCTCGTTGAGCCGCCAGCTGCGTCGGACGGGAATCCACGAGCGACCCATCACCCGCAGCGCGATGTCGGCCGTCGCGATGGCGCGGGTGAGCAGCGACGTGTGCACGACGCTGGGCGCGACGCCTGCGCGCGCCATCAACTCACCCGCAGCGCGGGCTTCGGCTTCGCCCTTCGCGCTGAGCGGAACGTCGTGCCAGCCGGTGAACCGGTTCTCGTTGTTCCAGGTGCTCTCGCCGTGGCGCAGAAGCACCAGGTTGGCGTTGCCCGGTTCGGCCATAGCCGCCGAACCTAGCCGTCACTTGGTGCTAGCGGCGCCGCATCTGGTCGCGCATCCGCATCTGCCAATCAGCAGTCGCTTCGCGTGAGAGCCTGTCCACCGTCTTCGCACGTCGGCTCCTGCTCACACGGCGGCTGCGTGCCGTCGTCGCACAACGGCTCCGTGTCGGCGGCGCGTTCCCCCCACACCCAGAACATGACGGTCTTGTGGTCGTGGCGTCCGGTGAGGTTGAGGCTGTTTTGTGTGGTGTAGTTGACGGAGCCGTCGTTGCGGTGTCTGCCTTGAGCGACGACTTCATCGGGTCGGTGCCCGGGCGTGCCTGGTGCGCCGCCGAGTCGTCCGCGCAGGGTGTGGGAGTTCGCGGCGACCTGAGCGACTTCGCGTGTGATGCCCGCGTTGATGGTTGAGCCGTGCTGGTCGATGAAGTCGTCGTCGCCGTGATAGCGGTGCGTGGGCTGGGTGCCCGCCTCAGCACCTGGGCCGCCGGAGTGGTGGTCGTCGCCGTCGATGCACGTCGCCTGGCCGGTGCTGTCGACGAACAGGATGGTGTTGGCGGGCTCGAACACCGTGCGATTGCCAGGTGCGCCTCTGGCGATCACCGCGCACCACGACGAAATCACATCACCGTGGAACGGATGCTCGGGCGTGTTCCAGTGGTCGTGTCGGTCTTTGTTGATGAGCCAGGGGTTGTAGTGCTTGATCACATACGCGCAATGCGCCCGGTCTAACCCGTCCGGCGTGTCCACGCAGGGGTTGTCGTTCGGGTTGCCGTTCCACTCAGGCTGCCCCTCCCAATCCGTCTCCGGGTCGCTGAACGTGAT
>CAYRJD010000004.1:0-4500 GCA_964424585.1 uncultured Acidimicrobiales bacterium | reverse complement strand
CTGTCTTTGTCGCACGACCCGTCGCTGCTCGGCGCGCCGACCGGCTGGACGCTGCCCGTGCGAGAGGTGCGAGCCGCCGTCGGCGCGGGCTTCATCTACCCCATCTGCGGCGACATGCGCACCATGCCCGGCCTCGGCCGCTACCCCGCCGCCCACGACATCGACCTCGACGGCAACGGCGAAATCACCGGCCTGAGCTAAACGCCAGATCGCTCGCGCATCTGGTTGAGCGAAGGACGACTCCGGCCGGGCATCGCGGGCTGTAGAGTGAACGGCACCCAACAATGGAGGAACCAGCCATGTGGAGAAGCCGCAAGCGCAAGGCACACGACGCCGAGAGCACCGACGACTCGCGGCTCGCGAGCAATCGCCCCGTAGAGCCACGACCGACGCGAAGCTCCACGGCGAGAGTCGAGGGCGACACGCTGCCCAACGACCGTCCGACACCACACATCCGATAACTTCAGCGCCTTCCTAACCCTCACTGAAGGCCATACTCAAGTCTCAGCAAGTCTACGTGGCCACAGTAGTCCTGTACAACACCGCGACGAGGGAAGTGATTGAAGTGGTGTTTCACTACGGCGCAGCGAACACCGCTACGGACATGTTCAATCTGGTGGTTTGTCCTCTCTACGAGCCGCTGACAGAGCCAATCGACACGGACAACCAGCATGACCTGATGTGGGATGAGCCCACCACAGGCTGCGTGGTACTGGTGGAACGACTCTATCGCAGGAACCTCAAGCGCCGCATCAGTTTGTCGCTGTCTTCCTAACCGTTCTGACCGAGGACGTAGCCCACATAAGGGCGATGGTGGAGACGGCAAACGAGCCGACCGACTGGACACTGCCCATGCGAGAAGTGCGCAACGTCGACCTCGAGGTCAACGGCAAAATCGCTGGCGTAAACTGAACTGTGGCCAAATTTTCGCGGCGCAGCAGGCGGGCCGACGACCGGACCGACGACGAAGCAGTTGAACAGCCGCAGGAGTTCGAGTCATTCGCCGAGCAGGAGCGGTTTCTGGCGGAGGCGGGCATCCATCAGGGCGCTTACGAAACCAAACTTGACGGGCGCGAGGGGCTTCGCATCTTCGACACCGCGGGCTTGGCCGTCGGCGATGTCATCAAGGCGTGCCCGTCGCGCGAGCCAAGCGAGGTGGGCGACTACGAGATCGTCTCTATCGACTCATTCGACGGCGTTGGGTTCGCCATGCCGACCGCCATGCTGGAGGACGGCCGCGAAACACGCAAGGCGAGGCGGGCGCGGAGGCGAAGGGCGAAGCGCCGGTAGGGGTCATGGGCTGGCTGTCGCGGGTGACGTTTGAGCTGGTGCTGATGGGCAGCTTGCGGCGGGCTGCGGCGGGGCTGCCGGAGGAGTCGCACGTGTCGGTGACAGCGTCGCCGCAGCGGCCGCTGGAAGACACGCTGGCTGAGTGCGAGTGGCTGGCGCAGCGCGGACACACGGCGGTGCCGCACGTCGCCGCGCGGCAGGTTACGAGCGCCGCACACTTGCGGACGCTGCTGGCGCGAATGGAGCGAGCTGGGCTGTCCGAGATGCTGCTGATCGCGGGCGACGCTGCTGAGCCAGCAGGGCCGTATCGCTCAAGTGTCGAGCTGCTCGCCGATCTGCTGGCTGAGCCTCACGGGCTGACGCGCATCGGCGTCGCTGCGTATCCGGGCGGGCATCCGGCGGTGCGGCCGCGGGTGCTTCACGAGGTGCTGATCGCGAAGCAACAGATGCTCCACGACGCTGAAGTCGACGGCTACGCCGTGGCGCAGATGTGCGCCGACGCGTCGACAGTGATCGACTGGCTCACGGCCGAGCGGGCAGCCGGTGTCACCCTGCCGGTGCGCGTCGGTGTGGCGGGCAGCGTGAGCCCAGCCCAGGCGCGGCGCCTCGCCGACAGCATCGGCATCGACGTCACCGCTCTGCTAGTCGACGTCGCCGAGTTCGTCGAACAAATCAAAGCCAACGCCGGACCGCTCGGCATCACCGGCTTCCACCTCAGCTCCTTCAACAAACCTGTTCCGTCGTTTCTCATTGACCACAGCCTGACCTAACGGCACCAACGCACACCGGCTCGGCGCGAGTTCGTTGATTGCGGTGAGGTCAGGTGAGGAGAGTGATGAGGTCGTTGACGATGAGGATGGAGACGAGGGCGATGATGCCGCCGTTGAGGGCGCTCACCGGCCACTTGAAGCGGTGGTTTGAGCGGTGAAAGCGGCGGATGCTCACAACGTTGGCGACTAGCGCGACCGTGGCGATGGGCAAACCGACGAGCGGGCCGACGCCGGGTGCCAGACCGATTACCGGCGCGACAAAGGGGAAGACCACGTAGGCGAGCGTGCAGCGGATCGCCGAGATGACGAGCGAGAGCCGCAGCGCTCGGTTGCTGGCTTCTGCTGGCTGCGCGGCAGGGGGCGTGACGGCGTCGGCAGTCTCGGTCACGTTTGGCTCCCAACGCTCACTGCAGGTTTACGCCGGCGATGCCGAGCGCGGCGGGCACGGTAGTGACCGTGCACGGCAACACTCCGAGCGGTTCGCCGTCACCCTGCAGCGGCACAACACGGCCGTCGTCGCGCGCAGCATCGTCCCCGGCAGCATCACTCTCGGCGTTGCCGGTCGCCGAGAGCGAGAACGTTTGCCCGCGCAGCGTCGTCACCGCCGGATGGTTGAGGTGCTTGCCCGCCCGCGTCACCGGCAACAGCCGCAGCACCTTCGCGGCGCTCAGCTCGCTCGCAGCCACGAGGTCGGCGACGCCGTCGTGCGGGTCGGCATTCGGCGCGATGCGCACTCCGGCGCCGAAGCGAAACGTGTTGGCGACCACCAACAAGAACGCCGCCAGCTCGTGCGCCTCGTCGTCGACGACCACCCGGTAGTCACGCACCGCCGTGCGCCACGCCATCGCGACGGTCGCCGCGGTGTACTTGAGCCCGCCCGGCGGAAATCGCACCGACGCCGACCGGTCGTTCACCTCAACCGGAAAGCCGCACGTCACGTGCGACGCCGCCCAGTGCCGGTGCGTGCCGTCGGGTTCGGTCACCCGCAGCAGGTCGCAGGGCACCGGCGAGGCCACCGCCGCCTGCGCGGCGCGCGCGGCAAAACGCCGCGCGCTAAAGCCCGTCGCCGCGCCCAGCGCGGGCAACCCGAGCGCGCCCGCGAAGTCGTTGCCGGTGCCAGCCGCCACGATGCCCAGCGTCGGCGTCTCGCCGACGCTCGCGCCCCAGTCGGCGAGCGCGTTCACCGCTTGATGCACCGAGCCGTCGCCTCCGGCCACCACCACCCTCCTGCCGTCTGCGGCTGCGTGCGCCACCGCCGAGCGCATCGCGTCGATGCCGTCAGGCTGCGCGACCGCGACGTCGGCCACCAACGACGAAAGCTCGGCCGCCACCAAACCCACGACGGCTCGCGAGCGCCGCCCTCCAGCCGAATTGTTCCAAATCAGCGTCACCGCACTATTTTCGGCGTGCGAATCCGTCAACTCAGTCAGGAGGCAAGTATGGCAGCACCGCTCGAAGGCGTTCGCGTTCTCGACCTTTCCACGCTCGTGCAAGGGCCGCAGGCCGCGATGATGCTCGGCACGCTCGGCGCCGAGGTCGTCAAAGTCGAGTTGCCAAACGTAGGCGACATGGGGCGCCACGTCGACCACATCGAGAGCCACGGCCACACCTCGGTGTTCGTCGCCAACAACCGAGGCAAGCGGTCGGTCGCGCTCGACCTGCGAGTGCCGACCGGGCGTGAAGCGTTTCTCAAGCTCGTCGCAGGCGCCGACGTGGTGATCTCGAACTTCGCGCCCGGCACGATGGAAGGCTGGCAGCTCGGCTACGACGACATGGCTGCCGTCAACCCTCGCATCGTGTGGGCGACCGGCAGCTTCTTGGGCCCGAAAGGCACCGACGCAACGCGCGAGGGCGCCGACATGGTGGGGCAGGCCTACGGCGGCATCATCTCAACGAGCGGCTACGACGACGGGCCGGTGTCGCCGGTCGCCACGCTGGTCGCCGACCACTGCGGGTCGCAGAACATGCAAACCGGCATCCTCGCGGCGCTGCTGGCACGCGAGACCACCGGACGCGGCCAGCGCGTCGACGTCAGCCTGCTGGGCGGACAGATCTGGCTGCAAGCCACCGAATACACGCACTTCTTCATGACCGGCGAGGAGTCGGGACGCTCAAACGGCGGCCACCCGCTGGTGCCGGCGCTCTACGGCGTGTTCCCCACGTCAGACGGCCACATCGCCATCGCCGGCTGCCCCGAGCACCTGTGGCCGGGCATGTGCCGAGCGGTCGAACGACCCGACCTGCTCGACCACCCGACGTTCGCCCAGTACTTCGTCAGCCACGAAACCGCAGCCGAGATGCGGGCGGTGTTCCTCGACATCTTTGCCCAACGCACCACCGCCGAGTGGAGCGAGCGGCTGGAAGCCGAGGCGCAGCGCTTTGGCAAGGTGCGGTCGCACTCGGAGGTGGCCGTCGACCCGCAAGCGTTCGACAACGGCTA
>CAYRJD010000003.1:0-20714 GCA_964424585.1 uncultured Acidimicrobiales bacterium | reverse complement strand
GTCGTCGGTCGCAGGAGTAGCCACCTTGTCGAGCCGCCAAAAGACCGCGCCTTGTCGCGGATCGGTGGTGTCGAAGACTGCGTCGTAGCGGCAGCGATGCTCTGAGTGCTCGGGCCGATCGATCAGCATGAAGTTCGCCGGTGAAACCTCGAACTTGGTGCGCGCGCCGGTCTCGCCTGGCGGCGCCGACGTGTCTGCAACAATCGTGTAGGTGACCGCGGTGTCTGCTGGCGAACAGCCCTCATCGACCGACCCAGCCTGCGGGCTGAATAGCACCCGCAGGCTCGTCGGCGGCGTGGTCGCCCCGTAATCGTGCATGCCGTCACCGTCGTAATCGACCAGCGGAACATCGAGCGCGATCTCCGGCGCGAAGTCGGTATGCGCGCTGCGCGCCAGATACTCGACGGCCAACTGCGTCGAAGCTGGGTCGCCCGTGGCGTACGTCAACGTCGACGCCGGCGGCGCGACCAGCCCAGCGACCTCCGGCCAGGTCACGTCGTACGCGCACGGGTCGCTGGTGCCGACCGGCGCCGGCACACCCACCAGCGTCGCGCGGTCGCCATCGGCGTCACGCTGCAGCCCGCCCGCGGCGGTGATCTCCCAATCGTCGTGATCGTCGACTGCCAGCACCCCGCACGCCGCGTGACTCGCGGCCGTCGGCGTGAACCGCACCACCATCGCAGCGCCCAGCGCGGAAGCAGGCAGCGGGTCGGGCAACGTGATCGTCAGCTCGGGCTGAAATGCCTCCCGACCGTCGGTGTACGTCGCGCTAGCCGTAGGCGTGGCAACAGCCAGCGCGCCCTGCGCGGCAGGCGCGTCCGTCAACGTCAAGTCGACACCCATCACGCCAGACGCAACCGGACTGGTGAACTCAACCGCGAGTACGCAACCTGGCGCCATCGCCGCGACGCGCTGATCGGCGAGAACCTCAGACGCAGCCTCGTTACGCAAACGCGGCGCAAGCGCCGTCGTCTCACACGCACCGCCCGCTCCGTCCGACGCAGCATCAGCGCTGAGCGGCAACGAGAACTGCGGGTCGTAATCGTTCGCCCCATCGCCGTCTTCATCGCGGAACGGCACCGCGATCTCGACGCGCGCGGTCCACTGCTCACTCGTCGCAGCACGGGCGTACCGATGCCGCGCGACCGGACTCGCGGGGGTGATGTCGAGATCGATAGCAGGGAAGCCGTCGTCGAGCGCGTAGTCCGCGGTCGCACCTGCTTCGTGGGGCCCGAACGTCACGTCGTACTCACAGTCGGTCGACGCGAGTGCTGGCCGCCGAACCAGCCGATTGTCATCGGTAAACGTGATCTCACTGGGCAACCCCAACGTCGCTGGCGCAGGCACCGTCTCGGTGACCGTCGTCTGCGTCGTCATCATCGGAGTCGTCACATACGTGCCGCAGCCCGACGGCGCAGCAGGCGCGGTCACCGTCACCTCGAACGATGCCGTTGACGGCACATCGTCGGTCACCCACAGCAGCACTTGCGCGGCGTTCGGCCCGGTCGTCGGATACAGCCCGACCCGCGCCTCGTACCTCTGCGACGCAGTGGTCGCACCGTGTGTGAGAGATGTCACCGCCGTATACATGCTGTCGGGAAACCAGTGCGCATCTTCGCCCAGCACATCGGGTGGAAACGTCACCTCATAGGAACAATCGCTCGCCGCGCCCAACGGAGTTTGCAGCAAGTCGGGGAGCGTCGCTGTCGCCGACTGCGCGCCAGCCGCCACGGTCAGAGTCTCATCAGGTGGCGTCGAACAGCCATCTGGCCCGCCAGTCGTCGGCGCAACAGCCGCCGCGAAATCTGTGTCGACGGACACCGCTTCGGTCAGCGACACCTCCACCGTGCCCGTGAAACTCGGGCTCGGGCTCACGTTCAACGCATACCGCTGCTGCGCCGTCGACGAACCTGCCGCCGCGTCGGGTGTAATCGTCAACTTCGCATCGGCAAAGCCGTCGTCAACCACATACGCCGCAGCGAAACCCTCCTCGTGCGGCGGGAACGTCACGACATAGGCGCAATCGCTCGTAGTATCGGCCACGCGCCACACCAAGTCGTCTAGCTCAAGCGTCGCCGACTGCGTGCCAGCCAGCACCGCTACCGACGTGTCAGGCGGCGCAGAACAACCTGCAATCGGAGGATCGTTCGACACGGCAACGCCAACCAAGAAAGAAGCGTCTTCAGCCACCGCAGCGGCCGTGCTCACCACCACCTCGCCATCAAAGAAGGTGTCTGCCGTGTAGCGATGGCGAGCCGTCAAACTGTCGCTAGACAACATCACAACCGGTGCGTCGTAGTGAGGGTCTAACTGGTATGTGGTGCCGCCCGTCTCGTTCGGGTCAAAGGTAACCGAATACTCACAACTCGCCGATGCACCGACCTTGCGTTGCACCAAATCAGGCACTGCTGCGGTCGCCGACTGGTCGCCTGCTGGCACTCGCACGGTCAACGGCTGTGGCTCTGAGCAACCCTCAAGCGGCGGATCGTTCGATGCGGTCACGGTCGCCGTGAAGTCTGTGTCTGCCGCGACGCTACGCGCTACCAGCACCTCGATCTCAGCAGCTAGCAGCGAGTCGTTGTCGTATCGCTGTCGAGCGATGCGGCTGCTCTCAGACACCGTCAACACCTGGTTGCTGGCGTAGTCTGGATCGACCTGCCACGCCTCAGAGCCGATCTGCAGGCTAGGTGGAAAACTCACGTCGTATGTGCACCCATCGGTGGTCAAGGGAGTTTCCCACACCACATCCAGAGGCGCGACGATGAAGTGCGCGTCGGTGCGATCTTCGCGAGCTTCAACCACGTGGGTGTCGGTGCAACCGCGATCGCGCGACCCCACAGCAGGCGACACTTGAACCGGCACGCTCCACACCTCGCCGTCGGCCAACGACACCTCGCTCGTGGTGCGCACCTGCACCTCACTCCGGCCTGCCTTTGCGCCATACGATGTGTTGTACACACCGGCCCCTGACGACAAAACCGTCCGGACGTCGTGCCCGTTGGGTTGGCCAGACCGATAGAGCGAAATGTAGTTCGCACTTGGACCATCTTCGTCTCCTGGCCACACAGCATCATAGGAGCAAGTAGACCTAACGCCGTTGCCTGGCCTTAGCACTAGGTGGCGGCCCTCTGCGGTGAAACGAACACGGTTAGCATAGTGAGGTTGAGTAGGAGATCGCGGCTGCACCGGTGCCCGTATCGTGTAGGTCTTGCTTCTGCTGCTGCTATCGGGGTCGGCATCACAGCCAGCGTGAGAACCTGCGACAGGCGATACCGAAACAGAAAAGTTGATATTCGAAGGCAGACCACGCTCCATAAGGATCACCACGCCCGGCCGCTGATGCTCGCTCGGCACATAGTAGGTAGTGTCTGAATGTGCGCCCCAAGGCAGGCCGTAGTTGGCGGTCGCGCGGTTGTCGGTGTCATACGTGCCTGGCGCTGGCCGCAGCGTGACACTCGTTGGCGCAATTAGGCCAGGAATGTGGCCCCACACAACCTCTATCTGGCAGTGGTCGTCGGCGTCCAGCCCGCTGCCGCCCGGAACAACGCGCGTCAGCCGGGGGGATGGGTCAACTGCTTGAGCATTGCCCCGAGAATTGATGCGCCAACGCTGTGAGTGGCTAGCTGGTAGTCCTCGACACTCGGGACGGTCAGGCTCAAAGCGCACCACAAACTCGGCACCGGCTGCGGCCGTAGGCAGCGGATCGGGCAAGTTGATGGTCAACTCGGGTCTAACGTAGGTGCGTCCATCTGTGTACGTGACAATCGCCTTGCGTTGACCGCTGGCGGTGAACTTCTCGTGGGTGTCATAGCTGAGCTTGGTGCGACACTGAGGTGGATCGCAATCCAAAAATGCCTCGAGGGTGATTCCCGGCACGCCGGAAGAAATCGTTGGAGGAAAGTCTGTGGCGAGCTTGCAATCGATGGTCATACCAGCGAACCGCGTGTTCGCAATCACAGTCGTACCTGGTTCTGAGCCGATGCGAGGCCTCACCGTCACGCTCGGCACTGGATCTCCGCTACTCCAAGCTGTCGGGCAAATCGCGCCCGCGATCTGGTGAGTGAGTGTACCTCTTACCCTACCGCGAGCGCGCACGTTGAATGAGAACTGCGGGTCGTAGTCGTTGACGCCGTCGCCATCTACGTCTCGAAATGGAATAGTGATCTCGACTTCTTGCGTCCAAGTGCTCGCAGCCTGGTTGGACTCATCGAGCGTGTAGACGCCGCGCGCACGATTGCCTCCGCGTGTCGGAGCGATCACCGGGTTTGTTGCTGGCTTCACCAGCCCTGCGATGTCGGGCCACACCACTTCATACAAACACAGATCGTCAGGCGCAGCCTCTGGGTAATCGACCAGCATCACTGCGGTGGTCGCCGACGCGACGCCGTCGGCGGATATGTGCCAGCGATCACTTTGGGCGTCCAGCAACTTGCAGCTGTCAGGGCTGACCGTGGCGTGATCGTAGCGGATGTCGAAATTTGTGTTGCGAGCGGCGACAGGCACTGCTCCGGTCAAGTCAACCTCGATGGCCGGTGTGAGCCAAGACGACGTATAGCGACCTGTGTGGCTCTGCTGGCCTTCGGAATATATGGAAGGATCTGGCGTAGAAGCAGGAAGGCCAGGTATGTCGGGCCAAACCAACTCATACTTGCACTTAGTGGAAGTGCCACCAACGTTGATGAACAGGCTCGCCTGTTCGCTCTTGTCCTTCCGCTGCACTGCGCCTGTTTGAGTAATTTGCCACGTTTCGGTATCTGAGTCTGGGTGCAGGTTGCACGCAGCGGGACTGTCGGCCGTGCGGCGAAATCTGACTACAAACTCGCTACCCAGCGCTTCGCTAGGCAATGGATCCGGAAGTTCGAACGAGATTCCTGGCCGATAGGTGGTTTGTCCGTCAACGTAGGTAGCGCGCCACTGGTGCACGGTTTGCGAACTGTCGGATGCTATCACGCTACTAGCTACGCTGTTCGGGACCAACGTCAGCGTGACGCTGTGAGCCACGAAGCTCGCGGGGAAGATTGCTTCTCTGCTGCAGCCGCCGTTAACGGTCTTCCTCGCCGAGGCGCGCAGCCCCCGACTCCGGTTCGGAATCTGATGCAGCGTGAGCGTGTAGGTGGGCTCTCCGCAAAACGAGGGATGCCCTGCGGTTTCTCTGGTGCGAATGCGTGGCAGGGCGCCCCCATAGTCGTTGAGGCCATCGCCGTTCGTATCGCGCCACGGAACGTTGATGGAGATGTCGAGGTAGGTCCTTCGCTGCGCCTCAGCCGTCGGCACCGTCGGGCCGGGCGCTGGGCCCGCCATCGACAGCAACGTGAGCACGAGCGCGAAGCCCAAAATCGCAGACCCCCCCCGCAAGACCACCATCGCCAACCGCTCGCGCGACACCCGCTCACGGCGCGCCCGCTCGCGAGAAGATCGCCCGCGCACGCCGGACCTGACGCAGAGCCGCTCATAGCCCTAGATCGTAACCGACGCCGTCACCCCTTAGCGGCGGCGGTGGTGGCGGGTGGAGATGGCGGCGGCGAGCAGGAGCGCTGCGCTGGCCCAGCCGAGCGCCCAGCCGCCCAGCCGGACCGCCGGCGTTGTGCCCGTGCGCAGGCCGACCGTGGCGCGCAGCACGGCGGACTCGCCGAGCTGTGAGCGCTCGACCACCTCGCCGTCGGGCGACACGATGGCGGTGTAGCCGGTCGTCGACGCCTGCAGCACCCAACGTCCGGTCTCGACCGCTCGAAGGCGTGCGCTGGCGAGCGACTGCGCGGCCACTCGACCCGACCGGTAGGACGACGCCAGCGTCGGATTGACGATGATCTGCCCGCCCGCGCGCACACCGGCGTTGACGACGTATGGGAAGTAGATCTCGAAAGACGTCGCAACGGCGAGCTGCCCGAACGAGGTGCCCAACACGCCGGGTCCGCTGCCGGCGATGGCTTCGCGCGGTATCAACGAGAGGTCGGCGAACGGCTCGACCAGCCAGCGCAGCGGCACGTACTCGCCGAACGGCACGAGATGCACCTTGTTGTGCCGGTCGAAGGTGCCGCTCGGCGCCACCGCGACCGACGCGTTGTAGAAGCGACGCTCGCCGTCGACGACGACTCGCTCGTAGAAGTTGGCGACGATGTGGCTCTCGTATTGCTCGCTCAACGACACGAGCCGTTCGAGGTGAGCAGACCCATCGAGCGGGCCGTCGCTCGAAGCGCTGCTCTCGCTCCAAACCATCAGGTCGACGTCGCTCAGCGCGGCGGCGTGGCGCTCCATCTCACGAACGTGGTCGTCGAAGGTCGCGGCCGACGAACCATGCGTGCCGAGCGGGCCCCCGATCTGCACGGCCGCGACCTCGATGTCACGCCCTGCATCTGCCGCCTCTGCTCCGTCGGGAGCGACCGCCGCCAGCGCCACCAGCACCGTCACGACGAGCGGCACCGCAGCAGCCGGCACCAGCGCGCGGAGCTTGCGCGACCGCCACGCGTCGGCCAGCGCGGTGACGCCAGCGGCATACGCGCCGACGACTGCCACCAGCCCGAGCGCGCCGATCAGCCGAGCCGCGCCAAACCACGGAGCTTCGGTCGAACCCAGCGCGAGGTTTGACAGCGGCACTCCGCCGAACGGCACCTCGGCGCGCACGAACTCGCCTGCCACCAGCGCGGCTGCGCCGACCAACACGCCCACCCGGCTGCCCTCGCGGGCCGACCGGCTGACCCGCAAGGCGGTAGCGGTAGCCGCGGTCATGATGGCCGCCTCGACCGGCACGGCGATCAGCCAGCCTGGCACGGTCAGCTCGGTCATCCACCACAAGCCGAACCCGTAGGCGCCCAGCCAGAACGCACCCTGCGCCGCGGCGAGGCTCGACCACGTCCGCGGCGTGGCGAGCAGCGCCAAGCTCCAGCTCGCGCCGATGGCGAGCGGGGCGGCTGCGTACAGGTTCCACGGCGGCAGCGACGTCATCGCCGCCACGCCCAAGCCGACCGAGGCAATGAGCGCCCAAGGTCTCGTCGCGCTGGGCCCGCTCACCTACGGCCGTCCGATGCCGAGCATCGCAACGTCAAGCGACGGTCAAATGCGCTAGATGATCGACCGCCGCTTGCGCCGCCTCGGTGCCCTGACGCACGCAAGCCGGAATGCCCAACCCGTCGTAGCTCGCACCAGCCAGCAACAACCCGGGCGCGCCCGCCGCCAGCTCGGCCCGCAGCTGACGCACCCGACCGATGTGACCGGTCGTGTACTGCGGCATCGAGTCGGCCCAGCGCGACACCCGCGACGCCAGCGGCGGCCCGTCGATGAGCAGCAACTCACTCACCTCGGATGCAACGCGGTCGACTAGCTCGTCGTCGTCGAGATCAAGCAAGCGTGTGTCGCCCACTCGCCCGACCGAAGCGCGGACAACCACGTGGTCTTCACTAGCCCAGTGCGGCCACTTTGATGACCCAAAGCTGCAGGCGGTCATCAGCAAGCCGAGATGACGCGGCACCAGCGCGCCGGCGGCTTCGAGCCGCGCCCCGACGCTGGCGCGCTCGTAGCCGAGTGTGATGATCGCGACCGACGCGAACGGCACCTCCGCCAAGCCCCGCGCCACGTTCGGCGCGACGCCACGCAGCACCTTCGCCGTCTGATGGGCCGGTGTGGCGAGCACGACCGCGTCGGCATCGAGGTGAGTGCCGTCGTCGAGGCTCACCCGCCACCGCGGATGAGCGTTCGCAGACACGGCGTGCACGGCGACGTTCACGCGCACGTTGACTGTCCCGCTGGCGACGGGCTCGCTGGCCAGCACATCGGCGAGCCGGCCGACCAGCACGCCCATGCCCCCGTCGAAGCTGGCGAACACCGGCGGCGGCTCAGAGCTAGCCCTCGACGCGGCAGCCTCGGTGAGATGATCTTTCGCGGCTCGCATCAAGCTGCCACCGCGACGGGCGATCGCCGCCAGCGGTGGAGCGACAGCGGCCGCTTCCATCTGGTCGATGTCGCCCGCGTTGATGCCGCCCAGCAGCGGGCCCACCACGCCGTCTGCGACGCCGCCGCCCAGCCGCCGCCTGACTATCGCCCCGACCGGCTCATCCACGCCCTTCCAGTTGTCGGGCATCAGCAGGTCGAGGCCGGCGCGCGCCACACCCAACGGCCCGACCAAGCCGCTGCGCGCCAGGCCGACGTAGCTGGCCGGCACCCCCAGCACGTGCTCACTCGGCAGCGGTCGCAGCGCCAGCCTGCCGGCGCCAACATCACGACGCCGCCAAAGCCGGCGGCGCCGCCGTCGCGCGATCAGCGCGATGCCCGTCGCAGGCGACACGAGCCGGTCGCCCAAACCCAGCTCTTGTGCCAGGCTGAGCGCCGCCGGGTCGCGACGCAAGAACGCGTCGGCACCTTCGTCGACATCGTGGTCCATGAAGGGAGTGGTCGCCAGCTTGCCGCCGAGCCGGGCCGACGCTTCGAGCAGCGTGACCTCGAGAGGCTGCACGGTGTCCGCGTGCCTGGCCAGCCGGTAGGCAGCCACTAGGCCGGCGATGCCGCCGCCGACGACGACAACTTTGCGTGCTGGGTTCAACTGGCCGCTACTTGATTGGGTCGCCAGGAGTGCACGTAGTCGACGACCTCGGCGAGCACGCCGGGATCGGTCGACGGCAGCACTCCGTGGCCCAGGTTGAACACGTGCCCGTTGGCTCCGGCCCCTGCGGCCAGCACCGCCTCGACGCTTGGCCGCACCGCGGGCCAGCCAGCCAAAACCAACGCCGGGTCTAAGTTGCCCTGCAGCGCCACCGGCCGCCCGTTGCCCTCCTTCGCCAGCGCCGCAGCCACCCGCCCGGCGGCAACGTCGAGCGGCACCCGCCAGTCGACGCCGACGACCTCGGCGCCGACCCGCGCCATCGCGCCCAGCAGCTCGCCGGTGCCTACGCCGAAGTGTGCGCGCGCGACGCCGGCGTCCGCGAGGTCGGTCACCGCGTCGAACACGGCTCGCGAGTGCGGTGCCACGTGCGTCTCGTAGTCAGTGGGCGACAGCATTCCCGCCCACGTGTCGAACAGCTGCACCGCGCTGGCGCCGGCCGTCACCTGGCTCCGCAAGCTCGCCGCCGCCGACTCACCGAGCCGTTCGAGCAGCCGCCCGAACAGCACCGGCTCGCCGACCATCATCGCCTTGGTGCGTTCGAGCGTGCGCGATGGTCGTCCCTCTATTAGGTAGCTCGCCACCGTGAACGGCGCGCCCGCGAACCCGATGAGCGGCACGTCGATTTCCGCTGCGACGAGCCGCGCCGTTGCTGCGACGTAGGGCGCGTGCTCTTCGGGTTCGAGCACCGGCAGCCGCGCGAGGTCGGCTGCCCGCTCGAAGCGCTGCTCGCACACCGGCCCGACGCCGGGCGCGATCTCGACGCCGAAGCCGACCGCGGCGGCCGGCACGACGATGTCGCTGAACAAGATCGCCGCGTCGACGCCGTAGCGCCGAACGGGCTGCAGCGTGATTTCGGCTGCCAGCTCGGGCACCTTGATTGCATCGAGGATGCTGCCGTCGCCGCGCAGCTCGCGGTACTCCGGCAGCGAGCGTCCGGCCTGACGCATGAACCACACCGGCACCCGCTCGGCTGGCTCGCAGCGACTCGCGGCCAGGTAGGCGCAGCGGTCAAGTCGCCGCAGGGGATGGTCGCTCGCCAGCACCGACGGCAAGGTACCGGCGCCAACGCCGCAACGACGTCTGGCAGTTACCCTGCGCCGACGCCCACGCCCGTGTCTGAACCCTCTTCTAGGCCCTCATCTAGACCCTCTTCTGGACCCTCTTTTGGTCCTGCTGGTCAGTTGTCAACGCAACCGCTCCGCATCGCGTTTTTGACCTACCGCGGCGACCCGCACACCGGCGGCCAAGGCGTCTACACCCGCCACGTCGTCGAGCGGCTGATCGAGATGGGCCACCACGTGGAGGTGTTTTCGGGGCCCCCATACCCGCGTCTCTCGCCGAGCGTCAAGCTGACGAAGCTGCCGAGCCTCGACCTGTTTCGCTCGCCCGACCCGTTCCGCACGCCGAAACTGCGCGAGTTCAAGTCGTACGTCGACGTGCTGGAATACGCGCTGACGTGCACCGCGGCGTTCGCCGAGCCGCTCACGTTCAGCCTGCGCGCCGAACGCCACCTGCGTAGCCGGCTCGACGAGTTCGACATCGTCCACGACAACCAGTGCCTGGGCTACGGCATCTGGCGGCTCGCTCGACGCGGGCTGCCGGTGGTGGCGACAATTCATCACCCGATCACCGTCGACCGGCGGGTCGAGATTGCGCGCGCCGCGAGCTGGCGCAAGCGGCTGGCGCTGCGACGCTTCTACTCGTTCACGCCGATGCAGAGCCGGGTCGCTCGCCGCGCGGCGCGCATTCTCACCGTGTCGCGCAGCAGCTTCGACGACCTCACCAACGACATGGGCATCGACCCGAGCCGCGTGCGAGTCGTGAACGTCGGCGTCGACGCCGAGACGTTCAAGCCGCAACCCGACGTTGCCGCAGTGCCGGGCCGGGTGATGACCACCGCCAGCGCAGACGTCGCGATGAAGGGGTTGAGCTTCGCGCTGGAAGCCATCGCCAAGCTGCGGGTCACCGACCCGAACGTGCACCTGGTGGTGATCGGCAAGCCGCGCGAGGGCTCGGCGGCTACCCGACTGATCGACACGCTCGGGCTAGAAGACGCGGTGACGTTCACGAGCGGCGTGAGCGAGGCGCGCATCGTCGAGCTGTACGCGCAGGCGCAGGTCGCGGTGGTGCCGTCGCTGTATGAGGGGTTTTCGCTGCCCGCGGTCGAAGCGATGGCGTGCGGCGTGACGCTCGTGGCGACCACGGGAGGGGCGCTGTCGGAGGTCACCGGGACCGACGGCGAGACGTGCCTGGCCGTGCCGCCGGCCGACGCCGACGCGCTGGCGGTGGCGATCGGACGAGCGTTGGGCTCGGCCGAGCTGCGGGCTCGCATCGGCGGCGCGGGGCGTGAGCGGGTGCTGCGTCGATACTCGTGGCATCACACCGCCACCCAGACCGCCGAGCACTACCGCGAGGTGCTGCGTGAGCACGCGGCTCGCTAGCGACGCGCGCCGGCAGACGCAGCCGTGCTGACCGTCGACTACGACCGGCTCGGAGCCAGCGACGCCACGCGGCTGCTCGACTTGGGCGCCGGCAGCGGCCGCCACACGCACGAGGGTTTGCGCCGAGGCTGTTCGGTGGTGGCGCTCGACTTGAACCTCGCCGACCTGCGCGCCCTCGGCGACACGGCTGGCGGCAGCGGGGTGAGCGGCGACGCGACAGCTCTGCCGTTCGACGACGACGCCTTCGACGTCGTCATCGCGTCGGAGGTGCTAGAGCACGTCACCGACGACGAAGCCGCGGCCGCCGAACTAGCCCGGGTGCTGCGACCGTCTGGCACGATCGCCGTCAGCGTTCCCGCGCGGCTGTCAGAGCAGGTGTGCTGGTGGCTGTCTGCCGACTATCACGCGCCGGCGGTGCCTGGCGGCCACGTGCGCATCTACTCAAAGCGGCAGCTCTGCGACCTGCTGGAGGCTGCGGGGCTGGCGCTCACGCACAGCCACGGCGCACACGGGCTGCACACTCCTTACTGGTGGCTCAAGTGCGTCTTCGGGCCGAACGCCGAACCCAACGCGTTGGTGCGCGCGTATCACCGGCTACTGGTGCGAGAGATGACACGCCGCGGACCAGCGCTGACAGTTGCCAACAGGCTGCTCGACGTGCTCGCGCCGAAGTCGCTGGTGGTCTACGGACACAAGCCACCGGTGGCGCCACGAGACCGCACTGATAGCCCTATTGCCCGATGACCGCCGCAACCGAAGCCCGTTCGAGCGCTGACGCCGGCCTGCTGAGCGCCGCCGAGGTCTCTGCCACCGCCGACACGATCGAGGCGCAGCAGCTAGACGACGGACTCATCTTGTGGACGCACGACGGTCACGCCGACCCGTGGAACCACGTCGAAGCCGCGATGGCGCTGACCGTCGCTGGCCGTCACGCCGCAGCCGAGCGGGCGTTCGAGTGGCTGGCGCGCAACCAGCGCGGCGACGGCACCTGGCACAACTACTACACGGCAAACGGCGTGTCAGACGCGCAGCTCGACACGAACTGCTGCGCGTACATCGCTACCGGCGTGTGGCATCGCTACCGCGCCACCGGCGACGACGGGTTCGCGGCGGCGATGTGGCCGGCCGTGGCTACCGCACTCGACTGGGTGGTGAGCCTGCGCAACGACGCGGGGCACATTCCCTGGGCTGTGCACACCGACGGCACGCCGTGGAGCTACTCGCTGCTGACGGCCAGCAGCTCGATCTTGATGTCGCTGCGCTGCGGCGTCGAGCTTGCCGAACTCGTCGGCGCGCAGCGTCCGCAGTGGCGGCGAGCTGCCGACGACCTAGCCAAACTCATCGTGCGACGTCCCGACAGCTTTGAGCCGAAAGGTCGCTGGGCGATGGACTGGTATTACCCGGTGCTGTGCGGCGCGCTCAGCGGGCAAGCGGCGAGGGCGCACCTGGCTGCAGGTGCCGAGCGGTTTGTGATGCGCGTAGACGGCGCCAAGGCGGTGCGCTGCGTCGCCGACAAGCCGTGGGTGACGACGGCGGAAACGTGCGAGGCGGCGTTCGCTCACTTGCGGGCTGGCCTGATTGACGACGCGCGGGCGCTGTTTGCGTCGACGCATCAGCTACGTCAGCTCGACGGCAGCTACCTGACCGGTCACGTGCTGCCTGAGCGCAACTCGTTTCCTCGCGACGAGCGAACGACCTACTCGGCTGCGGCGGTGCTGCTGGCTAACGACGAGCTGGCGCGCAGCACCCGCAAGCTGCCGACCGCGTCGACTTCGACGAAGCCATCCGCCAGCGCTCGCAGGTAGATCTCGTGCGGCGGCCTGCCGCCGTGCGCCGGGTCGGGGAACACGTCGTGGATGGCGAGCGTGCCGCCCGGCGCCACGTGGCGTGCCCAAGCGTCGTAGTCGGCGTGCGCGACCTCGTGCCCGTGGCCGCCGTCGATGAACAGCAGCGCGAGCGGCGTGCGCCAGTGCGCAGCGACGGTGACCGAGCGCCCGACGATGGGCACGACGGTTGCTTCGAGGCCAGCTTCGGTGAGGGTCGCCCGCAGCCACAACAGTGAGTCGAACAGACCCGTCGCGGGGTCGACCATCTCGGCGTCGTGGTGCGCCCAGCCAGCCTGCATCTCTTCGCTGCCGCGGTGGTGATCGAGCGTGAACAGCGTGTGGCCGAGCTGCTGCGCGGCGGCGCCCAGGTAGACGGCCGACTTGCCGCAGTAGCTGCCGATCTCCATGAGCGGCAGCGCGCCGGGCGCGCTCGGTTTGTGGGCGGGCGTCGGGGCGACATGACCGCTGACGCACTGGTTTGCGTCGAGCGCGGCGCGCCACAGCGCGAGGCCCTCTTCGTGGGGCATGAAGCCCTTCGTGTGCTGCGCTAGCTGCGCGAGGCCCTCTTTCATCGGGCGCACATCACGTAGCGCTCATCACGTGGCGCGGGCACGCACTAGTGGGCGCGCTCTACGAACAGCACGCGATCTAGCAGCACAAACTTGCCGACCCACAGCAAGCCGAAACTGCCGATGTTCGCGGCGTGCACCGGCCAGTCGACCGTCCAGCTCACTGGCCCATCCGCTGCCCCGCCGGCAGCGGCCTCGCTCGCGACGTCGGCGCCGAAGCGGGCCGCGACCAGCCCGACCACCAGCGACGACAGCACCAGGCCGACGAAGTTGTACGCCCAAAACGGCACGACCTCGGCCCGCAGCGAGTGGTTGCCGCGCCGTCGCCAGACCCACGCGCGGCTCAGAAAGTACGCAGGCACCGCGCCGGTGGCGACGGCGATGACGTTCGCGACGACGGCGTGCAAGCCCAGCGCCGAGTGCGCGAGCCACAGCACCGCTTGAGTGACTGGCACCGCAACCGCGCTCACCACCACGAAGCGCGCGACCTTCGTGCGGTAGCGCGGCGCGCCTGCCGCCTCGCCGCACGGGCCGACCGCGGCGAGCCCGGCTGCGTCGGGTGCCGCCAGCGTCGCTAGCTCTGCTCGTCGGCGGTCTGCTGGGCGGTAGGCGGCCGGTAGAACGCGCCGAGCGTCGCCACCGACGTGGCTGCTCCGAACGCGACCGCGCCGATGGCCCACCACAGCCCGCCGGCGTCTGTGAACGCGGCGTAGCCGAGCGCGTCGGCGATGCCGAACGCCGCGTCGAGGCTCCACTCGCCGGGGCCAAACAGCGCGACGAGCGCCGCCAGCGAGCCCAGCACGAACACCTGCTCCCAGCCGTTGCGGGCGCTAGAGAATCCGTTCTTGCGGTGCCCGACCCAACCGGCCGTGACCATCACGCCGATGAACGCTGCCGCCGACAGCGGGGTGAGCAAGCCAGCGGCGATGCCGAGGCCTGCGAGCGTCTCGGTGAGGCCCGCGAGCCAGGCGTGGAGACGCCCGGGTTTGAGGCCTTCGCTAGCGAACCAGCCGGCCGTGCCGTCGAGCGAACGCAACTTGGCGACGCCGTGCGAGGCCAGCACGAGGCCGGCGAGCAGCCGCAGCACCAGCAAGCCGAGGTTGGTTAGGTCGGAGTAGTCCATCAGTCGCCCTGCTGACGCAGGAACTGCTCGACTTCGGTCATGAGAGTTTCGGGGTTGACCTCGAAGTTGCGCGACGGCTCCGACGCCGACGCCTGCGACCCCTTCAAGAGGCTGGCTACGTAGTCGCGCAGCTGGTCGTCGCCCTCTACCAACTCGGTGACGTGCTGGTCGTAGTGGGCCGCGGCCCGCTGAAGGTCGCCTTGAGGCACCGCCACGCCCAAGTAGTCAGACACTCGCTCGACCAGCGCCAAGGTCGCCTTGGGCGAGTTGATCGTGTTGGCATACATCGGCACCGATGCCCAGAACGAGATGCTGGCCAAACCAGCTCGATGGCACGCATCGTTGAGCACGCCGATGATGCCGGTGACGCCCTCGTATGTCGATTGCGCGAGGTCGAGCCGCTTGCGCAGCTCGACGTCGTTGGTCGATCCGACGACCTTGACCGGCGAGGCGTGATGGATGTCGTCGGCGAGCAGGCCACCCAGCGTGACGACCTCGCGCACGTTGAGCTGGTTCGCTACGCCGACGACCGTGTCGCAGAAGCGGCGCCAGCGCAGCCTGGGTTCGATGCCGAAGATGGTGACGACGGGTCGACCGTCGTCGAGTTCGCCCAGCCCGATCTCGGGAGTCGGCCACTCGATTCGTCGCTGGTTGTCTTCGTTGAGCATCACCAAGGGCCGCACCGACGCGAAGTCGTAGTACATCTCGCAGTCGATGGTGCCGACGCGGTGGGTGCGGAACCGAGGGCGCAAGAACTTGAGGGCTTCGCTTGCGGCGTTACCGGCGTCGTTCCAGCCGGTGAAGGCGCAGAGCAGGACGGGCTCGCCGTCGAACTCTGGCCGTTCAATCCATGCGACGTCGTCGTGCTCCACCGTCATTCAGACTAGCGATCTAGCTCTAGGCGGTAGACGTTCGTGTCGCGGCGCTCGAAGCCGAGGCGTCGGTAGAGGCGGTTGGCGGCGGCGCGGCTCGGTCGAGACGTGAGGTCGACGGTGCGGGCGCCGGCTGCTGTTGCCAGCTCGATGGCACGGCGGTTGAGCGCTTCGCCGACGCCGCGGCCGCGGGCTGCTTCGTCGACGACGACGTCTTCTATCCACGCTCGCGTGCCGGTCGGCAGCGGGAAGGTGACGAGCACCATCGCGCCGATTAGCTCGCCGTCGAGACGGGCGGTCAGCACGGTGCACGCCTGATGGCTGATGAGGTACACGACGGCTGCGGGGTCGGGCGGCGTCGCCGACGACGAGAGCTGCGGGATGAGCCGACCGAGCGCGGCGGTGAGCTGGCTCGCGTCTGCTTCGGTGGCGACGTCGACGTCGACGGGACTGGGGCTGGCGTTCACGCTGGCGGCAAGCTACGCCCTAGCGTGACCGCCGATGACTACTTGGCAACCAGAGGTCTTGGCTCGGGGCCTCACCTTCGGCGAGGGGCCGCGGTGGCGCGGCGACCGGCTGTTCTTTTCCGACTTCTACCGGCACGGCATCTTCACGGTCACTCTCGACGGCACCGAAGAGTTGGTGCACGAGGTGCCGAACCAGCCGTCGGGCTTGGGCTGGCTGCCGAACGGCGACCTGCTGTTCGTGTCGATGCTCGACCAGAGCCTGCGACGGCTGACGCCCGACGGCACCGAGACGCTGCACGCCGATCTGTCGCACATCGCGACGGGGCCGTGCAACGACATGGTCGTGGCCGCCGATGGCACCGCGTACGTCGGCAACTTCGGGTTCGACGACCGGGCGGGCGAGAAGTTCGCGCAGGCGACGCTGGCGGTGGTCGCCGCGGATGGCGCGGCGCGGCGCGGGCCCGACGGGCTCGACTTTCCGAACGGCACGGTCATCTCACCTGACGGCAAGCACATGGTGCTGGCGGAGACCTACGGCCGGCGGCTGACGTCGTTCGACATCGACGACGACGGGTCGCTGGTGAACCGTCGGCTGTTCGCCGAGCTGGGTCACCGCGTGCCGGACGGAATTTGTTTGGACGAGGCGGGCGGGGTTTGGGTCGCCGACCCGGCCAACGGCAGCTGCTTTCGGGTGGTGGAGGGCGGCGAGATAACCGACGACATCGAGCTCGAGCTGAACTGCTTTGCTGCCGTGCTGGGCGGCGACGACCGACGCACGTTGTTCATGATGACCGCGCCGACGAGCCGTCCGCCCGACGGCGGGGAGGCGCTCGGTCGCATCGAGACGGTGCGGGTGGAGATCGCCGGAGCGGGGCTGCCCTAGTCGAACAGCAAGGGGTTGTCGGCGCTCCAGCCCAGCGGCCCCGACGCGGTTTCCATCTGCACTTGCTGCCAATACACCTTGATGGGGCCTGGAGGTTTGCGGTCTGTTTGGGTGGCTGGCTCGACGGGGGCTTCGGACTGCTCGACGTCTAGCTCAAACATCGCACCGTCGAGTTCGGCTCGGGGGCGGTTCAGCAGCGCCATGAACGCTTCGGCGGCTTCGGCGGGTTCGAGCATGCGCGACTGCCAGCGTCCGAAGACGCGCTCGTTGTCGACGTATTCGTTGGTCATCGCGGTGCGGATGAACGGCAGCAGCAGCGTGACGCAGCTGACGAGTTCGGCGCTGCTGCCCAAGTTGACGCGCAGCACTTCCGGCAGCGCCAGCACCGCCCAGTTGCTGATGACGTAGCCGGGCACCGCTGGGCCGGGGTCGATCGCCTGGCGCGAGCTGACGTAGACGATCTGCATCGGCTCGTTCGCGTAGACCGCTTCGCCCGACCACAGGTGCGTCGACGCGAGGAACCCGTCGATCTTGGTGTCGAGCACTCGACGTGAGTCGGCGAGGTTGTCGAGAAAGTGCTGGCGCACTCGCGCCCGCCGCATCGAGGTGGCCTCGCCGGCAACTTCGCGCAGCGTGCGGCCGAACCCGTAGCCCGATTCGGTGAGGCCAGAGTTGCAGATCAAAAGGTTGGGTGGCAGTCCGCCCATCTGGTTGATGACGTGCGAGCGGGTCGCCCAGAGGTCGCCGGTGTTGGTGACGTCGGCTTGCACGCCGAACGCGTTGACGCCTTGTTGGCGCAGCGTGTCGACCAGGTCGAAGCCGTCTTCGTAGCTGCGGTGGAAGTGGACGCCCACGCTGGCGGCGCCGTTGAGCCCGGTCGCCAGCGCGAGGGCTTGGCCGATGCCGCCGTCGCGTCCGGCGCCGGTGATGAACACTCGTTTGCCTTCTACGGCGCCTCGGTGTTGATCGAATCGGAACGCATCTGTGGGAGCGGTGTAAGCCATGGCGTCAGTCTGTCGCCTGGGCGCGCCGCTCGCCCCCGCGCGACCGCAGGTTCTTGCGGCTACGGCCCGAGCAGCGCAGCCGGAATAACCGCGAAACCGGTTTGCGGATGCCGGTAGGCGTGTGGCCCGCTCGTGATGATGCCGCCGTCGAGGAAGCGGTCGCCGATGGCATCCTTGAGCCATCTCAGGTGCCGATAGTCGCTCGCTGTCGGTGTGCCTCTCAGTTTCACTTCGAGCGCAACCACTCCACCGTCGCGTCGCTCGACGATGAGATCAACTTCGTGTTCGCCGCCGTGCGTCCGCAAGTGGTACGTCGATGCTCGGTTGTAGCCGGCGTAAATCCGAACCGACTGCGCGACCAAAGACTCAAAGAGAGCCGCCATCAGGGGGCGCTGCTTGGCGATGAACTGCTTGCGCGCGTTGGGCCCGACCAGCGCTTCGACGTCGACGCCCAGCAGCGAGGCCGCCAGCGCGGGGTCGGAGAGGTGATGCTTTGGTGCTTCGCCGAGACGTCGCAGTGGAATGGACGCTGGCAACCATGCCGCCAGAGGATCGAGCACGTAAGCATCGAGCAGCGTACGGCGAACGTTCTTGGCCTGACCCTTGGAGGGAACGTCATCTGGGTCGCCCTCCGACGAGGCATCGCGGATAGTGGTGTAGCTCGCCGTGGTCGCGGTCGCTGACGCGTACGCCTTTGACCACCTCGCGAGGAGGTCGGCATCACGCGACGGTGGGTCGTCGGCGTCGCCGTCAATCGGGTAGGAGAACAGCGCGTCGAGGTAGCTGTCGATGTATTCGTCACGGGAAGTGGGCGCGATGCTGCGCATCCCCGGGAAGCCCGACTTCATGACCTCCTCGGCGTAGTCGCCCAACACGACATCGGTGTCGCCGCCAACGTCGCAGGTGTCATCTGACAGCAGGTCGGCCAACGAGACCGAGGGTGTGTCGACGCCTCGCTCCGTCAGCGACATGGGCCTCATCCGCAGGAAGAGAAACCGCCCGGCACCGGAGTGAGACGGCCGATGCCGGGGCGCGGACGACCCTGCGAGCAGAAATCGGTTGGGAGTCGGGTCGGCATCAACCGCGTTGCGCACCTTGTCCCATAATCTGGGCCACCGCTGCCACTCATCGACCAGGATCGGAGGTTCCGCGGTGCGCAGTCTGTCTGGTTGCGCCACTAGCAGCTCCACCTCGTCGGGATCTTCCAAGTTGAAGATCGTCTTGGCGCGCTGCGACCCGGTCGCTGACTTGCCGACCGCTCGCGGTCCGCGCAGCACTACCGCTGGGACATCGGCGCAGAAGCGGTCGAGCAGGTCGTCGACCAGACGGCGTTGATAGTGCTGCACGTGTTCATGCTAGCGCGGGCAGACCAAAACGACGGCAAATTCGGGACCAAAACGACGGCAGATTCCGGACCAAAACGACGGCGACCGCTGGTCGGTGCGCTCGGGCGATGCCGCAGCGAGCCGTTGGCGAGGCCTACTAGCAGGAGCCAGCGCCGGTGATGAGCACTCGCTTGCCTTCGACGGCACCTCGGTGCTGGTCGAATCGGAACGCGTCGGTGGGGCGGAGCACAGAAGCCTTGATGATGGCAAGCAGGTCCGCGCGTCCGGCCCACACCTGCGGCACTCGGCCGAAGCGGTAGTCGAACGGGTTTGTCAGGCGCTTAGCGGCCAACACTGCCTCCTTCAGGGGCTATAGCTAGCTACTTCGTAAATTGCGAGTAGCTAGCTATTCGCACGTTTTCCTATACTCTAGCGGCTGTAGCCGCTGCCTCACACGAGGTCGCTGACTTGCCGACCGCTCGCGGTCCGCGCAGCATCACTGCGGGGACATCGGCGCGGAAGCGGTCGAGCAGGTCGTCGACCAGACGGCGTTGATGGTGCTGCACGTGTTCATGCTAGCGCGGGCAGACCAAAACGACGGCACTCTGCAGACCAAAACGACGGCAGATTCCGGACCAAAACGACGGCGACGCTGGGTTGCGTCGACTGCGGCGCTGACGGAAGAGTGACGTTCCCCACCAGGTCGTCGTCGAACTCGCACTTCCACGCCTCGCGTCTGGTTTCGCCGTCAGCCCCGAAGAGCACATCGCCCAGCCACGCCACGCGGTCGTCGGTCGTCCACGGGCACGACATCGCGCGTCGCTGATCTGGGCCCAGCCGCCGGTTGTTGATGCTGAACGGCGGCGCACCCGTGTCGCTCACGCTCTTCAAGTCGAACGGCTGCTGGTAGTAGGCGTACGGCTGATCGTCGGCGTCTTCGAGGTCGAGTTCGATGTCGTAGTTCAGCGACTGCTCGCCGTCGCCGCGCCGCTCGCCGGAGAACGTCTCGCCCTGGGTCGCGGTCAGCCCGGCGTCGTGCACGCCGCCGGTGTGTCTCGCGTCGTAGCAGCCGGCCGCGTTCCACTCGCTCGCGCGCTGCGCTCGCCCGTCGCACGCGAACCCGAACGTGTCGTCGCTCATGCCCAGCAGCCACGGCTCGTCAGGGATCGCGTCGTCGGCGGCGTCCCACCACCGCGTCAGCTCGGCGCCGCGCTCGTTCATCTCGCTGATGAACCGGTCCGCTACCGCCGGGTCGGTCAGCAGCTGCACCATGTTCACGTCCAGGTCGCCGTCCGGGTCGCACGCCACCTGCGCGCCCGACGCTCCAGACGCAGCCGGCGCCGCCCCGCCCAAACCGGTGCACGCCGGCTGCGGCCCGCGCGACGCCCAGCCGGCGCCGCCCAGCGCGAGGCCGCCCTGACCCCACAGATGCGCCCAGTCGCTCGACGTTTTCTTGCGCATCCACCACAGCGTGCGAAAATGCGGCAGACGAGGCGTTCGTATGACCTCGCTGCGGCGCGTCGTACTGAGCGACGTGTCGGCCTGCGCGCGGGCGATGGCTGCATCTGGGTCGGGGAATCCGTCGCGCGGACGGCCCGCGTCTTCGACGAA
>CAYRJD010000002.1:0-41507 GCA_964424585.1 uncultured Acidimicrobiales bacterium | reverse complement strand
CGGGAGTTAGCACCAAGAGCAGTAGTTAGCACCAACAGCGGAAGTTAGGTGCTAGGCTGAGAACATGTCCTATCTGCCCCGCATCGTCGACAAGCACCTGAGGTGGCTCCTGACCGGCTTCCGCGCGGTCCTCATCAACGGGGCGCGCGGCGTCGGAAAGAGCACCACCGCCGCTGAAGTCGCCCGCACCGTCTACAACCTGGACGACCCCACCACACTCGGGGACGTAACCGACGACCCCTACCTGCTGGTGCGAAGCCCAAAGCCAACGCTGATTGACGAGTGGCAAAGATATCCCGAGAGCATGAACCTGATCAAGAACGCCGTAGACAAGGGCACAGAGCCAGGACAGTTCATCTTGACGGGCACACCCTCTCACAATCTTGGCCCATCAATTCAAAGCGGGGCTGGCAGAATGGCAGTCTTGTCAATGCGACCGCTTTCGCTAGCCGAGCGTAATCTCGAAACACCCACGGTATCACTAACTGACTTACTCTCAGATGAGATCTGTCACATCGGTGGAGAGTCTCAAGTCAGCCGTGACGACTACGCAGACATCATTCTCGCCTCAGGGTTTCCAGAAACCCAGTCAATGGCGCATGACTTCATCGTGCACTATTTGGACGGATACATAGAACTGCTCTTGCGTCACGACCTCCCGCATCATATGCAAACGCAACGGCAACGCCTTCCTGCAGCAGCTCTTCGCGAATGGCTTGCGTCATACAGTCAGGCAATCTCGACACACTCATATTTCAAGAACATCGCGAAGATAATGGAGGTCAGGGAAGGAGGCACTCCGTCAGATAAGACAATTCGCGCCTACGCAGATGGAATACAAGACCTAGGCATTCTTGATCCACTGCCTCACTGGCCTGAGACATATCATCACATTGAGCGTCTGTATCCTCGCGATAAGCATCATCTGGTAGACCCGGCGCTGGGAGCTTTGCTCTGCGGTATCAGGCGACCTCACATATTGCGAACTACCTGGCGCGCGGGCCAGATCAGGCGCGAGTCAACAGGAGGTGGTCAGCACCTGTTTGGGGCGCTATTCGAATCACTTGTCACGCAATCTGTACGCGCCTACGCCGAAGCATGTCAAGCAGACGCCTATTGGCTAGGCACGCAAAAGGGAGGTAACCGGCGCGAGCGTGAAATCGATGTCATTGTTCAAGATGCCAATCAGCAGATCGTCGCGATCGAAGTGAAGCTCAACGATCGGGTCGACGACAGCGATGTTCGCCACCTGCGTTGGCTGCGCGGAGAGATGGGCGGTCGATGGGCTGACGGAGTTGTGGTTTACACGGGCAGTCGCGCCTACCGACGAGACGACGGGATCGCAGTGGTGCCTGCCAGTCTGTTGGGTCAGTAGAGGCCCAGCATGCGGCCGGCGAGGGCGACGACGGCAGCGATCATTACCGGACGAATCACCTTTTCGCCGCCCTTGATAGAAATGTTCGCGCCGAGCCAGCCGCCGGCTGAGTAGCCCACCGCGACGACGACGGCTAGGCCCCAGTGCACCTGGCCCTGCACGATGAACACCGGCACCGCGACCGTCGTGAGCGCGGCGATCACCACCACCTTCACTGCGTTGGCGTCGACCAAGTTCAAACCTGCCCGTGACAACGCCAGCACGATCATCAGACCAACGCCCGCCTGGAACGCACCGCCGTACAACCCGATGAACGCGAACACCGCCACCGCCACCCAGCGAGGCCAGGTGATGACGTCGCTGGTTTGCTTGCTCGGCGGAAACAAACTGACGACCAGCACCGGCACCATCAGCACGCCGAACGCCACCTCGAAGTGCCCGGGTTCGAGCAGCGACGCCAGCACCGCGCCGACGGCCGAGCCCGCCAACACCGGCACGAGTATCGGCACCGCGCCCCGCAGCCCACTCACACCGGCCCGGGCAAACGCGCCGAACGACGCGAGGTTTTGACAAAAGATGCCGACCCGGTTGGTGCCGTTGGCGTCGAGGCCGTCGAGCCCACCGAGAATGGTGAGCAGCGGCAGCGTAAACAGCGACCCGCCGCCCGCCATCGCGTTGATGATGCCAGCCGCCAGGCACGCCACCGCCAGCAGCGCTAGCTCAACAGCGTCGACTCCAGCGGGCACGCAAGTGAGCGTTCAGGCAGGCGAACCAGGCGGCGGGCCCGCCGAGGCGAAGCGAGTGCCATCGGGGTCGGTCGCCCACGCCGCGGGCTTGTCCCACTCGTCGTCGTAGACCAGCTCGCGCAGCGGCCGTCGACGCACCGGGCCGTGTCGCCCCGCTGGCTTACCCAGGGGAATGGTCGCGTGAATCGCCACGCCGTCGGGAATGCCCAGCAGCTCGCGCAGCTCGGCTTCTACCTCGGTGTGCCAACCGGTAATGACGCCGCCGTAGCCGAGCGCCCGCGCAGCCAGCAGCAGGTTTTGCACTGCCGGAAACACCGACGCGCCCTCCGCGTAGTTGGGCTTGCGATAACGAATCAGACACGCCAGCACCACCACCGGCGTCTGCTCGAAGTGGTCAACGAAGTGCTGCATCGTGGCGGCCATGCGCGCCTTGGGCGAGTCGCCTCGCGCGCCCGAACCGTCCGCGTAGCCGTCGCCGCGCTGCTTGGCGCGCCAGCCGGCGCGAAACGCCTCGCCCAGCAGCGCCTTCGCAGCGCGCGCCTTGGGCCCGTCAGCCAGCACCACAAACCGAAACTTCTGGCGGTTCGACCCGCTCGGCGCGCGGCTCGCGTGCCAGAGAATTTGCGCGAGGTCGGCCTCGGGAATCGGCTCGGGCAAGTAACGGCGAATCGAGCGCGTGGTCGCCAACCCTTCGAGCAACCCGACTTGGTCGCCGGCCGGCCGAGCCACCTTGCCCCTCAGACGCCGGTTGCCACCGGGCGGGCGGCATCCGCGCTCCACTGGCTCCACGACCCGGGGTAGAGCTTGTGGCCGGCGTGACCGAAGGCAAACTCGAGCGCCAGCAGATCGACGCACGCGCTGACACCGGAGCCGCAGTAGACGATGGCACCCTCGGCGGCATCGGCGTCGGCACCCTCGTAGTGGGCGCGCAGCTCGGCCGGCGGGCGGAACTTGCCGTCGTCGCTCAAGTTCGCGCTCCACGGTGCGTTCAGCGCGCCGGGGATGTGACCGGCGCGCGGGTCGATGGGCTCGACGTCGCCGCGGAACCGTTCAGCAGCACGGGCGTCGAACACGATGCCGTGCGCGGCGGCCGCCACCTCGCCGGCCTCATCGGCGCTCACAATTGCCTCGTCTGGCCACGCCACCGAGCGACGCTCGACCGACGGCCGCGCCGGCGGCGGGCCGGCTTCGAGCGCGCCGCTCCACGCTGCCAACCCGCCGTCGAGCAACGCCGCATCGCAGCCGATCACCCGCAGCATCCAGACGAGCCGCGCAGCCGACATCCCGCCGCTGTCGTCATACGCGACCACCACGTCGTGCTCGCCGATGCCCAGCGACCCCAACGACGCGGCGAACGCGTCTGCGCTCGGCAGCGGATGACGGCCAGCCTCAGCGCTCGGCGGCGCAGCCAAGTGCTCGTCCAAGCTAACAAACACCGCGCCCGCGATGTGCTGGGTCACGTACGCGTCGTAGCCGCTGCGTCCGTCTAGGTACCAGCGCACGTCGGCAAACACCACGTCGTCTCGCCCGGCGACGCGCTCTGCCGCCACGATGGGCCCCAGCGTCGCCGACCCTCTTGTTTGCGCGATTGTTCGCGCAGCCTCGCCCACTACCGCAGCGCCGCCTGCCCGAACATCGTCAGCCACTGCGCCTCCGACGTCGGCTTGAACACGAAGTTCATCTCGCGGGTCTGCCCCATCGTGGCAGACGAGTGGAACGAGTAGCGGTGACCCGGAAACAGCACCGCCTCATCGGGAATGCGAGCGAGCGTTGAGTGCAGCGTGTGGTACATGGCCGCCGAGTCACTGCCCGGCAGATCGGTGCGGCCGCAGCCCTCGAGAAACAGCGTGTCGCCAGCCACCAGCGCACCCTCCACCAGAAAGCACTGGCTGCCAGGCGTGTGCCCGGGCGTGTGGATCAGCTCGATCGCCACATCGCCGACCATCAGCACGTCGCCCGGGTCGTGCTCGACCAGGTCGCTCGCCGACACGCCGGTGGTCTTGCGCACCAGCTCGGCTTCGGGTCGCTGGACGTGAATCTTCATGCCCTCGAGCTCGAGCAGCGCGGCGACGCCTTCGATGGAGTGACCCATCATGTCGCCGCCGACGTGATCGGCGTGGTAGTGGGTGGCGAGCACGCCGACGAGCTTCATGCCGTCGGCCGCAGCGACGTCGACCAGGTCGCTCACGCCGTAAGCCGGGTCGACGACCACCGCCTCGCCGGTCGCTCGGTCGCCGATGAGGTAGGCGAAGTTGACCATCTGTGTCGCCAGCGGATCGCCGACCGCGAAGTCGCGGCCCGACAGCAGCTGCCGAAAGTAGAGCCGATCTGATGGCCGATCGGATAGCCGATCGGATAGAGGGCCGCCGTCGCCGGCGCGACTGACCGCTTGCGCGTCGCTCACCGGTTCAGCCTAAACGTCGAGCCGCTGACGAAATAGGCGCGTGCGCTCTTGCCGCCATACTGCGGGCGTGACTGCAACCGCCGACCCGAGCGCCCTGTCCGACTTCTACGCAAGCGACGACGCGCTCAACGAAGAAGAGACGCTCATCCGCGACACGGTCGCGAAGTTCGTCGACGCCGAGTGGAACCCGATCGTCGCCAGCCACTTCGAGGCGGGCACGTTTCCGACCGAGCTGGTGCCGACCATCGCCGACATGGGCTTGCTGGGCATGCACCTAGACGGCTACGGCTGCGCGGGTGCCTCGGCAATGGCGTACGGCGTGGCGTGTCGCGAGCTAGAGGCAGGCGACAGCGGCCTGCGCAGCTTCGTGTCGGTGCAGGGCTCGCTGTGCATGTTCCCCATCTGGCGCTACGGCACCGCCGAGCAGAAAGAGCGCTGGCTGCCGCGCATGGCCGCGGGCGAGGTGATCGGCTGCTTCGGGCTGACCGAGCCCGACCACGGCTCTGACCCGTCGTCGATGACCACGCGGGCGGTGCGGCGCGGCGACGAGTGGGTGCTCAACGGCGCCAAGCGGTGGATCACCAACGCGGGGCTCGCGCACCTCGCGATCGTGTGGGCGAAGACCGACGAAGGCTTTCGCGGCTTCTTGGTGCCCACCGACTCCGACGGCTTTCTAGCCCGCAAGATCAACAACAAGCTGTCGCTGCGCGCGTCGGTGACCGGCGAGTTCTACCTAGACGACGTCGTGGTGGACGAGTCGATGCGGCTCGTCGACGCGACGAGCATCGGCGCGCCGCTGAGCTGCCTGGCGGAGGCGCGTTTTGGCATCGCGTTCGGGGCCGCCGGCGTTGCGCGGGCGTGCTACGAGGCGGCGCTCGCGTATCAGCTCGACCGTCCGCAGTTCGGCCGGCCGCTCGCGGGGTTTCAGATCAGCCAGATCAAGTTCGCCGACATGCTGACGCAGCTCACAAACGCGAACCTCCAGGCGATCCGGCTCGGGCTGCTCAAAGACGCGCACCGCATCACGCCTGCGCACATCTCGATGGCGAAGCGCCACAACTGCCGCGTCGCGCTCGACGTCGCTCGCACCGCCCGAGCGATGATGGGCGCGAACGGCGTCAGCACCGAATACCCTCCGATGCGTCACGCCGCGAACATGGAGTCGGTGATGACGTATGAGGGCACCGAAGAAATTCACGGGCTGATCCTCGGACAAGAAATAACTGGGCTTCCTGCGTTTCGCTGACGCGCGAGACTGTCGCCGTTCACTCCTCTACCGAAAGGAACACACAACATGCCAACCACCGACACTCAGCACTACAGCACCAGCTTGAAGAGCCCAGTCGGCGAGCTGACCTTGGTCGCGACCGACGCAGGCTTGCGCGCCGTGCTGTGGGGCCCGACCGCACAGTCAGATCGCGCGGCGACGCTCGCTGGCGCGACTGGCCAGATCGTCGACTGGCCCGACGCGAGCGATGTCAAGGTCTCGCACAAGCACCAGGTGCTCGCCGCGGCGAAGGACCAGCTGCGCGAGTACTTCGCCAAGAAGCGCACCAGCTTCGACTTGCCGCTCGACTTGCGGGGCACCGACTTTCAGGTCGACGCCTGGCGCGCGCTGAACGAGATTCCGTTCGGCGAGACCGCCAGCTACAAAGACCAAGCCGCTCGCCTGGGTCGACCCAAGGCGGTGCGAGCCGTGGGCAACGCCAACAAGCGCAACCCCGTTCCGATCGTGCTGCCGTGCCATCGGGTCACGCAGTCGGGCGGAACGCTCGGCGGCTACGGCGGCGCTGGCGGCGTGGCGACCAAGGCCGCGCTGCTGGACATGGAAGGCGCCAGCTACAAGGCGTCGTAGGGGCAGGGTCGCCACTCGCCTTCGCGAGCACCGCAGTGCACCAAGACTGGGGTGCGCGAGGAGGGACTTGAACCCTCACACCCATACGGGCACAGGCACCTGAAGCCTGCGCGTCTGCCAATTCCGCCACTCGCGCTCTTGGTCGTAAGGCTAGCGCCGTTCCTAGACTGACGGCTTGTGGCCGCGGACAACCCGCCCGCGGGTGACGGCTCGACGGGCACACGAAGACGGGCGCTCGTCGACTCCGACGGCCGCCGCTACGCCGTCGTCGGCGCGCTGGTCATCGGCCGCCGCGCCGACTGCGATGTCGTGCTGACGGGCGACGCCGTGTCGCGCCGTCACGCGCAGATCCGGCTAGACGCCAGCGGGATGCTGCTGGTCGACCTCGCCAGCTCAAACGGCACGTTCGTCGACGGCGCCGCGATCACCAGCGCGCGCGTCAGCCACGGCGACGTCATCACGATCGGCTCACACGAGCTGCGCGTCGATGAGAGCGTCGCGCCGTGACCGCGCAGCTGGTGCGCGTGCTGGGGGTGTGCCTGTTCGCGCTGATGACGTTGTTCGTGGCGCGCGTCTTCGTCGTGACCTTGAAGGGGTTCAGCGCGCGGACGCTGCGCGACGTCAGCCGACCGCCGAGCGCGCACACGGCGCAACCAGATGAGACGCCGTGTCTCGTCGTCTGCTTGCCAGAAGACGACCGCGGCCGTCGCCACGACCTCGCAACCGACGTGACGATCGGGCGAGACGTCGCTTGCGACATCACCGTCGACGACGGCTACTCGTCGCAAGTTCACGCGAGGCTGTTCAGCGAAGACGGCAGGCACCTGCTGGAAGACTTGGGTTCGACCAACGGCACCTACCTGAACCGCCAGCGCATAGGCGCCGCGACGATCGTTGCGCGCGGCGACCAGATTCAGATCGGCGCGACGGTGTTCGAGGTCTCCTCGTGAGCACCGACGCAGTGGCCGCCGAGCTCCGCGCGAGCGTGCGGGTCGACCTGCGTCTGCGCTGGGGCAGCCTGTCTGACGTCGGCAAGGTGCGCTCGATGAACCAAGACGCCTGCCACGCCGACCCGCGCTTGTTCATCGTCGCCGACGGGCTGGGCGGGCCCGGCAACGGCGAAGTGGCATCCGCGCTCGCGGTGGCTGCGATGGTCGAGCGCGCGCCGACCTCTCACGACGACTTGGTGGAAGCGGTCGAGCACGCCAACTACGTCATCCACTCAACCGCTATCGACGACGCTGCGCTGATGGGCATGTGCACAACCGTCTGCGCGCTGGCAATCGTCGACACCGCGAACGGCCATCGCCTCGGCCTCGTCAACGTCGGCGACTCGCGCGTCTACCGCCACCAGGGCAGCCAGCTGGAACAGCTCACGCTCGATCACAGCCGCGTCGCAGAGATGGTGCGGCTCGGGCTGCTCGAACCGCACGAGGCGGAAACCCACGTCGAGCGCAACACGCTCACCCGCGCCGTCGGCGTGCTGCCCGAGGTGACGGTCGACGACTGGGTGCTCGACATCAGAGGCGGCGACCGCTACCTGCTGTGCAGCGACGGCATCACGAAGATGATGACCGACGAAGAGATCGCCGTGGTGCTGTCGACCGTGCCGTCAGCCAACGTCGCGGCCGAGCAGCTGGTGCAGATGGCGAACGCGAACGGCGGCATCGACAACGCCACCGCGATGGTCGTCGACGTGCACCTCACCCGCACCACGGTGAACGCCAACGGCGAAACGGTGGTGCACACCGAGTCGCCCGCGGCGGCCGGCGCTCCGGCCGAGCGGCGCGGCGAGAGCAGACGACGCCGAGGGCGTTTCCGCTTCAGGCAAACCCTCCGTCCCTGACGCCAACGTTGCGCACAGACACGCGCACAGACACGCGCACCGGCACGCGCGCCAACAGGCGCACCGAGCGTTCATTGATGCTGGCGGCCGTCGGCATCGTCGGCGCGGCAGAGCTGTTGACGCGCCTCGGCGAAGCCAACCGCGCGTCGACCGCCAACGCCGACGGCTTGTCTGCGGAGCCGACGCAGACGGTCGCCCAAGCGTTGGTGTTGACGGCTTGCGCCACGCTGGCGCACGCGGCACTTCGTCGCTGGGCCCCGCGCGCCGATGAGGTGCTGCTGCCGCTGGCGACGCTGGTGGTGGGCGTGGGTTGGGTACTGGCTGGTCACCTCGAGCGGGTCGATCTGATGGGCGAGCTGAGCGCGACCGCAAGCTGGCAGCACACCGGCTGGGTCGCGCTCGCGACGGTGGCGTTCAGCGTCTCACTCGCCGCGCGCTGGCGCGCCGCGACGGTCGCCGTCGCGAGCGGCGTGGCGTTGGCGGGCCTGGTGCTGTGGCCCATCGTCGGCTACGGGTTGAACGGCGCGGCCACCAGCGCGGCCGGCCCGCGACCGCCCGATGCTTCGCTGGGCGCGCTGTCTTTGCGCGTCGGCGACGTGGCTGTGCTGACGTTCGAGCTCACCAAGATCGCGCTGGTCGTCGCGCTCACCGGTTGGCTCACGGCCGACGCCGGCGCGCTCGCTCGGCGCGTCGTCGGCCGCCGCGTTCGCGTGGCGGGCCACGACGTGTGCGACGTGGCCACCGCCGTCGCGACGCTCGTCGTAGGAGTCGGTGCCGCGGTCGTGCTGTGGTTTTCGCGCGACCTGGTGGCTGCGGTGGTCGTGCTCGTCATCGGCGCCGCGATGCTGGCCGCGTCGGCGCAACACAACCCCAAACAAACAGCTCAGCACCGTCGCGCGGTGCTCACGTTCAGCGGGTCGCTGGCCCTGTGGACAGCAGCGCTGGCGGTCGTTGTCGCAGCAAACCCAGCCCTGCGCGTCGAGCTGGCCGCGTGGCTCGAAGCGCTGTGGCGCGGCGTCGAAACCGAGTTCGCGTTCGCGCTCGCGCAAGGCGGCGCCGTCGGTGTCGGCTTGGGGCTAGGAAGCCCGCTCGTCGGGCACGACCCGAGCGCCGCCTTGCTGAACAGCTTCGCCGAGGCGCTCGGTTTTGCGGGCGTCGCCGTGCTCGTCGCGCTGGTCGCGGTGGTGGCCCTCGTCGCGCTGCGCGCCGCGGCGCGCGCGCACGAACCGAGATGGGCGGCGACAGCCGCTGGCACGTTCGGCGCGCTGGTCGTCCAGCCAGTGCTCGTGCTGGCGTCGGGCGTGGGCTTGGCGCCGCCCACCACGCTCGGCATCGCCGGCCTCGGGTTTGGGCCGACGTCGCTGCTCGCGGGCGCCATCGGCTGGGCGTTGCTGTGCCGCGCGACGCAAACGCCGGCGCCGCCGCAGGACGCAGCGTGAGCCGCTGGGTGCGCGCAGCGGCGACGCTCACCGTGCTGGCGTTGCTCTGCGTGCTGGCGGGCGTCGCGTCGGCGTCGTTGCTGCGCAACGCAGAGCTGCGCGTCGCGGCCCCGAACACCCGCGGCTCCGCGGTCGCCATCGGCGCGCCGCGCGGCGACGTCGTCACCGCAGACGGACATCTGGTGGCAACCACGCCTGCGGGCGACCTGGCGCGTACCTACCCGACGGGCGACCTGTACGCCGACGTGGTCGGCTTCATCTCCGCCGCGGCTGGTGCCGCCGGGCTCGAGCTGACCTACGGCCCAGAGCTGAGCGGCACCGCCGCGTCGCTGCGGTACGCCGAACCCGTCGATCTGCTGCGAGACAACGAGGCCCTCGGGCACCTCGGGCTCACGCTGCGCCACGACCTTCAGCTGGCGGCGACGAGCGCGCTAGCCGATGCGCTGGTCAACCTGTCGTCGCCCGCGCGGGCGCACGCCGTCTTGGTCGACATCGCCACCAGCAACGTGCTGGCGCTGACGTCGACCGATCGAGCGCCGGTTGACGAGCTGGCCCGAGCGCACGACGAACGCGCCCGCCACGAAGCGGTCGACCTCTACTGGAGCTTGCGAGCAGACCCAACCCAGCCGCTGCTCGCTTCGCCGCACGAGCGCGCCTATCTCTGGCACATCATCGAACCTGGGGCGCCGGCCGTCGCCGCCGACGCGCTGAACGCGTGGTCTGGCCACGTCGGCACTCCGCTCGGTGAGCCGCCCGACCGCGCGCCAGCCCAGCTGAGCGCGGCGAGCGTCGCGGCGGTCGTCGCGAGCGTCATCACCGGCCGTCAGCCGCTGAACCTCCGAGTGGTCGACGCGATCTACACGACGTCACCCGCCGGCCAGCTCGCGGTGCGCAACAATGGGCCTCTAGAGCCCACGCCCCATGAAACCATTCCTCGCACCATCGCCCGAACGCTGCGCGAGCGTGGCGGCAGCCCAACTCCCAACGCCGCGCCGTCGGCGCAGCGAGCGGCGCTCGCCGCCGTGCTGAGCGAACCCGGGCCGCCCGCCTGGCCCACGACGACCCCCGCGAGCTGGCTGACTGGCACGGTGAGCAGCACGGCACGAGGTTCGAGCGGCCACTTCGCCGTCGCCGTCGCGCCCGTCAATGCGCCCCAGTTCGTGGCCGTCGTGGTCGCCGAGCCCCAACCCGGCGCGACCAGTGCTTCGTCGTCGCAGCCTGCGTTAGGTACCGTGACGGTTTCCGTCGCTGCCGCGTTGCTCGACGCCGCTTTCGGCCGGAGCGACCGGTAGGGCTCCTCGCCCGCCGCCCACGAGACCCCCGTGACCGACACCTCACCCCAGAGGCCGCTGCTGGGCGGCCGCTACGAGCTTTATCGCAGGCTCGCCCGAGGCGGCATGGCCGAGGTGTTTTTGGGGCGCGACCAGATGCTCGACCGACCCGTCGCGGTCAAGGTGCTGTTTCGTGAGTTCTCGGTCGACGGGTCGTTCGCCGAGCGGTTTCGGCGTGAAGCGCAAGCCGCCGCCAACCTGCGCCACCCCAACGTCGTCGGGGTCTACGACTGGGGGGTGGAAGGCGGAACCCACTACATCGTGATGGAGTACGTCGACGGTCGCAGCCTCGCGGAAATCATCAGAGCGGAGGGGCCGCTCGACTTTGACCGAGCCACCGACATCGCCATCGACATCGCCAGCGCGCTGGCGTTCGCGCATGCCAACTCGGTGATCCACCGCGACATCAAGCCGGGCAACGTGCTGGTCACCGCCGAAGGTCGGGTGAAGGTGACCGACTTCGGCATCGCCCGCGCCATCAGCAACGTGAGCGCCGAGCTGACCCAGACCGGCGCGGTGATGGGCACCGCCACGTACCTCTCGCCCGAGCAGGCGCAGGGCTACGAAATCGACCAGCGCAGCGACCTCTACTCGCTGTCGGTCGTGCTGTATGAGATGCTGACGTCGGGGCCGCCGTTCACCGGCGAGAACGCCGTCGCCATCACCTACAAGCACGTGCGGGAAGCCCCGACGCCGCCCACGAAGTTCAACGCCGACATTCCGCCAGCGCTCGAAGCGGTGTGCCTGCGAGGCCTGGAAAAAGACCCGCGCGCCCGCTTCGACTCGGCGAACGACATGCGCGTCGCACTGGAACTGTCGCGGCACCGAAGTGTTGACCCGACGCTCACCGAGAGTGCGCAGGAGGTTGGCGGCGACCCGCTGGCCGCCGACGCGACCCAGGTCGTTCCCGTCGTGGCTCCCGCCGGCACCAGCAGCGCTGGTCAGACGCCGTCACGCCACACGGGCGCTGTGCCGCCCAGCCCTCCGGTGAGCGAAGCGTCACCCGCCCCGACGGGCGCGGCACCAGCAACCGCAGCGGCTTCGCCCACCGGGCCCGCTCCGCCGACCGGCGGCCCGCCCGCGACTCCCATGCGAGCCGGCCCGCCCGGCGGCACCGGCGTCTGGGTCGCGCTCGTGGTGACGCTCACCATCGTCGTCGTCGGGCTGGGCATCGCGCTGTTCGTGAACCTGCGCTCAGACGACGAACCCGCCGACACCACGACCGTCGAGGAGGTGCAGCCGCTGCGCGTGCCCGAGGTGGTCGGGCTGAACTGGGAAGATGCCGACCAAGCGCTGCGGTCGAGCGGCTTCGTGCGCAGCGCCGGCTTTGAGGTCGACTTTCGGTTTCAAGAGAACGACGAGATCGAAGAAAATCTGGTGTTCGGCCAGATACCCGAGGCTGGCACCAGCCTCGAACCAAGCACCGACGCGACGACGATGCTGACGCTGTTCGTTTCGTCTGGCGCAGTCACCGTGCAGATTCCGGCGGTCGTGGGGCTGACCTACGCCGCGGCAGCCGAGCGGCTTTCGAGCATGGGTTTACAGGTCGCCCGCAACGACATTCGTGACGACGTCGTCGAAGCGGGAGTGGTCATCGACCAGAGCGTCCGCAGCGGCGACGAGCGACCCCAGGGCGCCGAGATCACGCTGACCGTCTCATCTGGGCGTGGCGAAGTCATCGTGCCCGACCTGGTCGCGCAGTCGCTGAGCGACGCGCAGATCACGCTCGCCAGGCTGCAGCTGCAGACCGTCATCGAACGCGAAAACTCGACGCTGTTTCCCGAAGACACGGTGATGCGAACGAGCCCGCAGGCCGACACCGGCCTCGAGCGCGACTCGGTGGTGACGCTGGTGGTGTCTGACGGCCCGGCGACCATCACCGTGCCGTCGCTCGCCGAACTCGACGCGACCGAGCCCGTCGAGGTCGAGAGCGCGCTGGCGGCGCTCGGGTTCAACACTCGCATCGAAGAGACCGAGCGAACTGCTGACGACCCGCAGCTGAACGAGGTCGGCGAGCTGATTCCCGAGCCGGGCACGACGCTGCTCGCAGGCTCAGAGGTCGTGCTGGTCGTCTACGTGCCCGAAGCGACGGTGGTGATGCCGTCGCTGGCCGAGCTAGGAACGACCGACGTGGCTGAGGTGATCGTGGCGCTCGAAGAGCTGGGCCTGACGAGCGAGGTTGTGCCGTTCGCGGTCGCCGCCGGCGACGTGAGAGTCGGCCAGGTGGTGTCGCTGCAGCCCGTCGCAGGCACCGAGCTAGTGGTGCGGCGTCACGAGCCGGTCAGAGTCTTGCTGGCCGAGGAAGAGATCGCGAACTGAGGCGCGCGGCCGCGCACTCGTGAGTTTCCTACACTCAACGCCAGTGAATCAGTCAGCAAGTAAAGGGTCAATCTCTAGACGGGTCACTCCCAAGGGCACGCACCCCGAGCGCACCGCGCAGCCGCACGTCGAATCAGAACGTCACGTCAAGCACTCGCCCAGCTGGTTCGGGTGGCTCATCGGCGGGCTGCTGGGCTTCGGCGCGTTCATCATCGTCGGCAACTACCTCGACTGGCTGCCGGGCGGCGCGTCGAACGTTTGGCTGGGCGTCGGGCTGGTGATCGTGCTGGGCGGGCTGCTGGCATCGACCCGCTGGCGCTAGCCGCGGACCAGCCCGCGGCCCAATCTGACAGACCAGCCCGCGGCCAGCCCGCGGCCCAATCGGACGGACCAGCCTGCGGCTCAGTCGTCGTCGACCAGCAGCACCATCTCTTCCATGCAGCAACGTGGCGGCTCCGGCTCTTCGCTCGGCGCTCGGGTGACGCGCATCTCGGTGCCGCAGATGGTGCACCGGAAGTTGAGCTTGACGCGCCGCAGCTCGCCCGGCGGAGGCGGTTCGGGGATCGGACTTGAGAACGTCGCCATCAGCCGCAACCCGATGCGATAGACGACGAAGATGAACAGCAGCGATAGCGGCACCGCCAGCCACAAACTCACGGGCGTGAGTTTGCCGTCATGACCCGTTCAGGCACCGAGCCGGGCGACTTCGTCGAGTTCGACATGGACTTGCTCGAGGCGCAGCGCCGACAGCTGGTGCGCTCGGCGCTGGAAGCTGCGCGCCCCGGGCTCGAAGCCGAAACGGGCGTGTCGCTGCGCGTCACGTCGGAGGGCAACAACTTGGTGCTGGCCGACGGCGACGGCGTTCGGTTCAGGGCGACGCTGTCGGGCGGCGGCCGGGTGACGCTTACCGACCTACGGGCGTCCGACCGACTCTGAAGGCTCGTTCGAGCAGCGGCGTCGAGCCGCCATCGAAGCTGTCGGCTGGGCGTGGCGGCGGCTCTGCGGGTGCGGCCTCGCTGGGTGGGCTCGCCGCTTGGCTGCGCGACAGTCCGAGGTCGAGTTCGGTGGCTCGCTGGTCGGTGAGTTCCCACCCCAGCGGCACGGTGATCTCCGACGCGTGCTGATCGCACAGCACCACCGCGCCAGCGGCGAGCGCCGCGTCTATTTTGGCCGGCGGCCCAGACAGGTCGAACAGCCACGCCTCGCAGTTGCGGAGGTCGTATCCCAGCCCGCTGACCGCCATCAACTCACACCGGCCACGAATGCAGTTCATCATTGCCGCTAATCTTGTCACACACAACTACAAAGGAGTCAGCAATGGTCGGAGGCGCACTCAAGTCAGCCGGAATGGACGATTTCGATCTGCGAATGTCAACCGGCGTCGAGCCGCTCTACGAAGCAGTCAAAGCGTTCGTGCGAGAAGAGGTCGACCCGATCACCGAAGAGTTCTACGAACTAGGCGAAGGCCGCACAGAGCGGTGGAGCTGGGCGCCTGGGCAGCTCGAGCTGCTCGACAAGGCGAAGGCGAAGGCGCGCGAGAAGGGGCTGTGGAACTTCTTCTTGCCAAGCGCCGAGACCGGCGAAGGCTTGAGCAACCTCGACTACGCCTACATCGCCAACGAGCTGGGCAAGAACCGCCTCGCGTCGGAGTGCCTCAACTGCTCCGCTCCAGACACCGGCAACATGGAGGTGCTCGAACGGGTCGGCACGCCGGCGCAGAAAGAGCAGTGGCTTGAGCCGCTGCTGAACGGCGAGATTCGCTCGGCGTATGCGATGACCGAGCCCGCCGTGATGAGCAGCGACGCCAAGCAGGTCGCCACCAACGCCGTGCTCGACGGCGAAGAGTGGGTCATCAACGGCGAGAAGTTCTACATCTCAGGCGCGGGCGACCCGCGCTGCAAAATCATGATCACGATGGTGCGCACCAACCCGGACGCCGACACCTACAAGCAGCAGAGCCAAATTCTCGTGCCGATCGACACCCCGGGCGTCGACATCTTGGGGCCGATGCACGTGTTCGGCGGCGACGACGCGCCGCACGGGCACATGCACATCCGCTTCACCGACGTGCGCGTTCCTAAAGACAACATCTTGCTGGGCGAGGGACGTGGCTTTGAAATCTCGCAGCTGCGGCTCGGCCCCGGTCGCATTCACCACTGCATGCGTTCGATCGGCGCGGCCGAGAAGGCGATCGAGATGATGGTCGACCGCGGCGTGGGCCGCGAGGGGTTCGGCAAGCGGCTCATCAACCTGGGCAAGAACATGGAGGTCGTGTCGCGGGCTCGCATCGAGGTCGAAGCGATGCGGCTGATGGTGCTGCGCGCGGCGAAGGCGATGGACACGCTCGGCAACGCTGAGGCGCGGGTTTGGGTGAGCGCGGTGAAGGCGATGGTGCCGGAGAAGTGCTGCGACATCATCAACGAAGCCATCCAGATGCACGGTGCCGCCGGCGTGTCGCAGTGGTTTCCGCTTGCGGAGATGTGGCACGCGCAGCGCACGCTGCGGCTGGCTGACGGGCCAGATGAGGTGCACCACCACGTCGTCGCTCGGGCCGAGGTGAAAACCCGCGAGGCCGAGCGCGCCGCGGGTCTGGCGTCGACTCACACGCTGGGCGGGCCGACGTTCGTCGGTCCGTAACGGGCGTCAGCCGTAAGACCGAATCGGCGTCAGCCGTTAGCCATGAGCCCAATTAGCCATGAGAGGGATCGCCTAGCCGGTCGAGCGCCCAGGAGCGCAGCTCGACCTTGCGAATCTTGCCCGACGGCGTCGCGGGCATCTCGTCGACGAAGATGACGTCGCGCGGAATCTTGAAGCTCGCGATGCGTCCGCGGCAGCGCTCGATGAGTTCGTCCGCAGTGACGGTTGAACCCTCTTCTCTCACGGCGAACGCGACGGGCACCTCGACCAGGCGAGGGTCGGGGTAGCCGACGACCGCGATCTCGGTGAGCCCGCCGGACGCCAGCAGATAGCCCTCGACCTCGGCGGGCGACACGTTCTCGCCCCCGACCTTGAGCATGTCTTTGTGGCGACCGACGAACACGAGGTGACCGTCAGGGCGGACGTAAGCCATGTCGCCGGTGTTGAGCCAGCCGTCGTCAGACAGCACCGCGGCGGTGGCGTCGGGCTTGTCCCAGTAGCCGTCCATGATCGTGTAGCCCCGGGCGAACAGGCCGCCCGGCTCGCCCACGCCAGCCACCGCGCCGGTGTCGAGGTCGCGGATCTCAAACTCGAGCCCGTCCATCGGGTAGCCGGACGCGCTAGTGCGCAGCTCGAAGCTGTCGAGCGGGTGAGTGCAGGCGACGAACGCCCACGTCTCGCTCATGCCGTAGCCGCTGACGGTCGGGCAGAACACTCGCTGCGCCTCCTCCGCGATGGGCGTCGAACTCTTCATGCCCGCGGCGAGCGTTCCCATTCGCAAGCTGGACACGTCGCGGGGCTGCTCGGCTTGGGCGCGCAATAGATCCGACCAGTGGCTGTCGAAGCCGTGCAGCACCGTGCCGCCTTCGGCTGCCACAGCGTCCAAAATGGCGGGCGGATCGAACGTGTCGAACAGCACTTGCGCGGCACCGGTGAGCGCGGCCTGCAGCGCGACCTCGCCGTAGCCGAAGAGGTGAAACAGCGGCAGGTAGTTCATGTGGACGTCGTTGGCGGTGTGGCCGAGCAGCATCGCTCGCTCGCGGCTGTTGCGCAGCGGCTTGTGCGTGTGCACGACGCCCTTCGGGTGGCCGGTCGTGCCGGACGTATACGCGATCATCATCTTGTCGTCGACGGTGGCGGCAGCGGCCGCGGCTGCGAGCGCATCGTCGCTGACGGTCGCGCCCGCCGCGAGGAAGTCGCTGTAGGTGGTGCTGCGTTGGAGCGGCTCGCCGTCGATGACGACGCTCGTGAGGTGTCCGGCGGCTTCGATTTCGTCGCGCGCGGTGGCGAACAGCGAGCGGTAGTCGATGGGGCCCGAGCGTTCCATCAAGATCATGAACCGGCTCTGGCTCTGGGTGACCGTGTAGGCGAGGTCGTCTGAGCGGTAGCGGGTGTTGAGCGGCACGATGGTTGCGCCGACCTTGGCGATGCCGTACATGAGGTGCAGCCACTTGGGCTGGTTGGTCATCCACACCGCCACGTGATCGCCGCGGGTGACGCCGAGCGCCAGCAGCGCCTTCGCGACGGCGTCGACGTCGCGCGCTAGCTCGTCGTACGTCCACCGTTCGTCGCCGTAGATGACCGCCGTGCGGTCGCCCCACTTGCGGGCCGCCCGATCGACGACCTCACCCAACAGGAGCCACTCGTATTCCGCCATAGCGCAAGACTAGAACGCCTCGCTGCGCTCACCGCCGAGCGAGGCTCTAATGTGCTCGCCCGCTAACCCGCCAATGAAATGAGCCACCATGCACTTTGACCTGATGACCGGATCGTCGAGCTGGCACGATGCCGCCAAGTTGGCGCGCGACGTGCAAGCCGCTGGCTTTTCCGGGATGCTCTACACCGAGACCGGCCAGGTGCCGTGGATGCAGCTGACCGCCGCGGCGATGGCGGCACCCGAGCTGACGTTCACCACCGGCATCGCGGTTGCGTTTCCGCGCAGCCCGATGGTGTCGGCGCAGATCGCCTGGGAGCTAGCAGCCGAGACCAAGGGCCGGTTTCGGCTGGGGCTCGGCAGCCAGGTGCGCGCTCACATCGTGCGGCGCTACTCGTCTCGCTTCGATCATCCGGCGGCGCGGCTGCGAGAGTACGTGCTGGCGGTCAAGGCGTGCTTCGCGGCGTTCCGTCGCGAAGAGAAGCTCGCCTTCGAGGGTGAGTTCTTTCAGCTCACGCTGCTGCCCGACCAGTGGCGTCCACCGGCGCACAACTTCGGCGACGTCAAGGTCGACATCTCATCGGTCGGCCCGGTGATGAACCGGGTGGCGGGCGAGGTCGCCGACGGCGTGCACGTGCACCCGATGCACACGATGCACTACATCAACAACCGGCTGCTGCCCCAAGTCGCGCAGGGCGCGCAGCGTGCGGGCCGCAACGTGGATGACATCGATCTGATCGTGCCGGTGTTCGCCGCGCCGGGCGACACGCCGGCTGAGCTTGAGCCGCTCGTGCGTCAAGCTCGCACGCAGATCGCGTTCTACGGCACCACGCCCAACTACTCGTTTCAGTTCGACGACCTCGGCTTTGTCGGCACCACCGACGCGCTGCGAGGGCACTTCGCCAACGGCGACATCGCGGCGATGGCCAACGAGATCACCGACGAGATGCTCGAGCACTTCGCGGTAGTCGGGCCGTGGAACGAGATGGCCGACCGGCTGATCGACCGCTACGGCACCACCGCCGCGCGGGTGGTGATGTACCTCACCGAGGGTCACATCAAGTCAGACCCCGAAGCGCTCGACAAGTGGGCACAGGTGGCGGCCGCGGTTCGCACCAAGACGGGGCCAGTGTCGTGAGCGAGGCCAGTGTCGTGAGCGAGGCCAGTGTCGGTTCGCCCGCACCTGGCCGGGTCGCCCTGGTCACCGGCGGCGGGCGAGGCATCGGCGCGGCGATCTGCGCGCAGCTCGCGGCGGGCCACAGGCGCGTCGCCGTCGCCGACGTGCTGTCTGACGAAGCCGCCGCGACTGTCGACACGATCAACGCGGACGTTCGCGAACGGGGCGGCGAACGAGGCGGCGAAGCCATCGCGGTGACGATGGACGTGACAAGCAGCGACTCGGTCGCCGCCGGCGTGATCGAGGTCGTCGACCGGCTCGGCCCGATCGAGGTGCTGGTCAACTGCGCTGGCTGGGACAAGCTGATGCCGTTCGTCGACACCGACGAAGAGTTTTGGGACCGCATCATCAACCTCAACTACAAGGGCACGCTGCGCACCACGCACGCCTGCTTGGGCGCGATGGTTGACGCGGGCTTCGGTCGCATCGTCAACATCAGCTCAGACGCAGCGCGGGTCGGGTCGTCGCTCGAGGCCGTCTACGCCGGCGCAAAGGGCGCGGTCATCGCGTTCACCAAGACCATCGCGCGCGAGGTCGCACGCAAGGGCGTCACCGCCAACGTCGTGTGCCCCGGGCCCACCGCGACGCCGCTGCTCGATGAGATCGTCGCCGACAGCGGCGACGGCGACGCGGTCATCGGAGCGATGGCGCGAGCGGTGCCGATGAAGCGCGTCGGTCAGCCAGCCGAAGTCGCGTCGGCGGTCGGCTACCTGTGCTCAGACGCCGCGGGCTTCGTCACCGGCCAGACGCTGTCGGTGTCTGGCGGGCTGACGATGAACTGAGTGCCCGCTTTGCGTGCGGGCTCTCCGCGGGCTGGGCACCGTGCGGGCCGTGGAGCTGACGGGAGTCGAACCCGTGACCTCCTGCTTGCAAAGCAGGTGCTCTAACCAGCTGAGCTACAGCCCCGATCTGCCCGCAAGGGTAATGTCGCGCCCTTCCGTCACAGACACCTCAAAGCCACCACCGGAGGCAACGCCAATGACCACCGACAAAATGCCCGCCATCTCGCTCGCCGCGGTGAAAGGCCGCCGCGCCCGCACGCTCGAGATCGCCGCGGAGGTTGAGCGGCGCGGCTTTTCCGGCATCTTCTGTCCGTCGATGGGCGACCCGGTGGCGCTGTGCCAGTCGCTGGCGCACGCCACCAACACGATCACGTTCGGCACGTCGATCCAGCCGATCTACTTTCGCAACCCCGTCGACCTGGCGTCGACCGCGGCGTACATTCACGAGCTGTCTGGCGGACGTTTCTTGATGGGCTTGGGCGTGACGCACGGACCCACCCATGAGCGGCTGGGCATCACGCCGGGCCTGCCGCTCGCAGACACCCGCGACTACGTCGCGGCGATGCGCGCCGCCGCCGACGCGCACGGGCCGATGCCGCCGATCATTCTCGCGACGCTGCGCAACAAGATGGTCAAGCTGGCCGCCGAGATCGGCGCCGGCGCGGTGTGGGCCAACGCCAGCCGCAACGACTTCGCGAACTCAGTCGCCGCCATCCCGGCCGACCCTGGGGTCGACAACCCGCCCGGCGGGTTCTTCGTCGGCAACATGATTCCCACCGTGATCGACGACGACGTCGCAGCCGGGGCCGCGCGCAACCGCAAGACGCTCGCGGGCTACGTCGCGCTGCCCAACTACCGCAACTACTGGAAGCAAGCCGGCTACACCGAAGAGATGGAAGCCGCCGAGGCGGCGCTCGAAGCCGGCGACAAAGACGCGCTGGCCGTCGCGATGAGCGACCGCTGGCTGTCGAACGCGACGCTGTATGGCTCCGCGAGCGCCGTGCGCGACGGCGTCGAGGAGTGGTTTGACGCCGGGTGTGCCACGCCGATCTTGGTGCCGTCCAGCACGTCGGGCGGGCAGCTCAAGGCGCTCGAAGAGGTGTTCGACACGTTCGCGTAGCGCGTCGTCCTAGCTTTGCGGCCATGGAAATAGGAATCTTCGGTTTCGAGTCCGACGTCGACAAGCTGCGGGCCAACCTCGCCCAAGCAGCGCAGCAAGGGTTCGGTCGCTACTACACGCCGCAAACCTTCGGCTACGACGCGCTCACCGCGTTCGCCGTAGCCGCGAAAGACGTGCCCGACATTCGAGTGGGCACAGCGGTCATTCCGACCTATCCGCGCCACCCGATGATGCTGGCGCAGCAAGCGCTCACGGTGCAGTCGGTCATCGACAACCGCCTCGACCTGGGCATCGGGCTGAGCCACAAGCGTGTGGTGGAAGACAGCTGGGGCATCTCGTTCGACCGGCCGGTCGCACACATGAAGGACTACTTGAGCGTGCTGATGCCAGCGCTCAGCGAGCGCAGCGTGCGCTACACGGGCGAGATGGTTTCTGGCCGCGGCGACATCACTCCCCCGCCGGGCGACGCACCGCCGGTGCTGGTTGCGGCGCTCGGCGAGCAGATGCTGCGCGCCACGGGGCGGCTGGCCGACGGAACGATCACGTGGATGACGGGGCCGAAGACGCTGGCCGAGCTGACGGTTCCCACGATCAACCAAGCCGCCGCTGATGCGGGCCGCGCGACGCCGCAGGTGATCGCCGGGTTTCCGGTGTGCGTCACCGACGACGTCGCGGCCACCAAGGAGCGGGCGAGCAAAGAGTACGCCATCTACGGCACGCTGCCCTCGTATCGGGCGATGCTCGACAACGAAGGGCTGGCCGGGCCCGAAGACGTGGCGATGATCGGCTCGGCAGCCCAAGTCGGTGAACGCATCGGCGCGCTCGCGGAGTGCGGCGTGACGTGCGCGCTGATGGCGGCGTTCGGCGACGCAGACCAACGAGCGGCGACGCGCGAGCTGCTCGTGTCGTTGCTGTAGACCTCCTTCGGGCAACCCGAAGGCGGCTCGGCCCACCCCACTCAGTTCTCTGCTCGACCCCATCGACACCCACGACGCAGAGTTCGACTCTGAGCAAGCGTTCATCTGGCGCGCGCACCGACTGTTAGAGCGCGCGCAAGAGCGGGTCGGCGAGCTGCGCAAGACCGTCGACGTCACCACCGGCGGCACGCCTCAGGCGCTGCTCGACCGCGACGCGGTCGAAGCGTCGATCGAGCGTCAGGCGGCGCACCTAGAGCTGGGCGATCAGTCGCTCGTGTTCGGGCGCATCGACTACCAGAGCGACGGCGAAGGTGACGGCGACTCGTTCTACATCGGCCGCATCGCGGTGTCTGACGAAGACTTTGAGTCGGTCGTCGTCGACTGGCGAGCCGACGTCGCGCAGCCGTTCTTCTCGGCCACGCCCGGCGACCCGAAGGGCTTGGTGCGGCGGCGTCACTTCACGACCGCGGGCGAGCAGCTGCAGGGCATCGAAGACGAGCTGTTCGTCGACGAACTGGCCACCGGTGAGAAGGTCGCCGAGGCGGCGACCGAGCTGCGAGCGCGCGGCGCGCTGGTGGCTGCGCTGACGGCGCGCCGGAGCGGTCAGATGCGTGACGCGGTTGCGACCATCCAGGCCGAGCAAGACGAGATCATCCGCTCGCCGATGGCGCCCATCGTGATCGTGCAAGGCGGCCCGGGCACCGGCAAGACGGTGGTTGCGCTGCATCGAGCGGCGTACCTGCTGTATGAAAATCGGTTCCCGCTCGAAGGTCAGGGCGTGCTGGTGATCGGCCCGAACCGGCTGTTCCTCTACTACATCGAGCGAGTGCTGCCCAGCCTCGGCGCGTCGGGCGTGCGCATCGCCGTGCTGGCCGACCTGTTCACCGAGCTGTTTGTGCGGGTGCGGCTAAGCGTGATCGACCCGCCGCGGGTGGCCGCCATCAAGGGTTCGGCGGTGATGGTGGATGTGTTGGCCCGGGCGCTGGCCGACCGACAGCGACCGCTGCGCGAGCCCCTGCGGCTGCGCGTGAGTCGCGGCTATGAGACGCGAGACGATGACGACCCTCTCGCTGAAGAGCTGACCGACACCGGTGTGCCTGGCGTTGACACGACTCGCGCTGAGCCGGTCGACGATGAACGAGCCGATGCTCACTCGTCGCGGAGTCCGTTGCCTAAGGCCCGCCAATCCAGTTCGTCTCGTCCGCCGTCAGGCCCCGTCTACGTCACGCTGTCGCCGGAGGCGTCGAAGCGCATCATCGCTCGGGCGCGCCGCAGGTTCCGCCAGCACAACCCGGCGAGAGCGTGGGTCACTCACGCGGTCATGAAAGAGCTGAGCGGTTCGAGCCGGCAGTCGTATGCGCCAGAGCAGCTGAGCGAGTGGCTGGAAGACGACGAAGATTTGCTGCGGGCGCTCGAACGCATGTGGCCGGTGCTGTCGCCGACGGACCTGCTGCGTGACCTGTTGGGGAGTCGGGCGTTGCTGCGGTCGGCTGGCCGCGGCTGGCTGAGCGAGCAGGCGCAAGAGCGGCTGTATCGCGAGCGGGGCGAGCCCGAGACGTATGCGTTCAGCGAAGCCGACGTGCCGCTGCTAGATGAGGCGTTCGCGCTGCTGGGGCGACGCCCGAGCGCGCACGACGACCGCGGCTATCGCGACGCAGAGGTTCGCACTTACGGGCACGTGGTTGTCGATGAGGCGCAGGATGTGACGCCGATGGCGTTGCGGATGTTGTCGCGTCGGTCGTTGAACGGTTCGATGACGGTGGTTGGTGATTTCGCGCAGGCGACCGAGCCGGAGGCGACGGCGAGCTGGGACGAGGTGGTCGAGCATCTGTTTCGTCAAGGTGACCGCAGCGCCGAGCAGTGGACGAAGCCGCCGGAGGTGGTGCGCAAGCAGCTCACGCTCGGCTACCGCATTCCCGCCTCGCTGCTGGCCGCGTCTGCGGGCGTGCTGGCAGCGGTCGAGCCCGAGTTGGCGCCGCCGGTGCCGGTGCGAGACGAAGGCGAGCCTGCGGAGTTCCGCGCGGTGGGTGCGTTCGACGACCTGCCCGATGCGACGGTGCGCGCGGTCGCCGAGTTCGTCGAGCGCGACGCGACGGTGCTGGTGGTGTCGCCGGTCACCGTCGTCGATCAGGTCGAAGCAGCGTTGCGCGACGCTGGCGTCGAGTTCGGGCGACCGACCGCCGGCAGCCGCGACGTCGTCACCGCGCTGCACGCCCGCGTGACCCTCGCAGCGGTCAGCCTCGTCAAAGGCCTCGAAGCCGACGCGGTGATCGTCGTCGAACCAACCGACCTCGTCGACGAAGAACCCCGCGGCCTGCGCGCCCTCTACGTCGCACTCACCCGCGCCACCCGCCACCTCGTAGTGCTCCACTCCCAGCCACTGCCTGTAGAACTTGGTGCGCAGTCCAGCTAGATCAAGCCAAGGAGACAACAGATGGCTGATGGGCAAGTCAAGGTGTTCACCGACGGGCCGGTGCTCGTGTCTGGCGTGTCGGAGATCACCGACCAGGAGGGCAACGTGGTCGCTACGTGCGATCCGAGCCGGCCGGTGGCGTTCTGCCGGTGCGGGATGTCGTCAACCAAGCCGATGTGCGACGGCACGCACTCGCAAGGTTTCGACGGCACGCTGAACCCGCCCAACTAGCGCTCGCTAGTTGGCAGAGCCACGCAGCGACGCCGAGCGGGCAACGCCGAGGTGCCGAGCGCACCTGTTGAGCTAGCGCCGTTCTCGGCGCCGGTCGCCGCCTGGTTCGACACGACCTTCGCCGCGCCCACCGCGGCGCAGGCTCAGGGCTGGCCGGCGATTGCCGCTGGTCAGCACACGCTGATCGCCGCGCCGACCGGCTCGGGCAAGACGCTGGCGGCGTTCCTGTGGGGCATCGACCAGCTGGTCGTGCCGGCGCCGACCGAAGCAGCTGGCGACAACTCGACCAGCGCGCACGGTTCGACAAACGCGAGCCGCCAGTCGCCAGCGAGCGGCACGTCGCTGCTCTACATCTCCCCGCTGCGGGCGCTCGCCACCGACGTCAACAAGAACCTCCGCGCGCCGCTCGGAGGCATCACGCTGGCCGCCGAGCGCGCGGGCGCACCGGTGCGCGCGCCGACCGTCGGAGTGCGCACCGGCGACACGCCCGCGTCTGAACGAGCGCGGCTCATCCGGCGTCCGCCAGACATCCTCATCACGACGCCCGAGAGCCTCTACCTGATGCTCACGTCGAAGGCTGCTGCCACGCTCGCGAGCGTGCGCTGGGTGATCGTCGATGAGATTCACTCGGTCGCCGCCACCAAGCGCGGCTCGCACCTGGCGCTTTCGCTTGAGCGGCTGAGCGAGATCACCGACGTCGACCCGCAACGCATCGGGTTGTCGGCCACCCAACGTCCGGTCGAAGAGGTCGCGGAGTTCATGGGCGGCTGGGATGCGAGCGGTGCCCGCCGCGCGGTCACCGTCGTCGACGTGGGGCGCACCAAGCCGCTCGACCTGCGCGTGGTGGTGCCGCTCGACGACATGGGCGACCTGTCGAACGTCGTCGGCGACAGCGCGGCCGCGCCGCGCAGCATCTGGCCAGCCATCCACCCGCGGCTGGTCGAGCTGATCAACGAGCACCGCACGACGATCGTGTTCGTCAACGCCCGCCGAATGGCAGAGCGCCTGGCGAGCCGACTGAACGAGCTGCACGCCACCGGCGTCAACCGAGCAGCGGAGAGCACCGGCTGGTCGGTCGCGGGGCGCCACGGTGAGATCATCGCCGAAGGCGACGAGAAACTCGACGACGTCGACGCCGACCTCGCCCCGCTCGTGCGCGCGCATCACGGTTCGCTCAGCCGCACGCAGCGACTGGAAATCGAAGACCAGCTCAAGACCGGCCAGCTCAAGGGCATCGTGGCGACGTCGTCGCTCGAACTGGGCATCGACATGGGTGCGGTCGACCTCGTCATTCAGGTCGACAGCCCGACGTCGGTGGCATCGGGCCTGCAGCGCGTCGGCCGAGCAGGGCACCAGGTCGGCGAGCCCAGCGTCGGACGGATGTTTCCCAAACACCGCGGCGACCTGGTGCAATCAGCGGTGGTCGCTGCGCGAATGGTGAGCGGCCAGATCGAGTCGATCCGCTACCCGCGCCAACCGCTCGACGTGCTCGCCCAGCAGGTCGTGGCGATGACGGCGGTTTGTGACTGGGCGACCGACGACCTGCTCGCCGTCATCCGTCGCGCCGCCCCCTACCGCGAGCTGTCGGAGGCGGTGTTCGACCAGGTGCTCGACCTGCTCGACGGGCGCTACCCGAGCGAGGAATTTCGCGAGCTGCGGCCGCGCATCAGCTGGGATCGCACCGCCGGCACCATCAGAGCCCGTCAGGGCGCCGGACGGCTGGCGGTCACCAACGGCGGCACCATTCCCGACCGAGGCCTGTATGCGGTGTTCACCGTCGACGGGTCGCGGGTCGGCGAGCTCGACGAAGAGATGGTCTACGAGGCACGCGTCGGCGAGACGTTCCTGTTGGGCGCGTCGACGTGGCGGATCGAAGAGATCACCCACGACCGAGTGGTCGTGTCGCCCGCGCCGGGCGAGCCCGGAAAGATGCCGTTCTGGCACGCGGACGGGCCAGGCCGTCCGCTGGAGCTGGGCCGAGCGGTGGGCGAGTTCACCCGACGCACCGTCGACCGCATTCCCGCGGAGCTGCCTGCGTCAGACGACGAGTGGCGTTCGTGCGAGCCGTCGCTCGCCGGCCTGCTGGGTGAGCTTGGGCGCGACTGCTGTCTCGACGAACTCGCCGCCCGCAACCTGCTCACCTACCTGGCCGAACAGCGCGACGCCACCGGCGTGGTGCCAGACGACAAGACGATCGTGGTTGAGCGCTTCCGTGACGAGATCGGCGACTGGCGGGTGTGCATACTCACGCCGTTCGGCGCGCAGGTGCACGCGCCGTGGGGCATCGCGCTGCAGTCGCAGCTCACGGCCAGCGCCGAAGGTTCGGTCGAGCTGCTGTGGAGCGACGACGGCATCGTGCTGCGACTGGGCGACGTCGACGGCGACGGCGAAGCGCCCGACTTGGCTGGCCCGCTCGGGGGCCCGCTCGCCCCGTCGACAGGCGCGCTCGGCTCTCTCACGAACGGCGCGGCTGGTAGCCGCCTCGCGCTCAGCGAACTCGTCGCCCTCGACCCAGACGAGGTGCGCGCTCGCGTCATCGAGCACCTGCCCAGCACCGCGCTGTTTGCGTCGCGGTTTCGAGAGGTCGCCGGACGCGCGTTGCTGCTGCCGCGTCGTCGGCCCGGCGAGCGCACGCCGCTGTGGCAGCAACGTCAGCGCGCCGCGGGCTTGCTGGAAGTGGCGGCGAAGTATCCGAGCTTTCCGATGCTGCTCGAGACGTCGCGGGAGTGCATCCAAGACCACTTCGACGTCGACGCGCTCGCCGAGGTGCTGCGCGACGTCGCCGCTCGCCGCATTCGGGTGGTGGGCGTCAACACGCCGACCGCGTCGCCGATGGCGCAGAGCTTGCTGTTCGACTGGATCGCGACCTACATGTATTCGGGCGACGCGCCGCTGGCTGAGCGACGGGCGGCAGCGCTGTCGCTCGACCGCGAGCTGCTGGCTGACCTGCTCGGCGCGGGCGAGCTGCGTGAGCTGATCGATGTCGATGTGCTCACAGAGGTTGAGGCGCAGCTGCAGCGGCTGCGGACGTACGACGCCGACACCCTCTACGACGCGCTGCGTCGCTTGGGCGACTTGAGCGAAGCAGACATCGTCACTCGCTTTGCTGCCGAGGCGACCGACGGAGCCGACCAGAGCGCGGCGGTGCGTCTGCTCGACGAGCTGCGAGAGCAGCGCCGAGCCATCGAGGTGCGCGTCGCGGCTGCGCCCCGGCTGATCGCGGTGAGCGACGCCGCTCGTTATCGCGACGCGCTCGGCTGCGCGCTGCCGCCGGGCTTGCCAGCCGCGTTCACCGAGAGCGACCCCGACACGTTGCCGCTCGATGAGCTGCTGGCTCGCCACGCCGCCACCCACGGGCCGTTCACGACGACCGATGCCGCAGCTCGGTTTGACGTCACGGTCGACCGGGCTGAAGATTCGCTGCGGCGACTTGAGGTCGCCGGTCGGCTGGTGGGCGGTGCGTTCCGACCCGACGGAGCAGGAAAGGAGTGGTGCGACGCGCAGGTGCTGAGGCGGCTGAGGCGCGGTTCGCTCGCTCGACTGCGACGTGAGGTCGAGCCGGTCGACGCCGCGGCTTACGCGAGGTTTCTGCCGCTGTGGCACGGTCTCGACCGTCCTCGTCGTGGAGTGGACGCCATCGCCGACGCGGCCACAGCGCTGCAGGGCGCGCCGATCGTCGCGTCGACGCTCGAGCCCGACGTGCTGGCGGTGCGGGTGCGTGACTACCGTCCCGGCGACGTCGACGAGCTGCTGACGTCGGGTGAGCTGGTGTGGTTGGGCGCCGGCTCGCTCGGTCCGACCGATGGACGGGTGCGGCTGTTTTGGCGCGACGAGTTGCCGACGCTCGCGCCCGACGTTTCGGGGCTAGGTGCGGAGCCGCCGGGGCCGGTCAACCCGGGTGATGACGACGACGCAACACCTGACGCCGACCGCGACGGCGAAGCGGCCGAGCTGCGTGACGCCATTCGCACGCATCTCGCCAGCCACGGCGCCGCGTTTTGGGAGGGACTGTTCGCAGCTTGCGTGCGCGCCCGAGCCGGTGAGCGTCCGACCAGCCAACAGGCGGTGCTGACCGCGCTGTACGACCTGGTGTGGGCAGGCGAGATCACCAACGACACGCTCGCGCCGCTGCGCGCGGCGATTGGCGTGCGACGAAGCAACCGCGCGTCAACCTCCGCGCGCCGTCGAGCTGGGCGCGGACGCACGCGCATGCGCCAGGGACGACCGGGCAGTTTGCGGTCGGGCCCAGCCAGCGCGGCGGGCCGGTGGTCGCTGATTGCGCCGCTGCTCGTCGAGCGTCCACCCGATACCGCTCGCCAGCTGGCATCGGCGACTGCGTTGCTAGAACGTCACGGCGTGGTGACCCGCGGCGCGGTGGTGGCCGAGGGCCAGCCGGGAGGCTTCGGCGCGATCTATCGAGTGCTGCGCGCTGCCGAAGAGCAGGGACGGGTACGGCGCGGCTACTTCGTCGAAGGGCTAGGCGGCGCGCAGTTCGCCAGCGCCGCAGCAGTCGAGCAGCTGCGTGCGTGCCGCGACGAGTTGCACGCGCCAGCTGGCGGCTCGTCCATTGGCGACCCGCACGCCGGCGACCCTCTAACCGGCGGCCCCCTGACTGGCGACCCACCCACGGGCGACCCTCTAACCGGCGGGGGCGACACGGGGCTCGCTCGCCCCAAACCCGCTCGTGGCAGCGAGCCGCTGGTGCTAGCAGCAACCGACCCGGCGCAGCCGTTCGGCGCGGCACTCGATTGGCCCGAGACCGCGGGACGCCCCACTCGCTCAGCGGGCGCGCACGTCGTGCTCGCCGACGGCCAAGCGCTGTTGTTCGTCGAGCGCAGCGGCCGTAGCGTGCACACCTTCGCCGCCACCGCCAACCCCGCCTGGGTGCCAGCGGTGAAAGACGCCATCGACGCCGGACGCATGCGCCCGCTAGAGCTAGAGAAGATCGACAGCCAGCCCGCCAGCGCGCACCCACTTCACGACTGGCTGCTCGCCAACGGCTTCACTCAGTCGTATCGCGGCCCGTCTCTGCGCTAGCCGTGCGCCGCTCGGGCCGTCGGCTACGCTGAGCCATCAAACACCGCGACCGAAACGGATGCCTGTCATGACCGACGTTCGGAACCTCGTCAACGCCGAGCCCTACTTTTACCAGCACAGCTCGCCTCAAGTAGCGCTCTATGAAGGCGACTGTATCGATCTGCTCAGCGAAACCGATGAAGCCTCCGTCGACATGATCTTCGCTGACCCACCGTACAATCTGTCAAACGGAGGCACGACGGTCCACGCTGGCAAGCGTGTCAGCGTCAACAAGGGCAAGTGGGATGAGAGCAAGGGCGTGGAGGCAGATTTCGCGTTTCACAGTGCTTGGATCGAAGCTTGCAAGCGAGTCCTAGCACCAAACGGCACGATATGGATCAGCGGCACCTACCACTCGATCTATCAGTGTGGGTTTGCTCTTCAGCGCCACGGGTATCACATTTTGAACGAAATCAGCTGGTACAAGCCGAATGCCGCGCCCCACTTGGCTTGCAGAATGTTCGCCGCCTCTCATGAGACGTTGATATGGGCAAGGAAGGGCAAGCGCGCAAAGCACTACTTTGACTACGACCTCATGAGAGACCGTGACTGGCCCTCTGACACGCTCAAGAGCCCAGGCAAACAGATGCGTTCCGTCTGGGCCATCAACACTCCAGACAAGAAGGAAAAGGCGTTTGGCAAGCACCCTGCACAAAAGCCTCTGCGACTGCTCGAAAGAATCGTTCTCGCAAGCACTCGGCCGGATGACGTTGTGCTCGATCTATTTGCAGGCAGTTCAACAACCGGTGTCGCAGCGATGATGCACGAGCGTAACTATATCGGGTTTGAGCGCGAGCCGTCATTTCTCGACCTATCGGTCAATCGATTGCGCACCTTGGTATAGGCGTGGCGAGCAATACGGCATGGAAGCGGATATTTCAGTTCTTAGACGTCTACAGTCACGACTTTTCTGTGGCACCGTTTCCGCTTAGCAGCGAGGACATCAAGCGAGCGACTATAGGTCTCAACGAGACACGTCACCGAGAAACGCGATTACTGTGCTCTCAGACCAACCGAGAGCAGGTACCAGCAGTGATGCGTGAGCATGGACTGTTTATTCTCCCGACCAAGAACGGTCAGTATTGCCTTGTGCCAGGTGAGGGGTACGTGGATGTTCCACCTGCTCCAACCAATGCTGTCGACTACACGTCTAAGCTCGATTGGACGTTGAACACACTTGACATCGGCAACTCTGAGATGCAGCACGTCGATCATGCCTACGCAATGAGCATGATCAGAACATTTGTTGATGATGACACCCTTCAGTTGACGATACGCGGACGTAAGTATACTCCATCGTTCTCCTTTCGTGTCGAACCACACGAACTTGACGCCAGTGGAGTTCAGTTTGAAGTCGACGCCGGATATGAAGGAAGAGATCAGATTGTCCTGCTTGAAGCCAAGAATTCCGAGACCACAAACACCATCATTCGACAGCTATACTATCCCTACCGAGCTTGGCGCACGCACGTCCCGGACAAGCGAGTTAGGACGCTGTTCTTTGAGCGACGCCACGATGTTTACGCACTGTGGGAGTTTCGGTTCAGCGATGACTGTGACTACAACAGCATCGAGTTCGTGAGAAGCGTTGCCTACCGCCTAAGAAGCTAGCTGGTCGCTAGGGCTCGGTGGGGGTGGGGGTGGGCGGCGGATGGCGAGGGTGAACGTCACGACCGCAGCGACAAACACCGCAGCCGAAACCCAGACGTTGACGCGCACGCCCGCGAGTTCGGTGGCTTCGTCGATGCGCAGCAGTTCGATGAAGAAGCGGCCCAGCGTGTAGCCGGCGACGTAGAGCGCGAACAGCGCCCCGTTCGGCGCACGAAGCGACCGCCACAGCCGTGGCGCGCCCCACACCAAGAGCGCGGCGAGCGCGAGGTTCCACAGTGCTTCGTAGAGGAACGTCGGGTGGAACGTCTCGCTCGTCGCATACTCCGGCGGCAAGCCCGTTCGGTATGCGAACTCGATCTCGACCGCCCACGGCAACTCACTCGGACGGCCGTAGAGCTCTTGGTTGAACCAGTTGCCCAACCGCCCGACGGCTTGCGCCACCGGCACCGCAGGCGCGACGGCCCACAGCATGCGCCCGATGTCCGCGCGCATGCGTCGCAGCCGCCACACGCCGACCAGCGCGCCGGCGGCCACGCCGCCCCAAATGCCCAGGCCGCCTTCCCAAACCTCGAACACGCCACCCAGGTCGTCGCGGTACAAGTCGAAGTCGGTGATGACGTGGTACAGCCGGGCGCCGACGAAGCCGGCGATGACCACCCACAACGCCAGCTGACCGACGACGCCACGCTCGCCGCCGGCACGCACCCACCGGCGGTCCGCGATCAGCGCGCCCACGACAATGGCGACGCCTAGCAGCAACCCGTAGAGACGAACGTCGAGCGGGCCTAGCGAGAACTCACGGAACGACGGACTTGGAATAGAGCCAATCAGCATTCGCCTAGGGTTGCCCCGCAATCAGTGACCAATGGATAGGAGGCCACGGTGCTGCTGACCTCAACGCAGATGATGGAACGGCTCGCCGCTGACGGCGAGGCGATCATCAAGATTACCGGCGATCACCCCGCCGAGGCTGCCATCGCCACTTGCTACGGCTGGACGCTGGGCGAGCTGGCAGATCACATGACAAACATGTGGCGCTTCGTCGCAGCGACGGTGGCCGCCGGCCAGATGACCGACCCCAGCACCCTCGCGCCGCTCACCGGCACGAGACCCGAGCAGCTGCGCCAGGCGCTCGACGAGGTGCTCGCCCAGCTCGGCGGCCACGAAGCCGACGAACCCGCATGGTCGTTCGTGCCGCACGATCAGACCTACGGGATGTGGCAGCGGCAGGTCTGCCACGAAGCTGCGATCCACCGCTACGACGCCGAGAGCGCGGCTGGCACTCCCGCGCCGCTCGACGCAGCGCTCGCCGTCGACGCGCTGGATGAGACGTTCAACTTCGCAGTGGCGATGCGCAAAGCCGAAGAGGCCAAGGGGTCGGGCCAAACCATTCACCTGCACGCCACCGACATCGAAGGCGAGTGGCTGATCACCCGCGACGCCGACGGCTGTCGCGTCACCCGCGAGCACGCGAAGGGCGACGTCGCGGCGAAGTCGACCGCCTCGCAGCTGCTCCTGCTGATTTGGGGCCGCATCGCTCCGGAAGAGGTCAACGAGGTGTTCGGCGACGCGCAGCTGCTGCACGACTGGCAGCGCGAGGTGCGCTTCGCCTAGCGCTGTCGGTTAGCGCGCGACACGGCTCGGCGCAGCGTGCCTTTCGCGGCGCGACGGGCCCGCGTCGCGACGATCTCGCCCGGGGGGCGACGTCCGCGCGCCAGCGCCCACAGGCCCGCCGAATAGAGCGCGCCACCGACGCTGGCGACGACGAACAGCGCAACCATGCCAGCCCGCAACGGCAGCACGCCGCTGGGCAGCACCACCGGCAGAGCAGCCCCGACGACCCAGGCGAGCTGAAACCGAGTCTCGAACCGCGCGAACGCCCGCCCTTGATCAGCGGGCGGCGCGTCACGCTGCGTGATCGCGTCGAACGACACCTTCCCCACCGCGCCGCCGAACCCAATGACGAACGCGAGCGCGGCGACGATCGTTTGGTCGCCGCCTGCAAACACCGCGAACGCCGCGGCAACGGCGGTCAGCGACAGCATCGCGATCAGCAGCAGCTCTTCGCGCACGACCGACCGCACCATCCCGGCGAGCGCCGCGCCCAGCAGCGCGCCCACGCCGAACGCCGCCAGCACGACGCCAAACCACCACGGCTCGGCCTCTTCGCCGCGCAGCCAGAACGCCAGCAGAAAGAGGGTGAACCCGGCGATGCCGCGCAGCACCGCCATCGCGGATGCCGCCAGCACCACGCCGCCGCCGCCGAAGCTGCGCGGGCGCGCAGGCGCGGAGCCCCCTCGCAGCCCAGGCTCGTTGCCGTGAAGGCGCATGGCCGGCAGCGCTGACAGCGCGAAGACCACGGCAGCGAACACTAGCACCCAGCCCGAGCCAGCCAGCCCCAGCAGCAGGCCGGGCCCGACAGCCAGCGCGCCGCCGATGCCGCTCACCAGCACGAGCTTCGAGTTGGCCTCGACCAGGTGTCCGTCGTGGGTGACCATGCCCGGCACGATTGCGCTCTTCGACACGTGGTACGTCTTCGACAGAACGAGCGAGCCGAACGCTTGAGGAAACAGAAACAGCGAGTTCAAGTCGCGGGCCATCATCAGCGCGAGCACGGCCCGGCCGATCGCGGTGCCGACGATCATCGCCCGTCGCCCGTTGGTCATGCGGTCGATCAGCGGGCCGATCAGCGGGCCGACGAGCGCGAACGGCGCCATCGTCAACAGCAGGTACGCGCCGACGCGCCAGCGAGCCGCGCTGGGGTCTATGTCAAAGAACAGCGACCCGGCGAGCGCGATCGCGACCAGCGTGTCGCCGGCCGCCGACAGCAACTGCGTCCGGCTGAGCCACCTGAACGGGTGCAGCGCGCGCGGGTAGGTGCTGACGGGCTCGGGCCCGGCGCGCTCAGGAAGAGTGGGATCGCTCGTATCTATATCCAACTCCTCTGACCGTCGGGATGCGCTGGGGTTTCGCCAGGTCGGCTTCGAGCGTGACGTCGGCATCGACGGGCGGGAACGTCAGCCGGAACACCGTGCCCACTCCCTCTTCTGAGCTGACGTGCACAGCGCCGTGGTGGTTTTCGACGACTTGCTTGACGATGGACAAGCCCAGGCCGGTGCCGCCGGTGGCTCGGGCGTGCGACGGGTCTACGCGGTAGAAGCGCTCGAAGATGCGGCCGTGGCACTCGGACGGAATGCCGATGCCCTCGTCCGCGATCACCACCTCGGTGCCGGCCGGGGTGGCGGAGGCTCGCAGCGTGACCGTGCTGTTGGCGTCTGAGTACTTGATGGCGTTGTCGACGAGGTTGCCGACGGCTCGCAGCAGCTGCGTGCGGTCGCCTCGCAGGCAGGCGCCGCTCGCGCCGGGCGGCTGCGCTTCGCCGAGCAGCCGCAGCTCGACTTGCGCCGCGGCGGCGTGCTGCGCGAACTGCGCGACGACCTCGGCGAGCACGCCGTTGGCTTCGACGCGCTCGTCGTTCGTGGTGCCCGACACTTCGACCCGGCTCAGCTCAATCAGGTCGTCGATGATCGCGTCGACACGGTCGACCTCGAGGCCGACGCGCGACAGCAGCCGGCCTCGCACCTCGGGGTCGTCTTCGCTGGCGGCGGTCTCGACCAGCAAGCTCACCGCGCCGATGGGCGTGCGAATTTCGTGCGACATCTTGGCGACGAAGTCGCTGTGGGTGCGCTCGATCTGCGTCGCCGGCGTGTGGTCGTCGATGATGACGACCGCTCCGGTGCTGCGGGCGCCGTCGTGCGTGGGCTGCGCGGTGACGTGAAACACCTTCGCCGGCAGACCGGTCAGGCTGACGTCTTGCTCGGCAAACTCGCCGTCGCACGCCCGACGACTGAGCGCGGTGACGGCTCGCGAGACGAGTGTGAGCGTGTCGTGCGCGTCGAGGATCTCTTTGGCTCGGCGGTTGGCTTGCAGCACGACCCCGTCTTCGCGGTAGACGACGACGCCCAGCTGGAGGCAGTCGAGCGCCAGCTGCCAGCGGCTGCGCTCGGCGAGCGCGACGTGGGCGGTCATCGACGCCGTCGACGCCGCGCCTTCGAGCTGATCGAGGCGCGCCTCGACCGCCGGTCGTTTGCGGAACCGGCGGCGGCTGTCGTCGAGCACGACCGGCTGGTCGTTCAGGTCGCCGAAACGCACCGCGAGGCGGCCGAGCCGCTCGGCGAGTGAGTGGCGCCAGCGTCCTGCCACCAAGACGTACACGACCAACGCCAGCGCGAACACTCCGGCGCTGGTTGCGGCTGCGACCGCGGCGGCGTTCACGCCAGCTGGTCGGTCGCTGTGCTCTGACGACGAGCGCGGGCTCGTTCGGCGCCGGCGTGCTCGGGCATCTCGCCGGTCACCAAGAACAGCACGCGCTCTGAGATGTTGACGGCGTGGTCGCCGATGCGCTCGTAGAAGCGTCCGACCGCCGCGAGCTGCACCGCTTGCTGGACGGTCTGGTCGCCGTCGTTGCAGCTGACGATGATTTCGCCGAGCAGCTCGTTTTGCAGCTCGTCTAGCACGTCGTCGAGCTCGTCGATGACGGCGGCGACGCCGGCGTCGCGGTCGGCGTACGCGCCGATCGCCTTCGACATCAAGCTGACGGCTTGGTCGCGCATCCGCGCGAGCACGCCGCGCTGCGCGGGCGTGAACTGGATGCCGCCGATGCGGCTGATCGCCTTCGCGATGTTGGTGACGAGGTCGCCGCTGCGTTCGATCTCGCCGATGAGCCGCAGGTCGGTGAGCCCGGCGCGCAGGTCGGTGGCGACGGGCTGCTGCAGCGCGAACAGCCGCACGCACTTGTCTTCGGCTTCGAGGCTGAGCAGGTCGAGCTCGTCGTCGGCGGCCACGATCTGGTCGGCGGCGGCGATGTCGCCTGCCAACAATGCGGACGTCACCGCCGAAATGCCCTCCGACACCATCGCACCCATCTGCACGAGATCCGCGCGCACCTCTTCCATCAGCGCATCGAACTCAGTTCTTACCGGTTCAACTGCCATGTCATCCCATTCGGCCGGTGATGTACGCCTCGGTGCGGCTGTCGGACGGGTTGGTGAAGATCGTGGAGGTGTCGTCAAACTCGACCAGCTCGCCGGTGCGCATGCCGACCTCGTTGAGCTGGACAGAGAAGAACGCGGTTTTGTCGCTGATGCGGCCCGCTTGCTGCATGTTGTGGGTGACGATGACGATCGTGTATTCGGTCTTCAGCTCGGCGATCAGCTCTTCGATGCGGGCGGTGGCGATGGGGTCGAGCGCCGAGCACGGCTCGTCCATCAGCACGACGTCGGGTTCGACCGCGATTGCGCGAGCGATGCACAGCCGCTGCTGCTGGCCACCGGACAGGCCGTAGGCGGAATCTCGCAGACGGTCTTTCACCTCGTCGAACAGCGCGGCCCGCACGAGCGAACGCTCGACGATGTCGTCGAGTTCGGCGCGGCGTTTGCCCGCGAGCCGCGCGCCGTAGGCGACGTTGTCGTAGACGCTCTTGGGGAACGGGTTGGGCTTTTGAAACACCATTCCGATGCGGCGGCGCACCTCGACGGGGTCGACGGCTTCGTCGTAGAGGTCGACGCCGAAGTAGTTGACGGTGCCTTCGACCCGCGCGCCTTCGATGAGGTCGTTCATGCGGTTGAAGCAGCGCAGGAACGTCGACTTGCCGCAGCCGGACGGGCCGATGAAGGCGGTGACCTCGTGCTCGGCGATGTCGATGCTGACGTCGTTGAGCGCACGGAACGTGCCGTAGTAGACGGCGAGTTCGCTGACGTCGAAGACGGTGGTGCGGCCCGGCGCTTGCGCGCTCTGCGCCGGTCGGGCGCGTGACACGTCGAGCGGCGCGGTGGTTGCTCCGTCGGTGAGGGTCGGCTTCGTGCGTTGCACAACTTGGTTCATTTTCTCACCATTTCCGTTCAAATCGGTTGCGGACGTAGATCGCTGTGCCGTTGACCATCAAGACCAGCACCAAAATAATGACGCTGGCGGCGGCGGCGTTGGTGGCCCACGCCGCTTCGGGCTGGCGGGCGAAGTTGAAGATGAGCACCGGCAGAGCGGTGAACGGCCCGGTGAACGTTTCGAGCACGCCTGAGTCGCCGAAGCTCATGAACCCGGTGGCGGCGCCGACCAGCACGAGCGGCGCCGCTTCGCCCAGCGCTCGTGCGAGCGACAGCACGCTGCCGGTCATGATGGTCGACAGCGACGCGGGGAGGATTTGGCGCGACAGCGCTTCCCACTTGGTGGCACCGACGGCTAGCGCGGCTTCTCTGATGCCTTGCGGCACAGCCTTGAGCGCTTCGATGGAGGTGATGACGACGATGGGCAGCGCCATCGCGGCGAGCGTCATGCCGCCGGCGATCACGCTCTTGCCGCCGGTGACCGAGCCGAGCGTGTTGACGAACACCGCGAGACCTAACAGGCCGTAGACGATCGACGGCACACCCGCGAGGTTGCGGATGTTGAGCTCGACGAGCCGAGCAAAGCGCGACCCTTGCGCGTATTCGACGAGGTAGACGGCCGTGCCGACGCCGATGGGCACCGACAGCGCGGTGGTGACGAACGCGAGCTGCAGCGAGCCGATCAGTCCGTACCAGATGCCCGAGTCTTCGGCTCCTCGCTGGCTGAAGCCGGCGGTGATGAAGCCCCAGAGGCGGCCGCTCAGCGCGTCCCAGCCGTCGATCAGCATCACGGCTAGCAGCGTCGCGAGCGCGACGGTGGCGAACAGCGTCGCCGCGATCAAGAGCCACCGAAACGCCGCGCCGCCGACGTCTGCGTTTGGCCGGCGGCGCAGCCGCTCGGCGGTGGCGGTGGCGACGCCCGCGGGGGTGGTGAGCACGCTCATCTAGTACTGCTCTCGCAGTCGCTTCACGATCAGGTCGCCGAACATGTTGAGCACGAGCGTGACGACGAAGAGGAACGCGCCCAAAAAGTAGAGGCTCTGGAAGGCGAGCACGTCGCCGGCGACTTGGTCGGTGCCCAGCCCGAGCGCCGCCATCGCGGAGGTGATCGTGCCGCCGGGCTCGAACAGGCTCAGGTTGAACAGCGACGTGTCGCCGCCGCCCGACGCGATGGTGACGACCATCGTTTCGCCGATCGCTCGGCTGAAGCCGACGATGACCGCGGCGATGAGCCCAGACATCGCGGCGGGCAGCACGACGCGAACCGACGTCGAGACCTTGCGCGCGCCGAGCCCAGACGATGCCTCGCGCAAATCTTGGGGCACGGCTCGCAGCGCGTCTTCGGCGATGGAGGCGATGAGCGGTATGACGAGCAGGCCGACGGCGATGCCCGACGCGAGCTTGTTGAAGAAGTTGATCTCGGAAAAGAACGCTTTGAGCACGGTGGGCGTGATGAAGTTGATGGCGAACACGCCGAGCACGACGCTGGGCACGCTCGCGAGCAGCTCGAGCGTCGGCTTCATGATCTTGCGGACGCGCGGGCGGGCGTATTCGCTCAAGTAGACGGCTGCGCCGAACCCGGCGGGCACCGCCACCGCCATCGCGACCACCGCGATCTGGGCGGAGTTGACGATGAGCGTGGCGAGGTCGAAACGCCCGCGGCGCGGGAACCAGCCGACGTCGTTGAGCTGGGCTAGCTCGACGCCGCGGATGAACGTCCAGGCTTCGCTCGCGATCGTCCAGATGATGAGCGCGCTGATGAGCACGGTGACGGTCGCCGCGAGCTGGAAGCCTGCACGCGCGACGTTGCTGCGAACGCGGCGCGCCGGGGCTGTGCGGAGGTCGTCGACGGTGAGCACGTGTGTCGGTTGGCTCGGCGACCTAGCCGAAGGTCTTGCCGGTGGTGCGGCTTTCCCAGTTGGTTTTGGCTTGCGCGAGGTCGGCTGGGGTCAGGTTGACGTAGCCAGCTTGGGTGACCATCTGTTGGCCTTCCTCGGAGAGCAGCAGATCGACGTATGCGGCGACCGCCGGGTTGTCGGCCGCAGCGACATCAATGTAGGTGTAGAGGAAGCGGCTGATGGGGAACTGCGCCGCCGCGATGGTTTGCGGCGTGGGGGCGACGCAGCCGTCGCCGCCGTCGATCTCGAGCAGCTTGACCTGGTCGCGGGCGTGGTCGGCGAACGCGAAGCCGACCCAGCCGAGGCTGTAGGTGTTGCCGGCGATGCCGTCGATGATGACGTTGTCGTTCGCGCTCGAGGTGTAGTCGACGCGGACGATGTCGCTGTCGGCACCGATCGCGCCAGCTGCGACGCGGGCGTCGAAGACGTCTTCGAGCGCGATCTCGATGAAGCTGTCGAAGGTGCCCGACTCTTCGCCGGGTGCGAAGATGTCGAGGTCGTCGTCGTCGAACGGGCCGGTGCCGTCGAGCTGCGCGTTGAGGTCGTTGACGTCGGCCCACTGCCTCGAACCTTCGGCTTCGACGCCGATGAGGCTGTAGAGGTCGCCGAAGTTCAAGCAGACGTGCTTGTCGTTGTCGGCGGACGTGATGACCGAGATGCCGTCGATGGCGACCCGCATCTCGATGAAGTCGATGCCCGCTTCGGCGAGGCACTCGACCTCTTCGTCTTTGATCTGGCGTGAGCTGTTCCACACCGGCACTTCGCCCGCGCACGCTGCCTTGTGGCCGTCGCCCGAGCCGGGGCCGGCGACCGACACGGCGACGTCTGGGTGCAGCTCGGCGAGCCGTTCGGTGATGAGGTTTGAGACCGGCTCGACGGTGGACGAACCGGTGATGTTTAGCTCGCCGCTGGTGCTTGACCCGTCGTCGGCCGAACCGTCGTCGCTGCCGCCGCACGAGGCGGCCATGAGCGCGAACGCTGCGACGAGTGCGAACAGATTGACCTGCCGTCGGCGGTGCCTCAACTCGCCTCGTCGGCTTCGGCTGCGGTCTGCTGGCTCGCCTCGTGGTCCTCGGCTTCGCTGTCTTCGGGTTCGCCGATGTCCCAGGCGAGCTCGAAGTTCTCTCGCTCGGCGTCGCGGCTGACGCGCGCCCGGTTGCGCCCGAACTGCGGGTCGTGCGGCGGCAGCAGCTGCAGGCGCGCCATCGTGCGCCGCCTGAACTCGGCGACGAGCGTCGCGTCGCCGTAGGTGCCTTCCACCTCCCAGTGCGGCGCCACCGGGCCCTGATAGATGACCCGCACGCCCACCTCGGGCGGCGGTCGCTCTTCGTCGATGTCGGTCGTCGGGGCACTGGTGTCGGTCACGGAGCGCAAAGCCTACCGACACACTGGGCACCGCCTTGCAGCCCACCATTCCTAGCCTGTCGCGGCAGTGGCTCTTCATTTGCGAGATCGGTCGTTGTTGGACGCGGAGCGGCCGTTTGCTGAGTTGTTGGGGCGGCCAGGGGTGAGTGAGGTGCTGCGGCTGCGGTCGCGGGTGGGGTTCATGGCGTTTCACGGCGGGTGGTTGGAGGAGTTGACCGACGACATTGCGGCGACCGCGGCGAAGCTGGCTGGCGCGTCGTATTACGGGGTGCTGCAGGGGCCGGATGAGCAGTGGCACTTGCCGTCGCACCTGTTCGACCCGGCGTGCTCGGCCGCGTTGGCGACGTTCGTTGAGCATGTGGACGTGGCGATTTCGATTCACGGGTTCGGCCAGCCCGACTTGATGCGGTCGGTGCTGCTGGGCGGGCGCAACCGACGACTGGCCGAGCACGTTGCGGTGTGTCTCATTCCTCGGCTGCCGCACTATGAGGTGCTGTGCGATCTTGACCGGTTGCCGAAAAAGTTTCGCGGACAAAACCCTGCCAATCCGGTCAACTTGCCTGCGGGCGCGGGCGTGCAGGTCGAGTTGCCACCTCGCATTCGGGGCAAGAGCCCGATGTGGACCGGCTTTGTCGGGCCGCATCGCGTGCCGCACCACCAGGCGCTGATCGAGGGGCTGGCGGAAGCTGCGGCGAGCTGGCACGAGGTGGTCGCGGCTGCCTAGCGGTGCACGCACCCTGAGCGGTGCGCCGGACGACGACGGCAGGTGGAACAGCTTGGCTAAGGGGGTTCCGAACTGGGCGAAGCTCGGTGGTGCCGCCGTGGGGGCGTCGGTTGTGCGCTGGGCGCTGGCGTTGGCGGTGCCAGCGGAGTGGGCGCTGCTGGCAGTCAACTGCGTGGGCTGCGCGCTGGTCGGCTGGAGCAGCGGTCGTGCGCGGTCGTGTAGTCGACGGCTCGGGCCGTGGTTCAACGTCGGACTGTGCGGGTCGCTCACGTCGATGTCGGCTTTGGCGTTGCTAGTCGCCGAAGCGCTTCGCGCCGGCGCCGTCGGCGCAGCCGTCGGCTGGCTAGCCGCCAACGTCATCGGGTGCGTCTGGGCATACGCCCTCGGCACCAGCTGGCCCGGCACAGGCGAGGCGCGACCGTCGCCCAACGAAAACGGCCCACCAACCGCCGGACAACCGTCGTCGTGACCGCGCTAGCCGTCGGCGCATTCGGCGGTCTCGCCGCACTCGGCGCGCTGTTGCGCTGGCGCGCAACCACCTGGCACCCAACGCTCGCGCTGCTCGCGCTCAACGTCGCAGGCAGTTTCGCGCTCGGACTGCTAGCCGCCAGCACCGGCCCCTTCGTCACCGCCCTGGGCATCGGCGGCCTCGGCTCGCTCAGCACCGTCTCCGGCCTCGCGCAGCCAACCGTCCGCCTGTGGCAG
>CAYRJD010000001.1:0-3667 GCA_964424585.1 uncultured Acidimicrobiales bacterium | reverse complement strand
CCGCCGCCTACCGTCGCCGAACTGAACCGCTGCTCGCTGACGAACGACCGCAACACGCCCGGCAGCCCGCCAGTCTCAGTCAGCACGACCGTCGCGTCGCGGCTCGCCGCCAGCGACACCACCGACACCGCGTCGACCAGGCTCTCGCCCGACACCACCACGACGTTGTCGGTCATCGAATTGCCTGCCATTATCGGAACTTCAGCCAGCAGCACCGCCGTCTCATAACGATCATCACCAGCCAGCAAACGATTACCGTCAGCGTCAACCGCGCCCTCAACCGCGGTCGCCGTCACCGGAACCACCGACGTCGCCGGCGCCGCGATTTGCGCTACAGGCACCGTCGACGTGGTGACACGAACCGCCGTCGTCGACGTCGAACTCGTCAACAGCACCGGCTCACGGTCAGCTGCCTCGCTCTCCGCGCCGCTGCAGCTCGCCGCAACCAACGCAACCGCAACAACAGCGCACAACCGTCGCCACCGCAGCCGCGCACGTCCGCCGCCGCGGCCGTGAGGGCCGCAATCGTCAAAGAAATGAGGGTTCGTGGGCATGGCGTCACACCTTTCTGCTCGGCAGCCACAGCCGACACGAACGCTACGCCCGCCGAACCCGTCCGACGCGCCGTCAGGCCGTCGAACCGCGAAAACCGGCACGCCCCGCACCTGCCCGCCCGCTGCGACGCCCGCGGCGGCCGTCACGGCGCGACCCGCCGAACCGCCCACGACGCCGCGCAGCGCACGACGCAGCGCACGGCCAGCTCGCGCGCGCACCAGCCAAGCCGCAGCCGAGCAACCCGAAAACCAGACAACGATCACCAACGAGCAACGTAAGACCGCAGCCGCCGACATGCCAGCCCAATCACCAGCCCGCCCCCACGGGCTCGACCGACGCCCGCGTGACAGGCGACGGCGAACGACTACGCCAGCGCGGCCGCGAGGCTGCGCTCCACGCCTTCGAGCTTCCCCAGCACGGCGCTCCATTTCGCCGCTTCGCCGCGTCTGCCGTCAGCGGCCCGCTGATCCTGCTCGCTGGCGGCGTCAGCGTCAGCTTTGGCGACGCGCGCGCGAGCCAGCGCGACGTCGTGCGCCACCACGCGCGCGACGTCGCCGGCGAGGCCGACAGCACGCGCGCCAGACAGCGACTCGATCTCTTCGAGCACGACCAGGTAGTGCTTCATCGCTGCCGGGTTCGTCTTTCGCCGCCCGCCCAGCTTCTCTCGCGCCTGTTGCCGCACAGGAGTCGCCGCGTCGGTCGCCTGCGCGCGCAGCCGCTCCCGCGCCAGCATGCAGCGTACGGCGTGCCGTCTGTCTAGTTCTTGGAGGCGCGCTTCTTGTCGATGCGGTCGTCGTGCAGCAGCACAGCAGTGGGGTAGCTCTGCTGCTCCTCAGCGTCGCTGACAGTCGACGCGAGCACAGTCGTCGTTGTGCCGCCAAATGGCGACCCCAAAGAACGCGCCCAGGACGATGCCGACAATCGCGACCATCAACTCCACGGCAGGCTCCGACGTTCGATGACGCTCGGTTGGTGAGGTCGGCTGTCGTGGTTAGTCGAACCCACCACTACGCCCGCACAACCTCGCCGCCGCCCTGCGCGCTGAAGCGCCACGCCGGGTGCTCCTTGTCGGAAGCTCGATGAAAGCTCGCCCAGTGCCCGCTGTCTCGGATCGTCCAGCGCTTGCCGAACAGCGTGGGGCGCATCACCGATGCATCGTCTCGGCTGTCGTTGTCAGTCGAACTCGTCTCGCACTTTCGCAGTTCCGACGCTGGCCGCGTCGATTCGGTACCGCCCGTTGGCGTGCGCACCCGCGCCCCGGTCTGCGCGGCGACCACATCTCGCCTCATCAACCCAGCCAATGGTCGACGCCTGAACGCACGCCTGCCGCGCTCGCCGAAAAGAGTGTCTGCGACAGCCGCGGCTATGCGTTGTGCCATCCCGTCATCATCGACGCGTTGGCTGACCTCAGGCTCAGCCGCCTTGATCGTGTTGGACATGAGCGCTCCCGCTTGATGGCGGTGTCGCTAACTGCGGACACCAATATTCGTCTGTCATCCAAGCTAGCCGACGCGCACACCCGCGGCGCGCTTAGCGTTGGGCGCGATGAGTGAGATAGCGCAAGAAACAGACGTGAGCCGGGTGCTTGACGTGCGCAGGGTGGCGGTCATCGACTTTGAAGCTGCCTACGGACCCGACGGCTGGCGCAACGACGCCGAGACGAGCGCTCGGGTGTTCCGCTCGGCGTGCGAGATCGGCTGGCAGGTGGTCGACGTCGACGTCGCCGCGAACACGGCGTGCCTGCACCCCGAGACCGGCGCGCAGCTGCTGCGTCCGCCGGGCAACTACTACGAGGGGCGCGACGTGCACAAGCTCACGCCCGCTGACACCGAAGACGCTCCGACGCTGCTGGAGTATTGGACCGACGACCTGCGACATCGCTTCGACCGGCTCGGCGTGACGACGATGATGGCGCACGCCAACAGCTTCGACGTCGACACGTTCGACCACTCGCTCGCGTTCGGCGACGGCATGGAGGCGCGCGGGCACAGCCGCCGCGAGATCGCCGACATCCTCACCGACGCCCGGCTCGCAGCCGACGGCAAGCGATGGCGATGGAGCAGCACCAAGGCCGCAGCACGGGCCGCCTGGCCGGAGTTGAAAACGAACGACCTCTGGTTGGGCAAACTCGCCCAGCGTTTTGGCATCAAGTTCACCTACCACCGAGCGCAAGAAGATGCCGCCACCGCTGCGAAAATACTGGTGCTAGCGTTCGAGCACAAGCCGGATGCAAAAACGTTGCTCGCGGAAATTCCGCGGCTGATCGACCGGCCTGACCCAGACCTCTACTTCAGTTCGTAGCGCTCGGCGGCGGCTTGCGCGGCGGCATGTCGGGGGTCAGCATCTCGAACGTGACGTCAGGCTCATCGGCCATCAGCGCCAGCAGCTTCGCCGTGGTGACGGCGTCGGCTTGCGCTCGATGGGCCTCATAGGTGATGCCCTTCCACGCGGCGAGCTCTTCCAGCCCGCGCCTGCCGCGCTTCTTCCACACCAGCCGAGCCGCCACCGAGGCGCTGCGCCACCGCCACGGCTCGCCGTTGGCATCCAGCGCCGCCGACGCCACCAGCTGCGCGACCTGCTGGTCGTCGCCGCCCAGCCGCTCGGCCAGCCCGTCGGTGTAACGAATGGCCGTGAGGAACACGTTGCGGTCGAAGCTGCGCGCGAACGGCATGAGGTCGCACACCCCCAGCGCGTCGAAGCGGTGCCGCAGGTCGTCGACCCAGAACTCCAAGAACGTCGGTTGGTGCTCGGTGTCTGCAGGCTTGATGCCGTGCGCGTCCCAGCCCTCGTAGTGGTTGTCGGGCGGACGCAACTTCATGCCGCCCGTTTCATCTAGCAGACGCACGTTGGCGCCGGGCCCGATCTCGACCACTTGCCAGCCGATCTCGCACACCGACCGCCAGTGGCGTTCACGATCGGCTTCGTCGTCGAACTCCTCCCTGTTGTAGGCGCACTCGAAGTCGATGACAGCGGCGCGCACGACCTCGTTGTGCTTCGGGCTCTGCTTGTGTTCGTTCGTTGTCATCGCGGCACCTTCGGGGAAAATCGCCGGTGGTCGGCCCAACAGCGGGCACGCGGCGGGTTGTGAGTTGTAGGTCGTTTGCTGATCGGA